>CAYTVN010000443.1:0-1504 GCA_964441655.1 uncultured Verrucomicrobiota bacterium | reverse complement strand
TTGATCGCAGCACGCCGGCCGTGAACTTCACCCTGGGTCATCGTTATGATTTGAACTGCCAGTTGAATCCGCCGGATCGCACATACGCGTTTTCCATCAGCAACCGCAACAATGGAACGTTCTTTACCTACAGCGGATCCTGGTCGTCCGGCACTCCGGGTGCCTCTATCGGATCGGTGGCTTTTTTCATGCGGGGTCCCGACGTGGTGGGCAACGACGCATTTCTGGATGAAGTATGGGTTGCTGCCCCCACCTATAGCGCACCCGTGCTGCCCGGCCCACAGATCGTGGAGGGTGATAGTTGGCGCTACTTCAAAGGGACCAGCACGCCCCCCGCACAGGGTACGAACCAGTGGTTCAACCTGCCCTTCGACGATAGCGCCTGGCTTGGTCCTTCGCCCTCCGGCTTCGGCTTCGCCGATTGTGATGACAACACCACGCTCGCCGATATGAATACCTACTCCTCGGTGTTCACCCGCAGGCTCTTTGCAGTCGCGGACGCCGGACTGATCCACCACCTGACCCTGGCCGCAGATTACGATGACGGATTCGTGGCTTACATCAACGGCGTAGAAGTCGCCCGGCGCAATATGCCCGCGGGCACCCCCCAGCATTCCACTCTGGCCAGCGGCAACCATGAGGCCTCCCGCGGCCCCGGGAGCAGTTCACCGGCCACCGAGGAGAAGGAATTCATTCCCATCAGCCCATCCGTACTGCGCGATGGCACCAACGTAATCGCCGTGTCCGGTCACAACGTTTCCCTCTCCAGTTCAGACTTGAGCCTGATCGTGGAGCTCTACACCAATGCCGCCCTGGTACGGGGTCCTTTCATTCAAATGCCCACGCCGGGGCCCCGGGCCACCGTGGTATGGCGCACCGCGGCACCGATGGGAGGCGCGGTGGACTTCGGCTTGGATTTAACCTATGCCGCCGGCACCGTCTCCAACGAAGCCCTGCTCCGCGAGCAGGCCCTGGAGCTGCCCGACCTTCTGCCCGGCACTACCTACTTCTACCGTGTCCGCAGCGGGTCGGAAGTGCTTGCTTCCAACCTTCAGTTCCGCACGCGGGCAGCGACCAACCAGTCATTCCGTTTTGTCGTCATCGGCGATCACGGACAAGGCACCCCCGCCATGTACGCTATTGCGGACCGCGTAAATGAGCGGACGGACTTCGACACCCTGCTCACCGTGGGCGACAATATTTATGGGAATCCATCCTGCAATACCGATGGCGCTCCGGGCTGGTACGACCCGTTCTGGTTCCAACTCTACCGGCCGACCATCCAGCGGGTGTCGGCCTATATCACCCTGGGCAACCACGACAACGATACCGCCTCGGGGATGTGGTCGGTCGCAAACTTTCTCATGCCGACCAATGCCCCGGCCCCGATCCGGGAGAAGAACTATTCATTTACGTTCGGCAATGCGCATTTTGCGGTCATCGATTCGGATCCCTTCCAGAACAACGACACCGTGGCGATGTCCATGATCACCTCCTGGCTGTC
>CAYTVN010000442.1:0-1541 GCA_964441655.1 uncultured Verrucomicrobiota bacterium | reverse complement strand
GACAAACTGCCGAAGATTTTCTTCGTGAACTGGTTCCGCAAGTCTGCCGACGGACGCTGGCTCTGGCCCGGTTTCGGCGAAAACAGTCGCGTGCTCAAGTGGATCTTCGACCGCTGCGCCGGCACCGCCCATGCCACCGACACCGTCCTCGGCCCCATGCCGGAAGCCAAGGACCTCGACCTGAGCGGGCTCGACATCCCGGCCGCCGACATAGCCGAATTGCTGAGCATCGACAAGGAAGGCTGGCTGGCCAAAATTCCGGGCCTGCGCGAGCACCTGGTCAAACTGGGCGACCGCGTACCCAAAGCGCTGCACGAGGAACTGAACGCCCTGGAACAGCGCCTCAAAAAAGCCTGAGCCCCAAACAACATCAGAACCCCAAGGGGGCGCCTCACAAGGCGCCCCTTTTTTTTCGCCCCCACCATCGCTTATCCGTGTCCATCCGTGGTTAATCCCTTTTCCCGTTATTCACAGCAGCAGCAACATCAAAATCTTCCGCAACCGCCCCTTCTTCTTCGCCGGACGCGCCTCCGGAGCTGTCGCGCCTGCCGCCTGAGTCATCGCCGGTGGTTCGACCAGATTGACCGGGTTCCCGGGCTCCTTCATCACATCCAGCGGACTCACCACCGGACTCCGCAGATCCTTCACCACATGTGTGTAAACCATGGTCGTCTCCACATTCGAGTGACCCAGGCATTCTTGGATCTGGCGAATATCCACCCCGCGTAACAGCAGGTGCGTGGCGAAGCTGTGGCGGAGCGTATGCACGGAAACCGGCTTGCTGAAACCTATCGACAGCGCAGCATCGCGCACCGCACGCTGCAACACCGCATCCCCCACATGATGGCGGCGCACCACCCCGGCGCGCGGATCCACCGCCAGGCCGGGGCTGGGGAAGACCCAATACCAGCCCCATTCGGTCGCCGCATTCGGATACTTGCGATCCAGCGCATCAGGCAACCAGACCCCGGCCAACCCCGCCTTCCGGTCCTCCTCATAGCCGGCTCGCACCTCTTTCAGATGCTGCTGCAACTCTTCGCGCACCCCCGCCGCGAGGATCGTACTGCGATCCTTGTCCCCCTTTCCGGAACGGACAAAAAGCAGGTTGTTGTCAAAATCCAGATCCTTCACCCGCAGCCGGCAGCATTCAGACACGCGCAGCCCACCGCCATAAATCACGCGAGCCATCAATTTTGGCAACCCCGTCAGCGCATCCAGCAGAGCCCGCGTTTCCTCCCCGGTCAACACCGTAGGCAAACGCTCTCCCCGCTTGGCCCGCACCCCCGCCGCCATGCCATCCACCTCCAGGGACAGCACCTCGCGGCACAGGAAAAGAATGGCGTGAAAAGCCTGGTTCTGGGTAGCTGCACTCACGTGGCCCTGAATCGCCAGGTATGCCAGGTAATCGCGCACCGTTTCCGGGGTGATATCCGGCCGCGGCACCTTCTGGCTCTGCGCGGCATAATCCAGAAAGCGGCGCGACCAATCGATGTATGTTAGTTCCGTGCGGTAGGAATAATGCTTGGTCCGCAACCGAACCC
>CAYTVN010000441.1:0-1587 GCA_964441655.1 uncultured Verrucomicrobiota bacterium | reverse complement strand
GCACGTTCAGCCGGCCGCGATGGGCCATGCCGATGACGATTTCCTCCACGCCCTGGGTGCCCGCGCGCAGGATGATTTCGTCCAGCGCGGTGATGGTGGTTTCGCCGCCCTCCAGCGAGAATCGTTTCTGGCCGGAGTACTTCGTGTGCAGGTACTGCTCCAGGCCCTCGGCCGCGGTCAGGCGCTCCAGCAGGCGCAGCTTGAAATCGGACGGATAATCGGGGTTGGTGCGCGTGCTCTCCAGGCGGGTCTGGATCCAGCGCTTCTCGTTGACGTCCGAGATGTGCATGAATTCCGCGCCGATATGCTCGGTGTAGGTCTCCTTGAGCATGGCGATGATTTCGTGCAGCGGCTGCTCCGGCTTGCCGAACAGATTGCCCACATTGAAGACTGTATTGAGGTCGGCCTCGTTCAGTCCGTGGAAGGCGGGGTCCAGGTCCGGGATGAGGGGCAGGCCGCGCAGGTTGATGGGGTCCACCTGGGCGCGATGATGGCCCAGCAGGCGGTAGGAATGAATCAGCCGCAGGACCGACGCCTGCTTGCGGATGTGCTCGTTGCCGCCTGCTGAACCGGACGGCTCGGAATCGGTCTGGGTCGGTCGCGCCGCGGAAGCGCCGTGCGCGCGTTCGCGCATCATGCGGCGGATGTCGTCCAGCGTGGGCTCCTTGCCCGTGGGGGTATCCGCCCGCCGGGCCTGCTCAAAGTACCGACGCCAGGCCGCGGGCACCGACGTAGGATCGCGCGAAAATTTCAGATGCAGTTGCTCAATGAGTTCCGCATTACCGGCTTCCATAAATTTCTCTCCGACCCCCGAAAAAACCTGAGGCATTCAGGCCTTAAGGCACGCGCGAAAATATACCTCTAAATTAGCGTGTTGTCTCAAATGTGGGCAAGGGTAAACGGGCGACTGCTTAAACCGGCGGATGCAGGTAGAGCGGTTCAAGCGCTTCACCAGCTGAGCCGGCCTCCATTTGCTGCCCGGCCCACTCCGCCACCCGGCGGGCCGAGGGATAACGGTCTTCTTCGATCCAGTGCAGCCGGGCATCGCGCGGACCACAAACCGCGGCCAGACGGGCCCAGTCGGGGGAGGCTACCCAGGCCCCATCGGGAAGATGGCCGACAAAATCCGCCGCCGGGACCAGGGTCCAATCCTGCTGCTTCTTGACCCCGGTTCCGTGCCGGTGGAAAACCGCGTACCAGATGGCGCCCCGCCGGGCATCGCCTGCAATCACCACAGGATGGGCGCCGGCTTCGTGGACCACGTCCATCGCGAGCGCCTCCCCGCTGCTGACCGCGAGTACGGGGGTCAGGCTGGGCCGGGCAAACGTCAGGGCCGCCATCAGCCCGACCCGTACCCCGGAAAATGCGCCTGGTCCGCGGCCGGTGGCGATGGCGCGCAGGTGGTTCCACGTCACGCCCGCCTCGTTCATGGCCCGGGGTACCGCGGCGAAAAAGGCCTGGTGTCGAACTGCCGGTTCATCCCAGCGCTGTTCGGCCACGACCTGACTGCCGTCGTGGACCACCACACTGCCAGCTCGCGAGGAAAGTTCAAAGGCCAGGATCATGGGCGGTCCCCGCCTTCGGTGA
>CAYTVN010000440.1:0-1587 GCA_964441655.1 uncultured Verrucomicrobiota bacterium | reverse complement strand
GATCAGGCTCATTGGGCCCGCCCTTCTGGACCAGTGCCCTCAACTTCTGGATGACCTCGCTGGCTCGTTTGTCGTCGGCCACGATGTCGTTGAGGATCGCGCGCACTTCGTCAATATTGGCCACCGGCGCAGCGAGAAAGCGGCGGGCGGCCTGGGCATTGCTGAGGATGGCGGCCAGCGGCTGGTTGAGTTCGTGGGAGAGCGATGCCGCGAGCTCGCCCAAGGTGGCGACCCGCGCGATGTGCGTCAATTCGAGGCGCAATTCCGCCGTATCCGCATCCAAACGCTTGCGCTCGGTGACATCCATGATTACGCCATTGAGCTTCTGCACGTGGCCGGGGTGCAGGCCGTACGATTGACCGCGCGCGGCGATCCACCGCATCCCGTTCCCGGGCAGGAGAATCCGATATTCTTCGGCAAAATCGCCACCGCGCTCCTTGACCTGCTGGACGGCCAGCTTCACCCTCAGCCGATCCTCCGGATGCACGCGGTCGAGAAATTGTTCCAGGTTCACCTCCTCGTCGTCGGAATAGGCAAACATGCGACGCGCCTGCGGGCTACCCCAGAAGATATTCGTTTCAAAATCCAGCGCCCACAGGCCCAACTGGCCGGACTCGGAGGCCAGGCGCATGCGCTGTTCGCTCTCCGCCAGCTCCTCCTCCCTGCGCTGGAGCGTGCGGCTCAACATCGCGGTCTTCGCCACATCGGCGCTCAAGCCATAGCCGATGGGCAGGATGACAAACAGGAATCCGAGACTGAACATGTAGGGAATGTGCGAGACCCCGGCATTTATGATGATCCCGTTCACCAGCGCAAGGCACAGGAAGACCACAATCGAAAGGGCGGGCGCAAAAGCGCGTCGGCGCTCGCCCCGCCGCCAGGCGATAATGACACTGACGGCCATGTAGACGATGCACAGCAGGGCCACGAGTTCCAGAACACGTGCCCACGGCCAGGGCACGGTATCGGGGACTACGACAGCCACCCCGCCAATCTCCACCGTGGCTAGAGCGGTAATCTCCTGGAAATTACTGACATGCGGCAACAAGGCCGCGGCCACAATCACAGTCACACGGATCGCCGTCAACGTCCAGGGCACCCACCGCGGACCGACCTTGAATTGAACGTGGAACAGCCAGACCAGCGATACCAGCATAAAGCTAATGCAGACGTGTCCAATAAAGTGCCAAAATAGATAGTCAGTGATATCGGCGGCATGCATCAAGTGCATTTCCACCACGCCCAACACGGCAACCGACAGGGCTCCCAAGGCGAACAGC
This sequence comes from uncultured Verrucomicrobiota bacterium, assembly GCA_964441655.1. Taxonomy (GTDB): domain Bacteria; phylum Verrucomicrobiota; class Kiritimatiellia; order CAIVKH01; family CAIVKH01; genus CAYTVN01. The sequence goes on along the minus strand of CAYTVN010000440.1, from coordinate 307 downwards.
CCCTGCTCTTTGGCGGCTCGATATTGGTACCAGATGCAGAAATGAACGATGGCCAGAGTTGCCGCCGCAGACACCACCACGGGCCATACGACCAAAATCCAATTCATGACAGCGCCAGCGTAACAAGGACAATGCGAAACGCGAGTCTTGACCCACCGCGATGGGTCATGCCGCCCCCACCCCGCGACTGAGCGCCCACGCAATGGCGTCAAGCAGGGCCTGGTCATCCACCGGCTTGCGGAAATAGGCGACCGCCCCAGCCTTCATGGCTTCGGCGCGGGCGGCCTCGGTGTCGTAGGCCGTGACC
>CAYTVN010000439.1:0-1627 GCA_964441655.1 uncultured Verrucomicrobiota bacterium | reverse complement strand
CACCTTCACCTTCCCGTCCCGCAAGCAGGCCGGTCAACTGGAGGCGGTGACCCTGACCCTGCTACAGGACGTAAGCGTGCTGGCCACCGGCCAACGCCTGGGCAAATCGGACCTGATGAACAGCGACGCCTGGGCCCAGCAGGGCGGCGGTTACAGCACGGTGACCCTCGAAGTTTCTCCGCGCGAGGCCGAAGTGCTGACCTTCGCACAACACGTCAAGGGGCAGCTCACCCTGGCCCTTCGCAATCCGGAAGATGTGAGCTTTGAGCGCGACCTGCCCGAGGTGGATTTCCAGCATCTGGAAAACCGGTTGCCGGAGTTGAACGCCTACCGGCAGAAATCCATCCGCAACAAGACCGACTTATAAAACCATGGCCCAGCCCATCATCCTGATCCTGCGCCGGCCCGACCGGCCGGAACGACGACACGAACTGGCCTACGGGGTCTACCCGGTGGGCACGGACGACGGCAACCGCATTGTGCTGCCCGGCGAGGGCATCGCGTGGCGGCACGCCATCATCAGCTTCATGGCGGACGGGGCGTGGCTGGAAGATTTGAATTCTCCGACGGGCACCCGGCTGAACGGGAAGCCGGTCGCCGGTCGCGAGCCGTGGCCCGCCGGGCAGGAACTGCAAATCGGCAACTGCCGGATGGTGTGGGAGCGTCCCGCCAATGCGCCGATTTTTTATTTTGAGGACGAAGCGTCCACCCCGGCAGCCACCCCTCCTCCCCCGCCGCCCCCTCCACCCCCCGTAGCGCCACCCGTCGTCACGCCCGCCAAAAGCGCGGGTTCCGAGCCGCAAACCCGGCGGGCCATTCGCAAACAGATCCACGACGAACTGGTGCGCCGCCTGGAACTCAAGCGGCTAACCGCCAGCCGCATCAACGAGAAGGATCTGCGCGACCGGGTGCAGACCACCATCAACGCCATCGTACAGGATGTGCAGGCCCGCCTGCCCGCCGGGGTGGACCGCGAGCAATTGGCCCGGGAAGTTTTTGACGAAGCGGTGGGCCTGGGCCCGCTGGAGTTCCTGCTGGCCGACAACGAGGTGACCGAAATCATGGTCAACGGGCCGGAGCAGGTCTACATCGAGCGCGCCGGCAAGATCGTGCTCAGCGAGCGCACCTTCATGGACGAGGAGTCGGTGCTGGCCGTAATCGAGCGCATCGTGGCCCCCATCGGGCGGCGCATCGATGAGAGCCAGCCCTACGTGGATGCCCGCCTGCCTGACGGCTCGCGCGTCAACGCCATCATTCATCCGCTGTCGCTGAGCGGGCCGTGCCTGACCATCCGCAAGTTTTCCCGCGAACCGTTCCGAGTGAACGATCTGGTCCGGTTCGGCACCATGCCGCAGGCCGTGGCGGACTTTCTGAACGCCTGTGTGCGCCTGCGCCGCAACATCGTGGTCTCGGGCGGCACCGGCTCCGGCAAAACCACCCTGCTCAACGTGGTCAGCAGCTACATTCCCGACACCGAGCGCATCATCACCATCGAGGACGCGGCGGAATTGCGGCTGAGCCAGAAGCACGTCATCCGCTTGGAGGCCCGCCCGCCCAACATCGAAGGCCGCGGCGCGGTATCCATTCGCGATCTGGTGCGCAACGCGCTGCGCATGCGACCGGACCG
>CAYTVN010000438.1:0-1668 GCA_964441655.1 uncultured Verrucomicrobiota bacterium | reverse complement strand
CCAACAAGGAGGCCACGGCCATGATGCGCAAGCTGTTCCTGCACTACGTGGCCCATCCCGACATCATGGGACGCAAGGCCCAGGCCCGCATCGCGAAGGACGGGGTGTGGCGGGCCGCCTGCGACTACCTGTCCGGCATGACCGACCGCTACGCGCTGGATGAATTTATGAAGTTCAAGCTGAACACCCCATGAAAACCCTGCTCGAATCCTGGCCACTCTGGGCCCTGCTCTCCGCGGGGTTTGCCGCGCTGACTGCCATCCTGGCCAAGGTCGGCGTGGCGGGCGTGAACTCGGACTACGCCACCTTCATCCGCACCGTCGTCATCCTGATCTTCCTGTCCGCCCTGCTCGCCTTCACCGGGCAGTTTCAGGCCCTGTCCACCCTGTCCCGGCGCAGCCTGCTCTTCCTGGTCCTGTCCGGCCTGGCCACCGGGCTGTCCTGGCTGTGCTACTTCCGCGCCCTGAAGCTGGGCCCGGTTTCTCAAGTGGCGCCCATTGATAAACTGAGCCTGCTGATAGTGGCCGTGCTGGGGGTGTTGTTCCTGGGCGAAAAGCTGCAACCCCGCAACTGGCTAGGCGTGCTCCTGATGGCCGTGGGCGCCCTGCTGCTGGCCCTGCGGCGCTGAACGCTCTTATTTGACAATCCCACCCGGTGCTAGCATTATGCTAGCAATTCGATAGCGAGGTCCCCATGCCTGCTCTGGTCATCAAAGATTTGCCCGCCGAACTTCACCGTCGCCTGAAAGACGAGGCACGGGAAAACCACCGGTCCATGACCCAGCATGCCATTGTCCTGCTCGACAAAGGCCTGCACCAGGTCCCCTCCATTCCGGCCGTCAAGGCCTACCGGGGGCGGTTTCCACTGACCAACACGTTCATCAACCAGGCCAAACGGGAAGGCCGGGCGTGATCGTGGTGGACGCCAATGTGCTGGCCTTCTTCTTGATTCAAGGGGAGCGGACCGCAGAAGCCAACCGCCTGCGTGAGGTTGATTCCGAATGGTTGGTTCCACCTCTGTGGCGGGTGGAATTCCAGAGCATTTTGTGGAAGTATGCGCGGTACGGAGGGATGCCCGAAATGACAGCGCTCACCCTGCTGGATCAGGCGGTGGAACTTTTACGCGGCAGCGAAAAGGAACCGTCTGCCGATGTGGTGTTGCGGGATGCCCTGCACTGGAACATAACCGTGTACGACGCTCAGTATATTACCCTGGCCCGCCAAATGGGTGTGCGATGCGTTACCGAGGACCGGTCGCTGCAAAAAGCTTGTCCCGACGTGGCGATAGCCCTAACTGGTTTTATTGGCGGGGCGTCCCGTGGAGGTCGAGTACGAGAAGACCGCGCGGCATACCACACCCGCCGCAAGCGAAAGGGTTGATTTCTACCATGATACGAGAAGCCATAGCCAAACTGGTCGACAACAAGCCGCTCACCCACGATGAGGCGCACGCCACGCTGCGCGAGATCATGGCGGGCGAGGCCACCCCGGCCCAGATCGCGTCTTTCATCACCGCCCTGCGCATCCGCGGAGAAACCCCGGAGGTGATCGCAGGCAGCGCGCGGGCCATGCGGGAAAAGTTCACCGCCGTGCACACCCCGGACGGCATCGTGGTCGACACCTGCGGCACGGGCGGCGACGGACTGCACACCTTCAACATCTCCACCGC
>CAYTVN010000437.1:0-1677 GCA_964441655.1 uncultured Verrucomicrobiota bacterium | reverse complement strand
AACGGCGGCTGATTCCTACGGGCCAAAGCCTTAGGTGGGACCGGGATAGCATCATGGAGTCGCACTACCGCAGCACGGCCTATGTCTGGTTCGACACCGAGTATTCTGATCTCGATTTCGAGCGGGCCCAGCTGCTGCAGGTGGCCGCCATCGTCACCGATGCCGACTTACAGCGCCTGCACCCGCCGGACCAGGATTTGAAATTGTATGTTCGCCTTCCTGCTCAAACGCCGGTAAGTCCATGGGTGGAAGAGAACCTCAAGGATGTGTTGCGTATCTGCCGATCTGAATTGGCCTTGCCCGTGGCGGAAGTTGAGCAGGGATTGATAGACCTGCTGGACCGCTGCGTCACCCTGCCTGGCGGTGAAGACAAGCGGCGCCCGATCCTGGCCGGGAACAGCGTTCACTCTGATTGGTGGCTGGCCCGGCGCTATCTGCCCCGGTTTCTTTCCCGCCTGCATTACCGCCATCTGGATGTAACGGCGCTGAAACTGCAATGGCAGGACTGGCGGGGCGGCGAGGCATTCGACAAGGACAATCTCGATGTCATGCGCCATTACTTCCCGGGAACTCTGGCCGGTCTGGAAAAAGGTCGGCATGACGCGCATTACGATGTACAGGCGTCCATCGCGGAATTGAATTTCTACCGCCACTCTCTGCTGGCCAAGTAATGCCATGCTTGCCGCACCGGTCCAACTCGGCTCCCTGGCCCTTCCCAACGCCGTTTTTCTGGCTCCGCTGGCCGGCGTGAGCGATGTGCCGTTCCGGCGTATTTGCAGTGAATTGGGCGCCGGACTCACCTATGTCGAAATGCTATCGTCCATTGCCTTGCTGCATGGAAATCAACGCACGCGAGGCATGCTGAGCCGGCATGCGGATGAGCGCATACTCGGGGTTCAGGTGACGGGACCCCGACCCGAATTGGTCGGACAGTCGGTGAAACTGTTGCACGACCAGGGCTTTGAAGCCATCGACATCAACATGGGGTGTCCGGTGCGCAAGATCGTTGGATCCGGATCGGGGGCCGCTTTCTTGAAAGATATACCCCGAATACGGCAAACGGTGGCACTTGCACGCGCGGCCACCACCCGACCGCTTTCCATTAAAATTCGTATCGGTTTTACGCCGGATACCATCAATGTGGAGGAAACCTCCGCCATCATCGCCGAGGAAGGGGCCGATCAAATCACCATACACGGGCGGACTCGCGAGGATTCCTATGGCGTGCCGGTCAGCTATGACGGCATTGCCCGTGGAGTAAAAGCTGCACTGGCGCGCCGTCCCGATCTGTTGACCATCGGAAACGGCGATGTGATGGACGCCGAATCGGCCGAAACCATGGTGCGGGAAACGGGCTGCCGCGGGGTAATGGTCAGTCGGGGCGCGCTGGGGAATCCCTGGATATTCGAGGAAATTCTGGGGCGACGCACGCGGCCACCCACCCTGGCGGAGTGGGGGGAGGTGGTGGTTCGGCATCTGGAGTATCACGAGGCGTTCTACGGCAACAGCGAGCTGGCGGCGCGGCTGACCCGGAAGCATCTGATCTGGTATGCCAGTGGATTTCCGCATTCCCATCGACTGCGCGAGCAGATCAACCTGGTAAGTTCTTTGCCCGAAGCCCGTGCGATGATACGCCGTTATGTGGCGGAATGGCCGGGTGACTTGCTCCGCTATGCC
>CAYTVN010000436.1:0-1678 GCA_964441655.1 uncultured Verrucomicrobiota bacterium | reverse complement strand
ATCAGCGCGCGGTGGAACTGGCCCGTCGCCATCCCGACCACCTTCGCGCCACGGTGGGATTTGATCGTGAAGAAGCGGGGCGCGATCCCGACTGGTTCGCCGCCGAGGCGTGGCTGGCCGATCCGCTCGTGGTGGCCGTGGGCGAAACCGGGCTGGATTACCATTACACGCCGGAAACCGCGCCCGCCCAACGCGCCTTGTTTCAAGCGAACCTGGCGCGGGCAGCGCAGTATCGCCGCCCCGTGGTGGTGCACACGCGGGAGGCCGATGATGATACCGTGGCCCTGCTGGCGGACCATGTCCGCGCCTGGCCGGGCGATGCCGCGCGGGTGGGGGTCATTCACTGTTTCACGGGCACGGCCGCCCTGGCCCGCCGTCTGCTCGATCTGGGCTTTTACATAAGTTTCAGCGGCATCGTGACCTTCAAGAATTCAGCCGCTTTGCGCGAGGTGGCGCGCGGCCTACCGGCCGACCGCCTCCTGGTGGAAACCGATGCTCCGTATCTGGCCCCCACACCCCACCGGGGCAAACGCAACGAGCCGGGCTGGGTGGTGGAGGTGTTGGCCGCGCTTGCCACGGTGAGAAACGATACGCTACAAGAGTTGGCGGAACGGACGTGGGTGAATGCCACCCACCTCTTTGGGTGGAAGGGTTGATGGTATGAAGAATACGGAAATGCGCTATGCCGTCGGCATTGATTTCGGCGGCACCTCGGTCAAGCTGGCCCTCATCAACGAGCGCGGCCAGATCAAAGCCCGCCGGAAATTTGTCACCAAGGATGTGCAGGGCCACGCCGGCTGGCTGGCCCGGGTGGCGCAGGAAGTGGAAGCGCTCAAGGCCGGCGAAGGCACCGGCATCACGCTGGCGGGGGTGGGTGTGGGCGTACCGGGCTTTGTGGATTTTGACCGCGGATACATCCATGATTTGCCGAACGTGCCGGGGTGGACCGGGGTTTCGCTGGGCGCCATGCTGGAGGAAAAGTTGGGCCTGCGCGCGCGCATTGACAACGACGTGAATGCCATGGCGCTGGGCGAATGCACCTTCGGCGCCGGGCGCACCTATCAACACGCGGTGTTCGTGACCCTGGGCACCGGGGTGGGCGGCGGGCTGCTCATCAACAATCAGCTCTATCGCGGCGCGCATTCCATGGCGGGCGAGATTGGGCACGTCTCCATTGACCGCAAGGGCGTGCAATCACCCACCGGCTTCGGTGGCGTGGAGCAGTACGTGGGCAACCGGCGTATCGTCGAATACATCGTCAAACAGTTGGAGTCGGGCCGTACCTCACTGATGGACTCGCTGGTCAAGGGCGACCGCAGCCAGCTTTCGCCGAAAGTGTTGAAGGACGCGGCGGATCAGGGCGACGCCCTGGCTCTGGAGATTCTGGACTACGTGACCGATTGCCTGGCCACCGCGTTTGCCTCCATCACCTATGTCTTGCAACCCCAGGCCTTCATCGTGGGCGGCGGGGTGGCGGAAGAGGCGGCGTTGTTGTTCAAGCTGCTGCGCAAGAACGTGGACAAACGGCTGAGCCCGCATTTTGCCAAACTGCTGGAGATCAAACCCGCCGAACTGAGCAGCGATGCCGGTGTAATCGGCTGCGCCACGCTGGCCTTGCTGGATTAGCCTGCATATTGCATCACCGCAGAGGCGCAGAGTTCGCGGAGAAGAATCCGGA
>CAYTVN010000435.1:0-1690 GCA_964441655.1 uncultured Verrucomicrobiota bacterium | reverse complement strand
GACCGCCAGCTGGCCGGCGTTGACGATACCCATGTCCAGGCCGGCCTTGACGGCGTGGTAGAGGAAGACTGAGTGCATGGCTTCGCGGATCTTCTCCTTGCCGCGGAAGGAGAAGGACAGGTTGCTGATGCCACCGCTGATGCGTGCGTGCGGGCAGCGGTCCTTGATCTGGCGTACCGATTCGATGAAATCCACGCCGTAATTGGCGTGTTCGGGCAAACCGGTCCCCACCGGGAAAACGTTGGGATCGAAAATGATGTCCTCCGGCGGGAACTGAACCTTGTCCACCAGAAGCCGATAGGCCCGCGCGCAGATATCCACCCGCCGCTGCAAGGTATCGGCCTGCCCCTGCTCATCGAATGCCATCACGATCACGGCCGCCCCGTAGCGACGCACGATGCGGGCGTGTTCCAGGAATGCCGTTTCGCCCTCCTTGAGACTGATGGAGTTGACCACGCATTTGCCCTGCACGCACTTCAGGCCGGACTCGATCACGTGGAACTTGGAGGAATCAATCATGATCGGCACGCGGCTGATGGCGGGCTCGGCCATGATGAGGTTCAGGAACTTAGGCATGGCCAGGGTCGCATCCAGCATGCCCTCGTCCATGTTCACATCAATGATCTGGGCCCCGTTCTCCACCTGCTGCTGGGCAATGGCCAGGGCCTTCTCGTACTGCTCCTCCTTGATGAGGCGCAGGAACTGGCGGGAGCCGGTCACGTTGGTCCGCTCCCCCACGTTGATGAAATTGGATTCCGGGCGGGCCACAAAGGGTTCCAGCCCGCTCAGGCACAGGTACGGCTTGGGCGCGGGCGCCGGCCGCGGCTTGATGCCCTTGACCGCCGCCGCGAAGGCCCGGATGTGATCGGGGGTGGTACCGCAGCAGCCGCCCACAATATTGACCAGGCCGCTCTGCGCGAACTCGCGGATGACTTCCGCCATCATCTCCGGCGTTTCATCGTATCCGCCGAAGGCATTGGGCAAACCGGCATTGGGATAGGCGCTGATGAAACACGGAGCCACGCGCGACAAGTCGGCGATGTGAGGACGCATTTCCTTGGCGCCCAGCGCGCAATTCAAGCCCACGCTCAACGGTTCCGCGTGCATCACGGAATACCAGAACGCCTCCGCCGTCTGCCCAGTCAGGGTCCGCCCGCTGGCGTCGGTGATGGTGCCGGAAATGAGGATGGGCAGCCGCACCCCCGCGTCGTCAAAATACTTTTTGGCCGCATAGATGGCCGCCTTGGCATTGAGGGTATCGAAAATGGTCTCGATCAAGATCAGGTCGGCGCCGCCATCCACCAACCCGCGGATGGAGTCCGTGTACGACGCCACCAGCTGGTCAAAGCTGACGTTGCGGAAGCCCGGATTGTTGACATCGGGCGAAATGGACGCCGTGCGATTGGTGGGCCCCACCGCGCCGGCCACAAAGCGCGGTCGGTTGGGCTCTTTGGCCTCGCATTCATCCGCCACCTTGCGGGCCAGCCGGGCCGCCGCCACGTTCAGCTCATAGGCCAGATGCTCCAACTTGTAGTCGGCCTGGGAGATGGATTGGGAATTAAACGTGTTGGTCTCGACAATATCCGCCCCGGCCTCGAAATATTGGCGGTGGATGCCTGCGATGATGTCGGGCTGGGTCAGCACCAGCAGGTCATTGTTGCCCTTGAGATCGTGGCTGTGGTCCTTGAAC
>CAYTVN010000434.1:0-1719 GCA_964441655.1 uncultured Verrucomicrobiota bacterium | reverse complement strand
TCATACCCGGCCGCGCTGTGAGAAAAAGATTCAGGAAGCTTCCCTGCGCCAGGGTTTCGTCGTGTACCTGCCTCTCCATCGACGCACGCATCACTACGGCGCACGTGAACGCACTTTCGCCAGCCCTCTGTTCCCCGGCTATGTGTTTTGCCTGGTCGACCTCGATGGCTGGCGGTGGTTGGGCCAAAATCGATACACCGCCAATGTGCTGGAAGTGGTGGATCAGCAGCGATTGGTGGATCAGCTTCGGCAACTTCAGCTGGCATTACAGGCCGGACAATGGGTGGAAGCCCTCCCGTTCCTGGAGGCCGGGCGGCGGGTACGCGTGCAGGCGGGCCCACTGCGCGGACTGGAGGGTCTGATCGTTCGCATCAAGGGTCAGACCCGCATCGTTTTGAATGTGGATATGATCCGCGAATCGGTGGCTGTGGAGGTGGACAGTTCCCTGCTGTCCCCGGTATAAATCAATCTATGTCTTCGCTCCGGCATGCCGTGATACGTTTGATGCCCGCTTTTCTGCGCCGCGCCCTGCGGGCATGGAACAGCCCTCGTCAAGTCCGTCGCTTCACGCCTGATCGCTGGCCGGAGGCCGCGGTGGTTCAGCAGTTGATCCGTCCCGGGGACGTGGTGGTGGATGCCGGCGCCAACATTGGTTACATCTCTGCGTTGCTCGCGCGCTGGGTGGGCCCGACCGGACTGGTGCATAGCATTGAGCCCATACCCGAGACGTTTGAACTTCTGCAAGGCGCCATGCGAAAACTGGGATTTCAGCAGGTGAAGTGTCACGCCTGTGGAGTGTCTGACCGGGGTGGGGAGGCGGTTATGGAGGTGCCTGCCTATCCGGACGGGGCCGAAAATTTTTATGAATCGCATGTCGTGACGTCCTCGCAGGTTTCGCCATCAGGCAAACAGATCAAGGTCAGGCTGAAAACCTTGGACGAGGTGGTCGGGGAGACGTTGTCCCGCGTTACCTTTATGAAGGTGGATGTTGAAGGGCACGAGGAGCCAGCCCTGCTGGGCGCAACACGTTTGCTGGAGCAGGCCCGGCCGGCCTTGCTGATGGAAATCAACCATTCCCTGGATCAGCCCACCGCAGCGACAGCCCGCATGCTGGCGAGATTGGACATGCTTGGCTATAGGGCCTATCTGCTCGAGGGGACGAAGCTGGTGGAGCGGCGCGCCGGCCAGCAAGCGGTGGATTACTTCTTCCTGACATCGGCCCATGTTTCCGCTAGGCTGCACACATTATGAAACTATCGGTTGTCATTCCCGTTTACAATGAAGCGGGCACCATCGCTTCCCTGCTGGACCGGGTGAAGGCAGTGGACGTTGGCTTTGAGAAGGAAATCGTTCTGGTCAACGATGCGTCCGGCGATGGCACCGGCGCCGTATTGGATGGCTTGCAGAAGGAAGACCCCCGATTGGTGGTCCGGCATCACGAGGTCAATCAAGGCAAAGGCGCAGCCCTGCGAACCGGGTTTTCGGTCGCCACGGGTGATCTGGTCATCATTCAGGACGCCGACCTGGAATACGATCCCCGCGAATACCCCCAGCTCCTGGCCCCCATTTTGGAAGGTCACGCCGATGTCGTTTTCGGTTCCCGCTTTATTGGGGGCGGCGCGCATCGCGTGCTTTTCTTCTGGCACATGGTGGGGAACAAATTTCTGACCCTGCTCTCCAACATGATGACCAACATGAACCTCACGGACATGGAGGTCT
>CAYTVN010000433.1:0-1734 GCA_964441655.1 uncultured Verrucomicrobiota bacterium | reverse complement strand
GGAACAACATGTCGCCCTTGCCCAGCAGCTTGTCGGCGCCGGCCGCGTCCAGGATGGTGCGGCTGTCCACCTTCTGCGCCACCTGGAAGGAAATACGGGCCGGGAAGTTGGCCTTGATGGTGCCCGTGATGACATTCACGGAAGGACGTTGCGTGGCCAGGATCATGTGGATGCCCACCGCGCGCGACAGCTGGGCCAGGCGGGCGATCTGGTTTTCAATTTCCGCCTGGGCCACCAGCATCAGGTCGGCCAGCTCATCCACCACGATGACAATGTAGGGCACGCGATCCGGAATCGCGTCCGCCTCCGGAACCGGCGCCGCGGCCAGCTCCTGGTCCGGGAACAACTCTTCCTGCTTCACAATGGGCCGACTGTTGAAGCTCTTGATGTTGCGCACGCCCACCTTGGCGAACAGCTTGTAGCGCTTCTCCATCTCGTTGATGGCCCAACGCAGGCCCAGCGACACCTTCTTGGGATCGGTGATCACGGGCACCACCAGGTGAGGCAGGCTGTTGTAGCCGGCAAACTCCACGATCTTGGGATCAATCAGCATGAGGCGCATCTGGTCCGGCGAGCGGGCCAGCAGCAGGCCGGCCAGCATGGAATTCATGCACACGGTTTTGCCGGAACCGGTCGCGCCCGCGACCAGCAAATGCGGCATGTCGGCCAGGTCGGCGATCTGGACCCGGCCGCCCACGTCCTGGCCCAGGCAGAGCGGCAGGGCGGATTTACCTTTGCGCCACTCGTCGCTTTCGATGACTTCGCGCAGGTACACCGTGGTGGTCTTGGGGTTGGGCACCTCGATGCCCACCACACCCTTGCCCGGAATGGGCGCCTGCACGCGCACCGTCTCCGCCTTCATGGCCAGGGCGATGTTGTTGTTGAGCTTGGCGATGGTTTCCACCCGCACGCCCGGCGCGGGTAGCAGTTCGTAGCGCGTGATCACCGGGCCGCGCTCCACGTTGGTGACTTCCACGTCCACCCCGAACTCGGCCAGGGTTTCCTTCAACACCTGGGCTCCGATGGCAAATTCCGTTCCGGTCGGCGTCTCGCGCTGGACGGGCACCGGGTCCAGCAGGCTCACCTCGGGCAGGGTCCAGTTGGAATCGCCCGCCGGCATGACGGCCAGCGACTCGGCCGGCTTCTCCACATCCGGCATACGCGCCCGCGGACGCGCCACGGGCGGCGCCACCGGCTCCGGCGGTACGACGTCCGGAACTGCCTCGGGCTCCTCATCGGCAACCACCGGTTCCTCGGCCTTTTCCCGGCCCTTGCGCCCGAACAATCGGGACAGCCCGCCTTCGTTTTCCTCGGCCGCCTCCGCGTCAGCCTCGGCCGTGGGGGCCACCTCCGGCTCGGGCTCCGGAGCGGGAACCACCACCGGTTCCGGATCGGGCATACGGGCGCGGGCACGCGGCGCGACGGGCGCTTCTTTCTCTTCTTCAGCAGGAACGGCCTTGCTGCGCACGCGGACTTTCGGGACCGCCCCCTCGGTATCGCGCACGGCGTCTTCCAGACGGCGGCGACGCTTGGCCAGCTGGGCCTGCTCTTCCTCCATCTGCTGCAACCGGTCCATACGGGCCTGCCGGGCCAGTTCGATGCGCGCCCATGCCGCCTGCAGATAATCCCAGCAGTGTCGCATCAAGGTGCCGGGATGAATATCAATCAACATGACCAGGCCAATGAGCACCGCCGCGGTCATGAGGACGCCCGCCCCCACCCGGCCCAGCAAAG
>CAYTVN010000432.1:0-1735 GCA_964441655.1 uncultured Verrucomicrobiota bacterium | reverse complement strand
CATGATGTCCACCGACACGTCATCCACCAGCGGCCGCATGGTTTCCAGCACCACGCTGCGCAAGGCATCCTCGCGGCCCGACACCGCGGGCGTCTCGCTCAATTTTTTTAGTAAGTCCCAGTTCATAATTCCGATATTCCCATTGTTTTCTCGCCAAGTCGCCAAGAACGCAAAGAAACCATCAAACCTCAAACCAAAGTTCTGAAATGCTGTCTATTCCCAACATTCACGCATGAAACTTGGCGAACTTCGCGCCTTTGCGAGAAAAGTATAACGCTGAATATGCTATCGTACCGGGGCCGCAATGACCACTCACAACACACCGATCATCGTCTGGTTCCGCCGCGACCTCCGTCTGGCCGACAACCCCGCCTTGGCCGCCGCGCTGGCCACCGGTCGGCCGATTATCCCGCTTTTCATCTGGGCCCCGGAGGAGGAAGCCCCCTGGGCGCCTGGGGCGGCCTCCCGCTGGTGGCTCCATCATGCGCTGGTCGCCCTCGATGCCTCGCTGCGCAAAGCCGGGTCCGCCCTGATCGTGCGCCGGGGCGCCTCCCTGGAAACCCTGCGCGCGGTCCTGCGCGAAACCGGGGCCACCGACGTGTACTGGAACCGCCTGTACGAGCCCGCCCTCATCGCCCGCGACACCCGCATCAAGGCCACGCTGTCCGCCCAGACCTTCAACGCCCACCTGCTGCACGAACCGTGGACCATCGCCACCCAGCAGGAAAAGCCCTATCAGGTCTTCACCCCCTTCTACAAAGCCTGCCAGATTCACGGCGATCCCGGGCGACCCCGCCCCGCCCCCAAAAAAGTTCCAACGATTGGAAAAATGCCTTCCGACGATTTCCAACGATTGGAACTTTTGCCGCGCCGGGACTGGGCCGACGGCTTCTCCGCCCACTGGACCCCGGGCGAGGCCGGCGCCGCCGCCAAGCTCGCGGCCTTCGAGGTCGAGCACTATGCCACCGACCGCGATCTCCCCGAACGCGAGGGCACCTCGCGACTGTCCCCGCATCTGCACTTCGGCGAGATCAGCCCGCGCCAGATCTGGTGGGCCATCCGCGACAGCCGCCGCCCCAACCCGGAGCCCTACCTGCGCCAGTTGGTGTGGCGCGAGTTTGCGCATCATCTGCTCTACCATTTTCCGCACACGCCGACCGATCCCCTCCGTTCTGAATTCCGTGCCTTTCCGTGGGTCGACAACCCGGCCCATCTGAAGGCCTGGCAGCGGGGCCGCACCGGCTATCCCATCGTGGACGCCGGCATGAACGAGTTGTGGGCCACCGGGTGGATGCACAACCGGGTGCGCATGATCGTGGCCTCCTTTCTGGTCAAGGACCTCCGGCTGCCCTGGCAGGCGGGCGCGGCCTGGTTCTGGGACACGTTGGTGGATGCCGATCTCGCCAACAACACCCTGGGCTGGCAATGGACCGCAGGCTGCGGGGCGGATGCCGCACCCTATTTCCGGGTATTTAATCCCGCCCTGCAGGCGGCGAAATTTGATCCCGACGGCGTCTACCAGAAACGCTGGGCCGCCGCGACTCCCTGCGAACCCATCGTGGATCACGCCATCGCCCGCGACGAAGCGCTGGCCGCCTACGCCCACCTGCGCCGGGAAAAGGCGTAATTGTTCGCGGAAACCTGTAGCCGCGAACGTTGGTCGCGGCGTTGAGCCTACGCCCTCCGCAGCCACCGGCCGCGGCTACAGCAACTCTTCATCAGCGCTAGCGCACGG
>CAYTVN010000431.1:0-1744 GCA_964441655.1 uncultured Verrucomicrobiota bacterium | reverse complement strand
TGGCCCTGACGTGTGTGACCATGAGTGATGCCACCGATGGCGAAGTCGTAGATTTGAACGGCCATCCTTGCCGCATTCGCATGGAGGCCCAACCGTTGGGCGGTAAAGGTTGACAGAACGGACGCCGATGTGTTACCCAGCGCGACCCTGAATCATGGGTCATGCGATAAGAAGCGGAGTACCCACCATGGCAGTTAAGAAAAAAGCAGTGAAGACCAAGGCGAAAGCGGCGGCCAAACCGGCGCTCAAGAAGAAACCCGCCCCTCCCGCCAAGCCGGTCAAAAAGGCCGCCCCCGTCGCGAAGGCGCCGGCCAAGAAAGTGGCCGCCCCCAAAGCCGGCAAGGCCAAGCCCGCGGTCAAACCTGTGGCCAAGCCGGCTCAGGTGGTAAAGAAGCCCATGCTCAGTCGGCCCGGTCTTTCGCCGTTGCGCCCGGTGGTCATACCGCACGCCCCCAAGGGGCCCAAGCCCAAGCCGCTGAATGCCAAAGATCTGGCCTTCTACAAGGATCTGCTGCTCAAACTGCGTGATCGCATCATTGATGAGATTTCCTTCCTCTCCAACGACAATCTGAACCGCTCCCAGAAGGAGTCCTCCGGTGACCTGTCCAGCCACAGTTTTCATATGGCGGATCAGGGCACGGATAATTTCGACCGCGAGTTTGCCGCCAGCCTGTTGAGCAGTGAGCAGGATGTGTTGTACGAGATCGACGAGGCCATCCGTCGCGTGGATGGCGGCACCTACGGCGTGTGCGAGGTTACCGGCGAGCAGATCGAGCGTGAACGCTTGAAGGTGTTGCCGTTTGCCCGTTGCAGCGTGGCGGCCCAGGCGGAGATGGAGCGCGGCAAGCCGCGTTTCCGTCCCTTCCGTCGCACCAGCATCCAGGCCCTCGAACCCCAGCAATAACGGAACCCTCGGAAGCGCACAACCGTGTTAGCCCTCATCGTGGCAATACTGGTCACGGTGTCCGACCAGTGGACCAAGCTGGTGGTGCGGGCTGACTTTGCCCTGGGGGAATCGCGCCCGGTGGTGGAGGGATTCTTTAATCTCACCTACGTGCGCAATCCCGGGGCGGCTTGGGGCATCCTGGGCGGACAGACCATCTGGCTGACGGCGCTTTCCGTGGTCATGCTGGTGGTGATGGTGCTGTTCCGGCGCTCCTTCCTCAGTGACACCTGGGAACACCGGCTGGCCCTGGGCCTCATGCTGGGCGGCATCACGGGTAACCTGATGGACCGCATCAAGCTGGGCTGGGTCACCGATTTCTTCGACTTCTATGTGGGCAGCTGGCACTGGCCGGCTTTTAACATCGCGGATGCGGCCATCTGTACCGGGGTCGGCATCTATATTCTCTCTGCATTCTGGGTAACCCAGCACCCGCTCAATGATGGCCGCTCTGCGGCGGCTGAACCCAAATCCCCGGCGCCTTGATCCCGATGTCGCTGCCTGCCTGGTTCCTGGTCGGTCCCACTGCGGCGGGAAAATCCGCCGTGGCCCAGCGTCTGGCGGAACGGCGAGGCGCCTCCGTCATTTCCGCGGATTCCATGCTGGTTTACCGCGGCATGAATATCGGCACGGCCAAGCCGACCGCGGCGGAACGCGGTGCGATTGCGTATGCTGGTCTGGATTGCGTGGAACCGGATCAGCTCTTCAGTGCGGGCGATTTCCTGCGCGAGGTGCGGTCCTTCGTCCGCGCGCGTCTCCAGCCCGCCGCTCCCGTTATTGTGGTCGGCGGCACCGGCCTCT
>CAYTVN010000430.1:0-1749 GCA_964441655.1 uncultured Verrucomicrobiota bacterium | reverse complement strand
AGCAGGGTGAAATACAGAATGAAGGCCGGCTCCATCATCGCCCGTACACCGCCTTTTCCAGCGCCTGCCGCATGGCCGCCACCGAAGGCTCCATGCCGGTCCAGATGTGAAAGGCCCGCGTACCCTGGTGCAACAACATGCCCAATCCGTTGGAAGCCTGCGCGCCGCCCGCCAGCGCCGCCTTCATGAACACGGTCTCCGCCACGTGGTAAATGAGGTCAAAGGCGCGCTGATCAGGGCGAAAGGCCTCCGGCGGCAACAGGCTGAGATCCGTCGCCTTCATGCCCACCGGGGTGGCCTGCACCACGAGGTCCGCCTTGCGCGCGGCCCCCGCCTGCTCCACCGGAGTGGACACCACCTTCACGGCGACGCCGGGAAAGTGCGCGGTGATTTCCGCCCCCACCCGCTCGCTGCGCGCGCGATCAAGATCGGCCAGGGTGACCTCACGCGCACCGGCCTGGGCCGACATCAACGCCACGGCACGCCCCGCCCCGCCGCTGCCCAGTACGAATACGGCATCGCCCTTGGTATTGCGGCCGAACGCTTCGTCCAAAGCGCGCAGGAATCCAAACCCGTCCGTGTTGTGCCCGACCATGCCGTCCCCGGCGAACTGCACCGTGTTCACCGCGCCCAGCAGCTTCGCGGAATCGTCGAGTTTCTCCAGTCCGCGGAACGCCACCTCCTTGTGGGGAATGGTGAGGTTTACCCCGCCGAAGCCCATGCTGCGCATGGCCGGCAGCACGGACATCAGCCGCTCCGGCTTCACGTCGAAGGCGAGGTAGATGGCGTCCAGCCCCAGCGCGGCAAACGACGCATTGTGCATCACCGGCGACAGGGTGTGGCCGATGGGATGGCCGAGTACGGCGAAGGGCTGGGTATGTCCGGAAATGTTCATGCTCAAACCTTTTCCTCGTTCTTGTCCTTGGCCTTCCGGCCCGCGGGCTGGCGGTGACTGCGGATGAACAGGTAGCGGTTCAGTGTGTTCAGGTAGGCCTTGGCGCTGGCCTCGATGATGTCGGTGCTCGACCCCTTGGCTTGCACCACTTCGTCGCCGTAATTCACGCGCACGCTGACCTCGCCCACTGCATCCTCGCCCTTGGTCACGGCCTGCAGGGAGAAGTCCTCCAGCTTGCCGTCCACTCCGGTGATGCGGTCAATGACCTGCAGCGCGGCGTCCACCGGACCGTCGCCCGTGGAAGCGTCCTGCATGACTTTGCCCGCCTTCTTCAGGCGCACGGTGGCGGTGGGCACGGTGCCCGTCCCGGTGGAGACGTGCAAGTAGTCCAGGGTGTAGCCTTCCGGCACCTCGTGGGCCTGCTCCTGCATAATGGCCATCAGGTCGTCGTCGTACACCACCTTCTTTTTGTCGCACAGCTCCTTGAACCGGTTGTACACGTTGACCAGTTCTTCTTCCTTCAGCTGGAAGCCCAGGCGAGCCAGATGCGCGCCCAGGGCGTGCCGCCCCGAGTGCTTGCCCAGCACCAGTTCGGTGCCGCTCAGGCCGACATCCTCCGGCACCATGATTTCATAGGTGGTACGGTCCTTCAGCATGCCGTCCTGATGAATGCCCGACTCATGGGCAAACGCGTTGGCGCCCACGATGGCCTTGTTGCGCTGCACCACGAAGCCGGTCATGCGGCTGACCAGCCGGCTCGAGCGGATGATTTCCTTGGTGTTCACGCCCGTCCACACCTGCAGCTTGTCGCGGCGGGTCTTGATGCCCATCACCGCTTCTTCCAGCGAGGCATT
>CAYTVN010000429.1:0-1751 GCA_964441655.1 uncultured Verrucomicrobiota bacterium | reverse complement strand
CAGGATGGACATCTCGGGCAGCAGCCCGTCCACCTCGTACATCTGGAATCCGCCACCCTGGTTCGCGCCCGCCTGCCGCCAAACTTTGAGATTCAGTTTCATAATTTTTTCAGGGAGTTAGTAGCTGGGAGCAAGAAGTTGGGAGGCCGACCCCTCCACGCTTCTCTCCTAACTCCTAGCTCCCATCTCCTAGCTCCTACTTGTAACTCCGCTGCGCCAGATGCACGTAATCGAACTCCAGGTCTTCCTTGTGCAGCACCGGCTCCTGGTTGGCCCCGGTGTACTGCCAGGCTGCGGCGTAGCAGAAATTCTTGTCGTCGCGCAGGGCTTCGCCCTCCGGCGTCTTGTATTCCTCGCGGAAGTGGCCGCCGCATGATTCGTTGCGGTTCAGCGCGTCCACCGCCATCAACTCGCCCAGTTCAAGGAAGTCCGCCACCCGCCCGGCAAACTCCAGGTTCTTGTTGAAGTCGTTGCCGAAGCCGCCCACGTTGACGTCCTTCCAGAACTCAGCGCGCAGGCTGCGGATGTCACTGATGGCCTGGGTCAGCCCCTTGGCATTGCGGCCCATGCCCACGTGTTCCCACATGATGCGGCCGAGCTGCCAGTGAAACTCGCGTACCGTGCGCTTGCCCTTCAGGCCCACCAGCAACTTGGTCTGCTCGGCCACCGCGGACTCCGCGGCCTTGAACGCGGGATGCTCGGTGGTGACCTTGTTCTTCAGCACATCGCTGGAGGCCAGGTAATGGCCGAGGGTGTAGGGAATCACGAAATAGCCGTCGGCCAGGCCCTGCATCAGCGCGCTGGCGCCCAGGCGATTCGCGCCGTGGTCGGAGAAGTTCGCCTCGCCCAGCACGTGCAAGCCCGGGATGGTGCTCTGCAAATTGTAGTCCACCCACAGGCCGCCCATGGTGTAGTGCGGCGCGGGATAGATGCGCATGGGGGTGTGATACGGGTCCTCGCCCGTGATCTCCTCGTACATAGCGAACAGGTTGCCGTAGCGATCGCGCACCGTGGATTCGCCCAGCCGCTTCACGGCGTCGGCGAAATCGAGATAGACCGAGTAGCCGGTGGAACCGACCCCGAACCCGTCGTCGCACATGCGCTTGGCGGCGCGGGACGCGATGTCGCGCGGAACCAGGTTGCCGAAGGCGGGGTAGATGCGCTCCAGGTAGTAGTCGCGCTCCGCATCCGGAATCTGCGCGGGCGGACGCTTGTCGCCCTTGGTCTTGGGCACCCACACCCGGCCGTCGTTGCGCAGGGACTCGCTCATCAGGGTGAGCTTGGACTGCGACTCGCCGGCCAGCGGGATGCAGGTCGGGTGAATCTGCGTAAAGCACGGATTGGCGAACAGCGCGCCCTTGCGATGGCAGCGCCAGATGGCGGTGGCGTTGCAGTTCACCGCGTTGGTGGAGAGGAAGAACACCGTGGAGTAGCCGCCGGTGGCCAGCACCACGGCATCCGCGGCATAGCTTTCCACCGCACCGTTGACCAGGTTGCGGCAAACGATGCCGCGCGCCTTGCCGTCCACCATCACCAGGTCCAGCATTTCGCGGCGGGTGAACATCTTCACGCGGCCCGCGTCCACCTGGCGCATCAGCGAGCTGTAGGCGCCCAGCAGCAGTTGCTGGCCGGTCTGGCCGCGCGCATAAAACGTGCGCGACACCTGCGCCCCGCCGAAGGAGCGGTTGGCCAGGGTGCCGCCGTACTCGCGGGCGAAGGGCACGCCCTGGGCCACGCACTGATCGATAATG
>CAYTVN010000428.1:0-1753 GCA_964441655.1 uncultured Verrucomicrobiota bacterium | reverse complement strand
CGACGGGATCGGCGTGACCGGCGGGATTCATCGGGCCGCGCGCGCCTTGTCGAGCCAGTGCTGGGTATCGTTGAGACCTTCGTGGGCCCGGTTGACCCAGGCTTCGCCCCAGAAATAGTAGCAGCTGGTTTCCGCGCGCAGCAGACGCCACCACGCCTCGTCCAGGCAACGGCGCTGTTCGTCATTGCCCGTGCGGGACCACGCTTCGGCGCGGGCGGCATGCAGGGCCTTGCTGACGTCAGCCAGGCGGGCCCACGCATCACGCTGCATCTGGGAGCCGGTCCATTGCACAAACCCCACCCCGTGGTGGAACCCGGTATTCCAGGCCCCCGTGCGCACGATGACCTGACCGTGCGCGCCGTGCCGGTCGAGGTAATCATGGATGAAGGTGGGGCGCACGTTGGTTTCGCCGTGGCGCACCATGCGCAGGTAGGGATGATAGAATGCGCCCCAGTAGTTGGACTCCCAGCGGATATTGCGGAACCATCCGCCGTTTTCGCCATCGGTCACGGTGCACACCAGCGGTTCGAAATCACACCATTTGCAGCGCTCGTTGAGCTCGTGCAGGAACCAGCCCACCTCCATGCCACCCTCCTGGGCGATGGACAGATCGCGATCGCGGGGAATGACCACGATTTCGGAATCCCCGAATTTCGCGATATGCGGACGGTACCGCAGCTCCTCCCAGCGCATGGGCGTCATGGGCACGATGTGCTCGCTGTCCACGATGACGTAGCGGAACCCCGCGCGCTGCAGGACGGGAATCATCTCCATGCTGAAGCCGCATTCCGGCGGCCAGAAGCCAGAGAAGTTCCCGCGCGCGAACAGATGGCGGGCCAGGGCGCCCCACCGCTGCACCTGCTCATCGCGATCGGCAGCCGGGATCAACGGCATGACCGGGTGATAATAGCCGGTGCCCAGGATATCGAGCGCCGGGTTGCGCAGGTTCCACAGCACATCGCCGCATTTGACGATGCCATAGGTGCGGGCCTGGAAACCGGGGTCGGCCAGCGCCTCCAGCAGCGAGCCCGACATCGCGCAATGCACCCGGGCCACGTCCTCCCACCCCCACACGGCACGCGGGATGCGGTCATAGGCGAACAGACATTCCTTGCCGTGCCAGCGCTCCTGTTCCACGGCGTCATTGAGCATGGCATCCAGATTGCCCCACGGTTGGTGGAGATTCAGGACCAGGGCGTGATGGATGGTGGACGGCATGAGCGGTTTCTTATCTTTTATTCAACTCAGATTCCAACTGCGCAATGGAAGGAAGTACACCCTGAAAACGCTTGGGCAGGGAATCAACCAGCTTGGTTTTCCATGCGGCCACCCCAATGGGCTTCTTCATATCACGCAAGGCATATTCGACCGTAAGCTTGTCGTTTTCTTTACAGAGAAGCAGCCCCAACGTGGGGCCATCCGAAGCGTGTCGCATTTGATCATCCACCGCAGAAAGATAAAAATTCATTTTCCCGGCGTATTCTGGCTTGAACTCACCCGCCTTCAAATCCACGACAATAAAACAGCGGAGCTGCAAATGATAGAACAGCAGGTCGAGGTAATAATCCTGCCCACCGACCTCCAGATGAACTTGGCGCCCCACAAACGCAAAGCCCACCCCCATCTCGAGCATGAACTTCTGGATATGGTCCATGAGCCCCTGCTCCAGCTCACGCTCGCGGCGGGGATCACCCGTACCCAGGAAATCGAACAGATAGGGATCTTTGAAAACCTGCACCGCCAGGTCGGACTC
>CAYTVN010000427.1:0-1770 GCA_964441655.1 uncultured Verrucomicrobiota bacterium | reverse complement strand
CTTGGCTTCCGCATAAATGGCGCCCCCCATGAGGATCAACTGCATGGGTAGTTGACGGGTCATTTCCTCCGTGGTGTGCCGACACGTCACATGAGCGATTTCGTGGCCAAGAACCGCGGCCAGCTCATCCTCATCCGCCACCAAACCCTTCTTGGGATCATAAAGCCCCGAGAACACCATAATCTGCCCGCCGGGTGCCGCTGCCGCATTTACGATGTTGGTTTCAAACACCACGACCTCATAGGGCAGATCCGGCAGATGGGAAACGGCCGCGATACGCTTGACCATGGCATCCACCTGCTTCACCCGAGTCCGGTTGGCATTCAGCGGAACCCCGGCATCCCGCATGCTCTTAACCGTGTCGGCCATGACCTCGCGCCCCATCTGGATATCATCCTGGATGAGGTATAGATTATTCACCTTGCGGCCGGTCACCGGATCCACGCTGGCACATGAACACGCCAGCAGGCACATAGCCAATCCGCACCCTACACGCGATCCCAACCACCGTTTGCTCATGGCATTAGGATAACGATAAGGGGACCATTCGCGCAAGTCCGTCACTTCTGGCGGTATTCGCGCATCACGTACCGGCAAGTTCCCCGGCGAGCTGCCCGCACGCAGCGGCGATATCATCGCCCAGGGAATAGCGCAGGGTTACCTTGAAGCCAGCCTTGCGAAGGGCGGCCCCAAAGGCTTCCCGCGCCGCGGTTGTCACGGCTTGAAAGGTTGAGCCCGGATGCGCATTGAATTGTATGAGGTTGATGTGCACCGGATGCCCGTCCAGCCAGTGGATCAGCGCGGCCAGATCCTCTGGCCCATCGTTAACACCTTTCAACATCAGGTACTCGACCATGAAGTTCTTATGCTGAGCGAGTACAGGGATAATTTCCCTCAGCTTTTCAAGATGCTGTGACTTCCCGGCGGGCATGAGAAGCCTCCTCACCTCCTGCCGTGCACTGTGCAAGCTCAGCGCCAGCCTTACGTTGGGGTACGTATCAACGAACCGCAACATGGCGGCGGCCATCCCCACCGTGGACACCAACAGATGCCGCTCCGCGAGATAGCAGCCACGCGGATCGCGCAATACGTTCAGCGTCTGGTACACAGCCTTCTCATTGTGAAACGGCTCGCCCATGCCCATCATCACCACGTTACGCAGCACGCGTCCTTCGTCCCGCAAGATGCGCATGGCCAACAGGACCTGATCCAACATCTCGTCCCCGGTGAGATTGCGCATCAACCCCATCTTGCCCGTGGCACAAAAAGCGCAACCCGCCGCACACCCCACCTGGGACGATATGCACAGGCTGGTCCGGCCCGAGGTGATACGCAGAATGACGGTTTCCAACCGAAGACCATCCCGGGTACGAAAAATCAACTTGGTCGCGCCATCAACCCGGGAGTGATGTTGTTCGACCAGCTGTAGTTCGTGAAAGTGAATGCCGGCCGCGAATTGAGCGCGGCCTGGCTCCGGGATCAAGGCCATGCATTCCTCCACCGAACGTGCTTTTTTGAAGAACGCAGTCCGGAATCTCTTTAACACGGATGCATCAATCCTGTGCTGACGACACCAGGACTCCATCCGGTCCAGATCGTATACGGATATCATGGTGGGAGGTGGCGGGAACGGTCCGGCTTCCGGGCTGGTTTTTCTCATGACACCAGACCATCGTCGCCCTCCCCGCGATCCATCTGCCGGTCCATCTCATATTTGGGATCGTGGCTGCGAGCAAGTCGAGCCGCCGCACCGGTATCGGCATAGCGGAG
>CAYTVN010000426.1:0-1772 GCA_964441655.1 uncultured Verrucomicrobiota bacterium | reverse complement strand
GGCCCAGACAATTTGATTGATCCCAACGTCGAGGTTGGCCGACGGCAGTCTGGACAACCTCTTTTGCCGATCCGCTCCGGGCTCGCCGTACGTGCCCAACCTCTTGTTGGGATTCTGATCTTCTTCCCAAAGAATTCAAACCTGTTTGCGAGCTCTTGCCTGGGTCTGACCGGCCGGCAGGCCATAATGGGTTGTGGTCTGGTTGATTCTCTTCGCGTCGAGGATGCCTGAGCTGTTCTCCGGCCTGCCGGCTGATTGGATGATTTTATTTGATCCCAACGTCAGCGGTGTGGGGCGTTGACCCGTCCGCGGGGCGACGTACCCACAACTGCTTTGTTGGCCCAACATTCGGTGTAATCATTTGTTCTCATCTGATGCCGTTGTCGTGATTCAGGTGCAATGATGGTTGCCTCTCTGGGCTAAACTCGAGACGGGACGTTCGCTTGCTGATCAAATCTTCGAGCAACACGGTCTTCACGTACCATCGCTCATCATGTCTGGCGAGACTCGCCACGCGACAGACAAATGAAGGCGAATCGACTGGGCCGAATTGCATCCACATGCATAGGCCGGTCCCGCTGTCACGCCACACCGTGACCGACTCGCTTTCCTGTCGAAAGACCTGACACAGTCGACCGAGCTTGGATTCAATCCCTATTTGCACCCAGTTCTCAAGAGTTGCGAGAAGTATCTGCAAGTGCTCGAAAACAACTTCTGGTGATCTTATCGCGATGTGTTGTTCTGAACTGTGGTCAACGGCCAAGGGTTGAGGTGCTGTTTCTTCTGAATGTTCTAAATCAACCGGATTGCGCGGGGTATCCGCGTTGTCATTACGTTGACATGATACGGCTATAAGAACGGAAATACATGCTACTTGCGTCAGGTATCTTAGCGACATGTCATCTATCTCTTTGGCCAACGTCGAGGTTGGCCGACGGCAGTCTGGACAACCTCATTTGTCTGCCCGCTCCGGGCTCGCCGTATGGCCCAACCTCTTGTTGGGATTCTGATCTTCTTCCCCAAAAATTCAAACCTGTTTGCGAGTCCTTGCCTGAGTCTCAGCACCGGCGGGCCATAATGGGTTGTTGTCTGGTTGATTCTCTTCGCGTCGAGGATGTCTGACCTGGTCTCCGGCCTGCCGGCTGATTGGATGGATATTTTTGATCCCAACGTCTAGGTCTACCTTCGGCTTCCCAGCGGGAAGCCGTAAGGTGGACCTCTTGTTGGCAAATGCTTTATTGTCTTTGATACAACGATTTGATTAATGCGCCGCCAAGTAGGCACGTGATTGAGATCATCACAAACGAGAATGCCAGCCGAGCGAACGGACGCCATGGTTTAGTCTGAAGTACATCAATTTGTGATTTTGATGTGCCCATCAAATCAGAAAAACCATAGCCAGCCAGAAGGACAATAATGCCAAGCATTACTGCCCCAATCACCAGAATATGGATTGTATATTTCATTTATTGCCAACGTCGAGGTTGGCCGTGGGCAGTGAGGAGAAGGTCTTCAGTGACGCCGCTCCGGGCTCGCCTTACGGCCCAACCTCTTGTTGGGATTCTGATCTTCTTCCCAAAGAATTCAAACCTGTTTGCGAGCTCTTGCCTGGGTCTGAACGACCGGCAGGCCATAATGGGTTACAGTCTTGATGCTTTTCTTTGAGTCTACGATGCCCGACCTGTTCTCCTGCCTGCCGGTGGCCTAGACAATTTGATTGATCCCAACGTCAAGGTTGGCCGACGGCAGTCTGGACAACCTCTTTTGTCTGC
>CAYTVN010000425.1:0-1788 GCA_964441655.1 uncultured Verrucomicrobiota bacterium | reverse complement strand
TCTTCATCGATGAAATTGACGCGGTGGGCCGGAGCCGGTTCAGCGGCATCGGCGGCGGACACGACGAGCGCGAGCAGACCTTGAATGCCCTGCTGGTGGAGATGGACGGCTTTGACACCCAGGAAGGTGTGATCATCATTGCCGCCACCAACCGCGCCGATGTGCTGGACAACGCACTGTTGCGACCCGGCCGTTTTGACCGCCAGATCATGGTGGAGCTGCCCGGTCTGGAAGGCCGCGCGGACATCCTCAAGATTCACACCAAGCGCATCAAGCTCTCACCGACCTGCGACCTGCACCGGGTGGCCCGCGGCACCCCCGGCTTCTCCGGCGCCGATCTGTCCAATCTGGTCAATGAAGCCGCCTTGTCGGCCGCCCGACGCGGGGCCGAGACGGTGGAAATCAAGGACATGGAAGAGGCCCGGGACAAGGTGCGCTGGGGCCGTGAGCGCCGCAGCCGCATGCTGGATGATCACGAGAAATTGCTGACGGCCTATCACGAGGCCGGACACGCCATTGTGCTGGCCCTGGTTGATGAGGCGGAGCCCCTCCACAAAGTCACCATCATCCCGCGCGGTCAGTCGCTGGGTTCCACCATGCAACTGCCCGAGAAGGATCGCTACACGCAGGGCAAACGCAAGCTGCTGGGCATGCTGACCGGCCTTATGGGCGGACGGGCCGCCGAAGAACTGGCCTGTCGCGATATCACCACCGGGGCCCAGAACGACTTGAAGCAGGCCACCCGCATCGCGCATCTCATGGTATGTGAATGGGGTATGAGCAACACCCTGGGCCCGCAGTCCTTCGGCAACCGGGAGGAAGTGTTGTTCCTGGGCCGCGAGGTATCGCGCAACCAGGATTACAGCGAAGCCACCGCGCAGAAGATTGACCAGGAAGTGAACCGCATGCTGACCGAAGCCTACCAGCAAGCCCTGGATATTCTGCGCACGCACCGGGACAAGCTGGAGCTGATCACCAAGTTGCTGATCGAACGCGAAACCCTGGATGGTCGCGAAGTGGAGGAGCTCATCAAGCATGGGCGACTTCTGTCCGACGTCGAGCGCGGTGGCGGTGATTCCGGCGCCACGCCCACCCCGGTTGCGGTGGTGGAGCCACCGGCCATACCGGTCGCCCCGGGCGCCGAGCCACCGCCCGTCATCGGTCCCACGGCCCGTCCCTCGCTGGCTTGATGGCCCATTCAGCGTGGCGCGAAACGAGCGCGAACACACCCGGCATGGCTACGCAATTTCCAGCCCCGCCCGATTGGTTGTGCCGGGATCGACGTCTGTCTTTCGCCGAGGGGCCCGCCATCATGGGCATTCTCAATGTGACCCCGGATTCCTTTTCCGATGGCGGTCAATTTGTGGATGCCGCGGCCGCGGTACAGCGTGGTTTGGCCATGGTTGCCGAAGGGGCGACTATTCTGGATGTGGGCGGTGAATCTTCCCGGCCCGGAGCGGCTTCTGTTTCCCTGGAAGAGGAGGAGCGCCGGGTCATTCCTGTGGTGCGTGAACTGGCCCGGCAGTGCGGTGCGCTGATATCCGTGGATACCACCAAGGCGGCGGTGGCGGAACAGGCGCTGGCCGCGGGGGCCCACATCATCAACGACATTTCCGCGCTGACCGCGGACCCCGGGATGCTGGAGGTGGCCCGGCGGCATCGGGCCGGAGTGGTGCTAATGCACATGCAAGGCACCCCGCGCACCATGCAGGAGCAACCCGTCTACGCCGACGTCGTGGCTGAGGTGAGCCGTTACCTGGCCGACCGGGTGGGCGCCTTGACAGAGGC
>CAYTVN010000424.1:0-1791 GCA_964441655.1 uncultured Verrucomicrobiota bacterium | reverse complement strand
CCTTCGGATCGGCCAGCAGTTCGTCGGCCAGCTTCTGGTCGGCCACCGGATCGGCGGCCCGGGGACGCGTCCCCGCGATGGGCCGCACCTCCACCCTGCCCTCTTCGCAACGCACATGGATTTCCGGGGACGACCCCACCACGCTGCGGTCGCCGAATTCCAGGCAGTACATGTAGGGCGACGGATTCACACAGCGCAGCGCGCGGTACACATCCAGCGGATCGCCCGTGTGGTCCACCTCGAAACGCTGGGACAGCACGACCTGGATGATGTCGCCGGCCCGGATGTATTCCTTGGCCTTGTTCACGGAGGCCGCGAACTGCTCCGGGGTCACGTTGGAACGCGCGGCCGCAGGGGCCGGGCGTTCGTTGACATCCAGCAGCTGATGTGGCAGGGCCACGGTGAGCGCCTTGCACAAGGCATCCAAACGCCCCACCGCGGCGTCGTAGGCCTCGCCTGCGTCGCCTTCGATGTGGACGTTGGCCACCACCTTCAGGGTGTGCCGGGTGTGATCGAAAATCAGGATGGTGTCGGTGATACCGAGCACCATGTCCGGCCAATCCAGTCCCGGCCCCTTGGCCACCGGCACCCGCGGCTCAAACTGGGTGACCGCGTCGTAGCCGATGAAGCCCACCGCACCGCCGAAGAAGCGCGGCAGGGCGGGATCGGGCACGGGCTGGTACTTCGCCATCAGGTCGCGCAACACGTCCAGCGCGTCCACGTCCTCCTTCACCTCGCGGCGTCCGTCGGAAAACTCCAACTCCACGCGACGGCCGAAGCTCCGGAACAGGCAGCGCGGCGCGCCGCCCAGGAAGGAATAGCGCGCGATGTGTTCGCCGCCTTCCACGCTTTCCAGCAGGAAGGTGGGCGCACCGGCAAAATGACGGCGCAGCCGCTCGTAGGCGGATACCGGCGTCTCCTGGTCGGCCAGCAGTTCGCGCCACACCGGAACCAGGGTGCCGTGTTTAGCCTTGGCCAGGAACGTCGATTTGTCGGGGGTACAGTTCATAAGAAGTGATCCGTCATCCGTAGTCCGTCATCCGTGCCGATCACGGATCACGGCTTACGGATCACGTCCTCAGGGGTCCAAATTCTCCAGCTTCATCGTCTCCACATTAATGCGCCGGTAGTAGCAATTGCGCGGCTGACCGGCCTTGTTCTTGGTGTGGCAAATGGCGCCGCGGCGCGGGCGCACCACGTACAGCAGCGAGTTCTGCTCGCAGTTCACCCGGGCTTCCACCAGATCGAAGGTCTCGCCGGAGGTTTTGCCTTTTTCCCACAACTCGTTGCGGGAGGTGCTCCACAGGACCAGCGACTTGGATTCGAGGGTTTTCCGGAAAGCCAGCTCGTTGGTGTAGGCGACCAGGATCACCTCGTGCGTGTCGGCATGCTGCACCGCCACCGGGATGATGCCCTTGGACTGGCCCACCGCCTTCTCCAGCTTGTTGAAATCCAGCGTCAGCTCACTGCCTTCTTCGAGTTCCTTCGCCATGACCTGCTCCTTATCGTTACGTCCGCACCACCACGCCGCGGTCCTTCATATAGGACTTGGCCTGGCCGATGGTGAACTCACCGAAATGAAAAATCGAGGCCGCCAGCACGGCGTCGGCCTTGCCTTCCGTCACCGCTTCCACCAGGTGCTGCAAATTCCCCGCGCCGCCGGAGGCGATGACCGGGACCCCGACCGCGTCCGACACCGCGCGCGTGAGCCCGAGGTCGTAGCCGTTCTTGGTCCCGTCCGCATCCATGCTGGTGAGCAGGATTTCCCCCGCCCCGCGCCCCACCCCCTCC
>CAYTVN010000423.1:0-1833 GCA_964441655.1 uncultured Verrucomicrobiota bacterium | reverse complement strand
ACGCCGACCTGGCGGGCCAACAGAATGTGCTCCTTGGTCTGGGGCATGGGGCCGTCCACCGCGCTGACCACGAGAATCGCGCCGTCCATCTGGGCCGCGCCGGTGATCATGTTCTTGACGTAGTCCGCGTGGCCGGGGCAATCCACATGCGCGTAATGGCGCTTGGGCGACTCGTATTCCACGTGGGAAATGGCAATGGTCAGGATCTTGGTGGGGTCACGACGACCCTGCGACTCGGAAGCCTTGGCCACCTGGTCATAGGGAATGTCCGTGGCCAGCCCCTTCAAGGCCTGCACGTGCGTGATGGACGCTGTGAGCGTGGTCTTGCCGTGGTCAACGTGGCCAATGGTGCCTACGTTCACGTGCGGCTTGGTACGTTCGAATTTATCCTTCGCCATGTTCTATCTCCTCGCCTTTACCTTTATAGGTTGAACTCAAATTTTTTCGCCTCTTCACTCAGCACTCCGCAACCGGGCCGCGAAGCCTGGAGCCCACGAGCAGGATTGAACTGCTGACCTCGTCCTTACCAAGGACGTGCTCTACCATCTGAGCTACGTGGGCCCTCAACTAAACCCACGACCCTGTTCCGCAACTTCAGACTCACCATCGTCCAGCCGCTAGAGGCTGATTCCATCCGCTTTCGCGTCGATCCAGCCGGACGCCGCAAATCCTACTACGCAGCCCTCTGCGCGCCGCAAAACAAGACGAGACAAAACGACCCTTAACCCGCCTTTGTTCCACATTACGGGAGGCAAGAGTCGTTTTTTCGCGTATCTATCGCTGGCTTTTTATCACCTGACCGGTGCACAGCACACGACCAAGTAATCAGGCGATAGTAGTGTCCAGTAACCCGGTGTCAACTTCCATCTGGGAAGAAAGTGAAAATAATTGACCCCCCGCCGTTTGCAACCAGAATGCCCGCACATGCCATCACCCGCGCACAGTCTGAATCGACCCCGCCTGGGCATCCTCGGCGGCGGACAACTAGCCAAAATGACGGCCCAGGCCGCCGCCACCCTCGGTTGCACCGTATCTGTCATGGATCGCAAGGTGGCTTCCGCCCCGCTCATGCCGGGTTTTCCTACCAACGTCGGAAATTGGGACGAGGCGGACGCGCTCCTCGAATTTGCCCGCACGGTCGATGTGGTTATCCTTGAAAACGAATTCGTGGACGCGGATGCCCTGGCCGAACTGGAACGACAGGGCCATCTCCTGCGTCCTTCCGCGGAATGTATCCGGCGGGTACAGGACAAACTCGTTCAAAAGCAAACTCTCGCCAGGGCCGGCCTCCCGGTGGCGGCCTTTCGCGCCGTGGAACACCCGGAAGACATCGCCGCCGCCGCACGTGAACTGAAATGGCCCCTGGTCCTCAAGCGACGCACTATGGGCTATGACGGCAAAGGCAACGCCACCCTGCGCAGCCCGTCCGATATTCCCGCCGCCTGGCAAAAGCTGGAGGGTGACCACGCCCCCCTTCTGGTGGAACAATTCTGCCCCTTCGAACGCGAAATCGCGGTCATGGTCACCCGCGGTCTCGATGGCACCAGCGCGGTGTATCCCGTGGTGGATACCGTGCAGCGGGACCACATCTGCCATACCGTAACCGCCCCCGCCCGCCTTCCGCCCGAACTCGCCGCCCGCGCGGCCGAATTGGGCCGCCGCGCGACCGAGGCCATTCAGGGGGTGGGCAGCGTCGGGGTTGAAATGTTCGTGATGAGCGACGGCCAGATCCTCATCAACGAAATGGCGCCACGCGTGCATAACTCCGGGCATTACACCATCGAGGCGTGCCACTGCTCACAATTTGAAAATCATGTGCGCGCGGTGCTGGGC
>CAYTVN010000422.1:0-1835 GCA_964441655.1 uncultured Verrucomicrobiota bacterium | reverse complement strand
CCCCGGCCAGGGCGTGGGCGATGACGCTGTTGACTTCCGCCGCGTGCAGGTTGTAACGCGTCATGGCCTCGCGCCGCAGCGCGATCTCCAGCATGGGGGCCTTGCCCAGGGCGTCGAATTCGACATCGGCCGCGCCCGGTATTTTTTCCAGCAGCTCGCGCACCTCCCCGGCAATGCGCTCGATAGTCGGGTAGTCCTCGCCGAAGACCTTCACCGCGATATCGGCCCGCGTGCCTTCCAGGATTTCGTTGAAGCGCATCTCGATGGGCTGCGAGAACAGATAGGCCTGGCCGGGCACGCGCCGGGTGAGCTCCTCGCTCATCAGATTGGCCAGCTCATCCTTGGTGATGGTCCGCCCGTCGATCTTCCGCCACTTTTCCTGCGGCGAGAAAAAGATGTAGCAGTCGGCCACGTTGACCCCCATGGGATCGGTGGCGATCTCCGACGTACCGATGCGCGAGAAGGTGATGCTGACCTCCGGGAATGCCTCCAGCAGAACCTTTTCGGCCTTCTCCTGCATGTCCAGCGAAGCATCCAGGCCAATGCTGCTGGTGCGGATCATGAAGGTGGCAAACGAACCTTCGTCCAGCTGCGGTACGAACTCCGCGCCCAGCTTCTGGAAGATGGTGACCGACCAGGCGAACAGGGCGACCGCGGCCACCACCACCAGCCAGCGCATACGAAAGGCCCAGCGCAAGGTGGGCGCATAAGCCCGCTTCAACAGGGCGATAAGCCCGTTGTCTTTTTCGCTGATTTTTCCGCCGAGGAAGAACGAACACAGCACGGGCATCAGGGTCAGGGACAGGATCAGCGCCCCCACCAGCGCCATCATGACGGTCAGGGCCATGGGCTTGAACATCTTCCCTTCGATGCCGGTCAGGGCCAGGATGGGCAGATAGACGATGGTGATGATGAGGACCCCGAAGAAGGTGGGCGTGCCCACTTCCTTACAGGCGTCGCGCACCGTCTCGTGGCGCTCCTGGGTGGACAGGATCCGGCCCAGCTCGTGCTGGCGCAGACCGAGGCGTCGGATGGTGTTCTCCACCATGACCACGGCGCCGTCTATGATCAGCCCGAAGTCCACCGCGCCCAGGCTCATCAGGTTGCCGGACACCCGCCCTTGCACCATGCCCGTGATGGCAAACAGGAAGGAGAGCGGAATGGCCAGGGAGACGATGATAGCGGCCCGCACATTGCCCAGCAGCAAGAGGAGCACCACCATGACCAGCACCGCGCCCTCCACCAGATTCTTCTCCACCGTGGCGATGGTGCGATCCACCAACTCGGTGCGGTCGTAGCCGGTGACGATATGGACCCCCGCAGGAAGCCGGGGCGCCAACTCCTTCAGCTTGGCGGCCACCCGCTTGGAGACAATGCGGCTGTTCTCACCGGCCAGCATCAACGCCGAGCCAAGCACGCATTCCTCGCCGTTCCAGGTCGAAGCTCCGGTACGTACATTGGAGCCGATGCCCACTTCGGCCACGTCGCGCACCTTGATGGGCTCGGTCCCGGACCGGAACTTGATGGGCAGATCGGCGATTTCCACCGCAGATTTCACCCGGCCGGCGGCCCGGACGATAATCTGCTCCCCGCCCATCTGCACCGCCCCGCCACCCGCATTCTCCACATTCTCGCCCACGATGTCCGCGATCTCGGAGAAGGTGATGCCCGCGCTCATCATCCGCTGGGGATCGGGCATGACCACGATTTGTTTTTCGTAGCCGCCCGAGGTGTTGACCTCGGCGATGCCGGGTACCGCGCGCAGATGCGGCTTGATGAGGAAGTCCTGCACCTGACCCAGCTCCATCAGTTGCTCGTAGCGGGTGGCCGGCTTG
>CAYTVN010000421.1:0-1862 GCA_964441655.1 uncultured Verrucomicrobiota bacterium | reverse complement strand
GGGCCTGCCCGAAGTTATTTTTTGTCCCGGCAAAACGCCGGAGCAGGTGATCCGCATCATCGCCAGCCTTCGGGATGCGGGCCAGAACGTGCTGGCCACCCGGGCCACCCCGGAGCTGGCGCGGCTGGTTCAGACGGCTCAGCCGGATGTGCAGTATCACGAGGCGGCGCGGTGCCTGACCGTGGAGGTGACGACCCGCCTGCCGTTGGTGGGCCACGTGGCGGTGATCAGCGCCGGCACGGCTGATTTACCGGTGGCGGAAGAGGCTGCGCTCACCGCGGAATGGATGGGCGCCCGGGTGGAGCGTGTTTTCGATGTGGGCGTGGCCGGGTTGCACCGGGTGATGCGTCATCTGGAGCTCCTGCGCAGCGCGCGCGCGGTGGTCGTGGTGGCCGGCATGGAAGGCGCGTTGCCATCCGTGGTCGGCGGCCTGGTCGACCGTCCCATCGTGGCGGTGCCCACCAGCGTGGGTTATGGCATGAACCTGGGCGGAGTGGCCGCCCTGCTGGCCATGTTGAATTCCTGCGCCCCCGGCATCACGGTGGTGAATGTGGATAACGGTTTTGGTGCCGGGGTGGCCGCCGCGCACATCAACCGGGTGGGGGAGCGGGCGTGAAGATACTTCGCTTTGAAAGCGTGGGCGGGGCCAGCGGGGATATGATCCTGGGTGCCCTGATTGACCTCGGCATTGATCCCGCCTCCCTGGAACGGGAACTCGGCCAGTTGGACGCGGGCGACTTTTTCCTGCGCTCCGAAAGCGTGGTGCGCGATGGTTTGCGCGGGACGTTGTGCCGGGTGGAAATACCGCACCATCACCATCCGGACGAGCCCCACGAGCACGGACATGGCCATACGCACACGCATGCCCCGCACCGCGGGTTGCGCGAAATCGAAGCCATTATCCGGGCCAGCTCGTTGCCCCCCGCCGTGCAGGTGGACAGCTTGAACGTCTTCCGTCGCATTGGCGAAGTGGAGGCGCGGTTGCACGGCACCACGGTGGATGCGATTCACTTTCACGAAATCGGGGCGGTGGATTCCATTGTGGACATCGTGGGCTGTTGCCTGGCCCGCCACCTGCTCGGCGTGGATGCCGTGGCGGTGGGACCGTTGCCGCAGGGCCGCGGCACCATCCAGTGCGCGCACGGGGTGTTCCCGAATCCGGCCCCGGCCACGGTGGAACTCTTGCAGGGCCTGGCCGTCGAGCAGACCGATGAGCCGCATGAGCTGGTGACCCCGACCGGGGCGGGCTTGTTGGCGGTGTGGCAGCAGGCCTCGGTGGCTCCGTCGGGCGGACGGGTGCTGGCCGCCGGTTATGGCTTCGGGCAGCGTGCGCTGAATCACCGTCCCAATGTGTTGCGGGCTGTGTTGCTGGAAACCGCGGAGCAGATTTCAGCCGGCGCGTGCCGGGTCATGGAGTGCAACCTGGATGACACTTCCCCGGAATTGGTGGGCGCGCTGACCGAACGCTTGCTGGCCGCGGGTGCGCTGGATGTTTTCACCGCGCCGGTGTTCATGAAAAAACAGCGGCCCGGTGTGCTGCTCACGGTGCTGACCGAGCCCGCCCACCACGCCCGCCTGTTGGACCTGATTTTTCAGGAAAGCACGACCTTCGGGGTGCGCGAATATCCGGTACAGCGCACCGTGTTGGACCGGCGTCACGCGGAGGTGGAAACTCCAGCCGGCGTGGTGCGCATCAAAATCGGCACCTGGCAGGGGCGGGATGTGACGCTGGCGCCCGAGTTTGAGGACTGCCGCGCCCGCGCCCAGGAAAGCGGCCGGCCGGTGCGGGAAGTTTACGAACAGGCCCAGCAGGCGGCGCAGCAGTTGCGCCGGTAGCCTGCGCAGGCGTCCACTTCAGGTTC
>CAYTVN010000420.1:0-1874 GCA_964441655.1 uncultured Verrucomicrobiota bacterium | reverse complement strand
TTCAGAGAGATTCACGGACGGGGCTTCATGGTGTGGGGCGGTTTCTTTCTTGGAGCAAGACACGGTTCCGCCCAGGGCCAGCGCGGCACACAAGGACAAAGCGTGAGTGAGATTCAGGCGCATGAGATGACCTTTCATAACGGTTTGCTAACGGGCGCGCATCCTGCAACAGGCGCGCGGGTGTGTCAAAAGCGAATTCCTACGATTTATGGGATTCTTCACCTGGCCACGGCCAGCGAAAGCGGCCCTGCCGAAGGAAGTGCGTCACCTGCTCCGCGCTGAACCGGCTCTTGCGCTCCACGGCCTCCAGCGTGTTGAAGGCGTTGTGGGGGGTCATGATCACCCCGGGATGCCGGGCCAATTCGAGCAGTCGCTCGGCCTCGGGGTGGCGGGGAGCCAGGCCGCGCAACGCGTCCGCCACGCGGTTTTCCTCCTGAAAAACATCGAGGCCCAATCCGGCCAAACGGCCCTCCGCCAGGGCGTCCTGCGCGGCGGATGTATCCACGAGTTCGCCCCGCGCCACATTGACCAGCAGGGCGCCCGGTTTCAGAAGGGACAGGGTTTCATGCCTGAAGAAATGCAGGCTGGTCGGGTTAAGGTCCATGCAGGCGGCCACGATGTCAGCACGGGGGGCGGCTTCCGGCCAGGCTGCATAGGTGATGTCGGTATGGCGCGGCTTGAGGTCCACGCCGAGCACCTGCATGCCCAGGCCGCGTCCGATCTGTGCCACCTCGTGCCCGATGCGCCCGACGCCCACCACCACCAGCGTGCGCCCGGCACATTCCCCGCCGGTAAGTCCGTCGCGGTTGAAGGCGGACCATTGACGCGTTTGCGCGGGGAGGCGTCGCAGCAGAGCCATCCATAACAGAGCCGCCTGCTCCGCCACGGCGCGTGTGCAGTATTCGGGCAGACAGGCCAGGGGGATTTCGGGGTGGTGAAGGTGATAGGTACGCAAATGGTCGTAGCCGGTGGTGCGGGCCAGTACCCCTTTGACAAGTGGCAGCCAGTGATCAGGAAGAACGGATTGGGTGCGGATGCTGATGAGGGGGGCGGGGGGCGATGACTCACCGCTCGCTTGCAACGTGTTAACCGTGAAGCCCGCACGGCACCCCGCGGGCAGGTGGCGTTGCAGGGCGGCGGCCTCCTCCTGGAAGGCTTCATAGAACATGACATCGTAACGCATGGGCACCGGGAGGGGCTCTTCTTTTTGTTATCCTTACATCCGCATTGACTTGGCCTCAAGCGCTGGCAATTATACGCCCGCAAAACACGGGGCGCAATGCAGGCCTGTTAGCCCTCGTGCACAACCGCTGACAGTTTTTCACAAAGGGGAACTCGCGTCATGGAAAAGGTTGAAGAAGAAGTCCCGGTAGAAGCCGTTGAGTATCAGGAAATGCAGTCAATGCGGGGTTCCCGTCCCGGTACGGATGCCAACACTTTCATCCAATTGCTGGTGGGTATCGTTGGCACCATCCTCATCTCCGTTGCCGTGATGCCGCTCAAAGGCACCAAGGCTGATTACCTTTATGGTATTATCAATCAACGTGGACCGGTGCAGTACCTCGAAGTGCTGATGGCCGTGATGGTGGCGACGACCATCTTTCTTAAGAGCCGCATCGTAAACAAGAATCTGGCCGTCGTGGCTTCCAACCCGATTCCCCATGACCTTGACCTGAATGACGACCAGGCCCTGCAAAACTTCCGCGACAGCCTGCCGCAACGTCCGGAATTCGGCTGGAGCATTCTGCTAAACCGTCTGGACCGTGCGTTGTCCCTATGGTTGGGCTCCAAGGATGTCGGCCGTGTCGCCACCTGGCTGCAGGCGGAATCCACCCGCGACCAGGGCTCCTCAGCCTCGTCCTACGCGATCTCGG
>CAYTVN010000419.1:0-1887 GCA_964441655.1 uncultured Verrucomicrobiota bacterium | reverse complement strand
AGGCGGTCTCCAGCAGGGCCTCACGCGGGATCACAGTGACCGAGGTTTCTTCCGCCAGCACGGGCATGGCCGGGACAAAATCCCCAATCTTCCACACCCGCTCGCCCTCCTGCATCTGGAGCAGCACCTCCACGCGGCCGCCGCTGGCTGCCATGGTGTGGTCCACCCGAAGCACCGTCCCCGTGCTCCCCGGGATGCGCACCGGCAGGCCCGGGGTCAGGCGTTTCGCTTCAGCGGGATCCACCCAGGCGCTGGCATAGGCAAAACCTGCGGGCTCGCCCTGGTTCTGCGACGCCTCGCGAGCCTTGCGGTAAACCTGGGCGGTCAGATGGATCTCCACTGGAGTGGTCCGCTCCTCCACCTCAGCCAGCGCCAAATCAATGGCGGATTTGGTTTCCGCGCCCATCTGCACCCCAACCCCTTCTTTGAACGAGGCGCCCGCGCGCTCCCCCTCGCTGAAGGACGTGGTCACCATCAACATCAACATGAGTAATCCAATCTTCATGGTGCGGTCTCCCCGGCCGCGGATCCGGCCAGCCATTCCAGTTCGGCCGCCATCTTCAGCGATTCCAGTTGTGCGTTGTGACGCAACAGTTGCACGGACAGAAATTCGCGTTGCATATCGAGAAAGAGCTGCACCGGGATGGCCCCCAGCCGGTACTGGCGATCGGCCAGGTCCGCGGCCTCGTGCAGGCTCTCTACTAGTTCGACCGGCACCGCCTCCACCTGCGCGACCGCCGCCGCGTAGAGACGTACCCGCCGGGCCAGCTCGCTGCGGGCGGCCAGTGTCTCCGCATTCAATTCCGCCTCCGCTTTTTCGCGCCGGGCCTGCGCGGCCTGGATGGCGCCCTGGTTACGGCTGCTCCAGGACAGGGGCATGGACACGGCCAGGCCCACCGTGGTCTCCGTCTCCCCCGCCTCCTCGCGGGACAGGTAGGGGCCCACGCTGACATCGGGTTTGCCCTCCAGCAGGGCGGCCTGCGCCTCGTGGGCGGCCCGCTCGATTTCGACCAAGCGCTTCAGCAAGGCGGGCCGTTTTTCCAAGCGTGCGGCAAAGGCGGGCGTGGCATAGAGGTTCGCGGGCGGCACCAGATCATCCTTCAGCACCAGCGGCGCATCCTCCGCGCGATCGAGCAGGATATTCAAGGAAGCCCGCGCGGCATCGCGCTGCGCCTCGAATTCGCGCGCCGAATTTTGAAACTCCACCAGGCTGCCTTCAATGACCCGGAGCTCCAGCAGGATGACCGGGCCCGCCGTCGGACGCTGCTTCAGCAGGTCGATCATGGCCCGGCTTCGCTCCGCGATCTCCCGGGCGATTTCGGCGTCGGCCGAAGCGGTGAGGTAGTCGTAGGCCAGGGTGCGCACCTGCAGTTCAAGGTCCCGCCGCTGTTGGTCCAGCGCGATTTCGGCCAGGCGAAGTTCGCTTTGGGCCACGCCCTGACGGGCCTTCCGCTTGCCGCTGCGCTCGATGGGGAACGCCAACTCCACGTCGAGGGCGTAGCCGGTATCGGTCTCGACGTCCTTGTAGCCCAGTCCCGCGGAGGCCTCGGGCGGGGGCCGGACCCCGGCCTGCTGGGACAGCGCGCGCGCCGCCCGGAGTTCCGCTTCGAGCGCGGTGATGGACGGGTGGCGGGCGGCGGCCAGCGTCACCGCCTCCGCAATGGTTAATGATTCGGGCCGGCTATCCGCAACGGCGGACCCGGCAGCCAGTAGGACACCTAAAAGAATGATGAAACGAGACACACGACCTCCAGGAAAAATAGCGCGATAGAACGATGACAGGGAAACGCGACGCGGCTAGGCGCGCGGCGGTTGGAACGGCACGCTGGAGGCGGTGATGCCGGGGCTGGCCAACGGTCCGCTCACCACGGAGGCGGTGAGCACGGG
>CAYTVN010000418.1:0-1901 GCA_964441655.1 uncultured Verrucomicrobiota bacterium | reverse complement strand
AGGACGTAGCTCTTGTTGGTGCGCTCATCGACAAAGCCGATCTTGACCCCCTTTTCATTGTCTTCGGTGATCATGGTCAGCTTGAGGCTTTTGGCAAAATTCTCGGCGGTTGGCGTTACCTGATTCTGGGGGTCGGGTTCGGATACGGCCCGGAAAGGCTGGCGCTTCAAAATGATCTGATAGCGCTCCATGGAGTCGACCTCGGCCCGGGCCAGTGAGCCTGCCAGCAAAGCAAACAAGACTAGGACGTTTCGTTCCACGGCATCGGAATAGCACCCCTCTGTACGAGGAACAAGCGCCTTCTACCCCGCCGAGGCAGCGATAGGCAGGACCAGCAATAGCCGTGCGTTCGGCTGCGCATTCCGGCTGGAGGCGGCTACGAAGAAAACGCCCAGATAGGTAACGCGCGGCATATATGGGTTTCCAATCGGACGCACCAGAATTGTAATGGTGGTCAGGATAGGCTGGAACGCAGCCAGCAGAGGGCCAGCAGGGTGACCTGTAATCCCACCGTGGCCTGGGCGGGCGGGAAATCGTACCGATGGGCGAGCACGAAACCCGCCACCGCCGTGAACAGAGCCAGGACGGGTGCCATTAGGAAGAGGGGGCGCAGTTCCCGCACCAGGGACTTGGCAGTGAGGGCGGGCAGGACCAGGCAGCCGAAGGTGAACAGCAAGCCGGCGCTGCGGATGGAGCAGCCCACCACGAGGCCCAGCCAAAGGGCCAACCCGGTGGACCAGCGCCGGGGATGCAATCCCACCGCCGCCGCCATCGCGGGGTCCACGGCCAGCAGGGTGATCGGGCGGTGGTAGCGGATCAAGCCCGCCGCCGTGGCCAGGGTCAGCCCCGCGTACAGCAGAGCATCCCGGGTGGTGGCCCCGATGAGGCTGGAGGAGACGAGGCGAAGAATTTCATCCAACCCGTGAGGGCTGTGGGCCACCAGAAGGACGGACCAACTGCCTCCCGCCAGGAATATCCAGGCGGCCACCGCTTCGTGACTTTCCCGGCGCCCGAAGGCCAGGGACATGACGTAGGCGGCCACACAGGCGAAGATCACGGCCCAGACCGTGGTGAGTTCGCCCAGGGCGTGCAGGTGGAGGCCGGGCAGGCAACTGGTGGCCACCATGGATAGGGCGATGCCCAGGGTGGACGACTGGGCGATGGCCGCGCCTACAAAAATCTGGTCGCGGGCCACCACATAGACCCCGAGCATGGAGAGCAGCACGGCCAGCAGCCACCCGGTCAGGTAGGTGTTGGAAAAAAGCGGCCAGGAGCAAAGAAAGTCGTGGATCATGGCGGTGCCCCTGCGTGCCCGCTCAGCCAGGGGATGGGCATGCCGTAGGCCCGTTCCAGCGTGCCTTGCGCCATGACATCCTGCCGTGAGCCCGCTTCCACGCGACCCTCGTGTACCACCGCCAGATGGCTGGCGAAACGCGCCGCCAGGGGCAGGTCGTGGGTCACAAAAAGGATGGTCAGTCCATCCTCCCCGTTCAGGCGTTGCAGCGCGTCGAGGAGCGCTTCTTCGGAATTTAAATCGAGTCCGTTGGTGGGCTCGTCGAGGATCAGCAGCGTGGGACGCCTCACCAGGGCGCGCGCGAGCAGGATACGCTGGCGCTGCCCGCCGGACAGGGCGGCATAGTCGCGGTGGCGATGGGCGGACATGCCGACGCGTTCGAGGGCCCAGGTCAAACGATCGTCGAAGTCCTGGAGTGAAACCTTCAGGCCCACCAGGCCCAGGCCCACAAACTCGCGAACCGTGGTGGCGAGGGTGGGATTAAAGTCACACCGCTGGGGTACGAAGCCGGTCGTTTCGAGACACGCCTGTTCGGGGTCACGGTTCAAGGCTCCGTCCCAGCGAGTTCTCGCGCGTGCGACTGCAATACAACTATGACGACGCCGAG
>CAYTVN010000417.1:0-1908 GCA_964441655.1 uncultured Verrucomicrobiota bacterium | reverse complement strand
CACTACCCGTAGAACGCGTGCGCATCACCTACCAAGAAGCCGAAGTTGCCCAGGCCCTAGAACAGGGTGTAACGGAGGTTCCACGGCTGGGCCATGCGGACCAGCGCGTCGTAGACCGAGGCGTCGCCGTGGGGGTGGTATTTCTTCAGCACTTCGCCCACCACGCCCGCGCACTTGGAGTAGCGGCGGTTGTGGAGCAGCCCTTCGTCGAACATGGCGTACAGGATGCGGCGATGCACCGGCTTGAGGCCGTCGCGCGCGTCGGGCAAAGCGCGCCCGATGATGACGGACATCGAGTAGTCGATGTACGCCTTCTGCATCTCGTCTTCGATGTTGATGGGATCAATGCGATCCGGAGCGTTGGGGGGAGTGTCCATAGAGTTCACCGCAGAGGCGCAGAGAGCGCAGAGCTTTCAGCAAGTTGGTTCACGATGCGTTGCAGGCCCTGTTTGAGAAGGGCGACATTAAAATTAATGAGCAGCCCGATGCGTTTATCGGACAGCTTCAGATAGGTTAAGAGCTGAGCCTCATGAATGGGCAGTAACTCCTCCACGGCCTTCAGTTCCAGTATCAATTCGCCTTCCACTAAAAAGTCCAATCGGTATCCGCAGGAAAGCGGTACACCGCGATACACCACCGGTAATTCCACTTGCTGCTCGAAGGCAATCCCCTGAATGGCGAGCTCTCGAGCCAGGCAGGTTTCATAAGCGGACTCAAGAAGCCCAGGCCCCAGGGCGCGATGCACCTCCATGGCCGCCCCTATGACTTTTTCCGTCAACTCGTTTATCTTCACTCTGCGTCCTCAGCGCCTCTGCGGTGCATCAGATATCCAGATTCCGCACATTCAGCGCATTGTCCTCAATGAACTGACGCCGAGGCTCCACTTCGTCGCCCATGAGGGTGGAGAAGATTTCCTCGGCCTTGGCCGCGCTTTCCAGGTGGACCCGCAGCAGCTTGCGGTTCTGGGGGTTCAGCGTGGTTTCCCACAACTGCTCGGGATTCATTTCGCCCAAACCTTTGTAGCGCTGGATGCCCAGGCCCTTGCGCCCGTGTTCGCGCACCGCGTTCAGCAACTCAAGCAGGGAGAAGATCGGCGTCTTCTTCTTTTCGCCGTCGGTCACGAAAATGATCGGGTTTTCCTGGGTGAGCAGGGTTTCGGCACCGAAACCCTTTCGGTCCAGGGAGACCAGCAGCTTGGACAGCAGGTGCCCGGAATGAATCTCTTTCCAGGTGAACGCGCCCGCGTCTGCCCCGTCGCCCGCCACGTCGAGAGGATGACCAAGCCGGGCCTCCGCTTCTTCGCGCAGGCGGCGCAGGTCGGCCTCGCTGTAGGCCCAGAGAATGTCCTCCGCGCCGTTTTTGACCGTGACCCGGTACAGCGGCAGATGTCCCTGCGCGTCGCGGGCCCGGATCAGGTCCTCCAGGGTCACGCCCCGGTTGGCCAGGCGATCAGAGATATGCTCCACCTGGGTGATCACATCCAATAAGTCAGCCGCCTGCTTGCGGTCGAAACGCGGCTGATCGTCCTCGCCGGTGAAGGTGACGTCATCCAAACCGAGCGAGAGCAGGATCTTGGTCAGCTGCTCGTTGTTGTCCACGTACTCTTCCCGGTTCTTGCGCTTGATCTTGAACAGCGGCGGCTGGGCGATGAACACATGCCCGCGGTCGATGAGTTGCGGCATTTTCCGATAGAGGAAGGTCAGCAACAGGGTGCGGATGTGCGATCCGTCCACATCGGCGTCGGTCATCAGCACAATCTTGTGGTAGCGCAGCTTGGCCGGATCGAAGTCCTCGTTGCCGAACCCGGTTCCCAGAGCCTGGATCATGTTCCGGATCTGTTCGTTGGCCAGCATCTTGTCGTCGCGTGCCTTTTCCACGTTCAGGATTTTGCCGCGCAGGGGGAGGATG
>CAYTVN010000416.1:0-1954 GCA_964441655.1 uncultured Verrucomicrobiota bacterium | reverse complement strand
AAGCCATCCTCAATCACATGCTTGGGCGTGCCATAGCGATGTCCGTGCACGGTGGCGTATTCCAGGAATTCACCGCGCTCCACCCGGCGGGAAAACTCCTCTTCACTGATAAAAAAATAATCCGTGCCATCCACCTCGCCCTCCCGCGGCTGG
Organism: uncultured Verrucomicrobiota bacterium; assembly: GCA_964441655.1. GTDB lineage: Bacteria > Verrucomicrobiota > Kiritimatiellia > CAIVKH01 > CAIVKH01 > CAYTVN01. The sequence goes on along the minus strand of CAYTVN010000416.1, from coordinate 1,801 downwards.
CGGGTCGTACAGGACACCGAATAATTCATGGCCCCGTCAAATTCAGCCATGAGGCGTTCGCACAGGGTGGTTTTGCCGCCGCCCGAGGGTGCGGAGATGACCAGCAGCAGGGGACGATGAGGCATATCTATCATTCGATGTTCTGAACCTGCTCGCGAAAGCGATCCAGCTCCGTCTTGAACAGCACCACGCGACGCGCGATCTCCGCATCATTGGCTTTGGAACCAATGGTGTTGATCTCGCGGCCCATCTCCTGGGCCACAAAATCCAGGGCCTTGCCCGCAGGCTCCGGGCTGCGCAACAAACCCGCCGCCTGCTGCAAATGGCTGTCCAGGCGCGTCATCTCTTCTGTGATGTCTGCCCGCTCGGCAAACATCACCACTTCGCGCTCGAGGCGATCGGCCGGGATGTCCACCTCCAGTTTCAGGGACTGGATTCGCTGGCGCAGGGCATCCCGATAGCGCGCCACCGCCGCCGGGGCGTGCTGTCGAATCTCGGCCAGCAGACCTTTCTTGAGGCGGAGCCGGGCTTCCAAATCCTTGGCCAGCGCCTGCCCTTCGCGGGCCCGCATGCCGTCAATGGCCTTGAGCGCCTGCTTCAACGCGCGCTGCACCAGCGGCCACAGGGACTCCACATCATCTTCGGGTGATTCCATGCGGAGCACGCCGGGCCATTCCAACAACGAGCGTGCAGACAGGTCATCCGCCAGCCTCAGCTTTTTGGCCGCGGCGCGCAGCGCCTTGAGGTAGGCACCCGCCAGGTCGGTATCCACCCGCACCGACTCCCGGCGCAGGATCTCCGATTCCCGCACCTGCACGTTGACGGAGATGCGGCCCCGCGACAACACCCGCCCCACCTCCTCGTGCAGGCGCGACTCCAACGCACCCAGCGATTTGGGCACATTCAAAATGACGTCGAGCGATTTGCGGTTTACCGAACTGACCTCCACGTCCACCCTCAAGCCTTCCGCGGAGGCGCGTCCGTGGCCGAAGCCGGTCATGCTGCGCGTGCTCATGTCCGCACCTTTCTGGACGGATGCTCCCGATCCCATGCTTCCATCTGTTGAACATCCTTGTCGCCGCGTCCCGACACATTCACCACCACCACATCACGCTTCTTCAGCAGGCGTCCCGCCTTGAGCAACCATCCGATGGCATGCGCCGATTCCAGCGCGGGCAGTATGCCTTCCATGCGGCACAGCGCGTTGACACCTGTCATGGCTTCCGCATCCGTGCTGTAATGGTATTCAGCCCGGCCCAGGTCGCGCAGCAGACTGTGTTCCGGCCCGATGGCCGCATAGTCGAGACCCGCGCTCACCGAGTGGGTCAACATGATCTGGCCGTTGGCATCCTGGAGTACGTACGTCTTGGTCCCCTGCAGGATGCCGACCTTCCCGCCCGCGAAACGCGCGGCATGACGACCAGCCCGTATCCCCTCCCCGCCGGCCTCCACGCCCACCAGTCGGACCGCTTTGTCCTTGATAAAGGGATAGAAAATACCGATGGCGTTGCTGCCACCTCCCACACAGGCCACGACGTGGCTGGGCAGGCGGCCTTCCTTGGCCAGGATCTGGCGGCGGGCCTCGCGCCCGATCACACTTTGAAAATCACGCACCATCATGGGGTACGGATGCGAGCCCAGCGCCGAGCCCAGAATGTAATGGGTGGTGCGCACGTTGGTCACCCAGTCGCGCATGGCCTCGCTGATCGCTTCCTTCAAGGTCTGCTGGCCAGCCGTCACCGGAACCACGGTGGCCCCGAGGCGCCGCATGCGGTAGACGTTGAGAGCCTGTCGCTCCATG
>CAYTVN010000415.1:0-1960 GCA_964441655.1 uncultured Verrucomicrobiota bacterium | reverse complement strand
CGACGATCCCCAAGTAGCTCAGCAGGTTCGCATGCTGCGTAACTATGGCCAGAGCAAGAAGTACTACCATGATGTGGCGGGCTGGAATAGCCGGCTGGACACGGTGCAGGCCGCCATCCTGCGCATTAAATTGCGGCACTTGTCCGCATGGAACGATGCCCGCCGACGCCATGCAGCGGCCTATGGCGAACAATTGAGCGGACTTCCCATCGAACTCCCGCGTGAAATGGCGGGCAACAAGCACATCTACCATTTGTATGTCGTGCAAGTTGATGAGCGGGAGCGCTTTATGGAATACATGTCCAAGCAGGGCATAAGCTGCGGCATCCATTACCCGGTACCGATTCATCTGCAGGCGGCCTACAGGGATCTCGGTTACAAACACGGATCCATGCCCGTCACCGAGCGGGTGGCGCCCCGATTGGTCAGTCTGCCCATGTTCCCTGAGTTGACCGAGGCGCAGGTGGAGTATACCTGTGACCGAGTAAGATCCTATTTTGGCTGATGGGAATTTGGCCGCTCCTTCCCTCTATGAACTATGTCGTAACTGGTTCCGAAGGGTTTCTTGGCCGGGCTCTCATTCCTCGATTAGCTGCCACGGGATATCCGGTTCTTGCCATTGATCGGATACCCCATCGGACAGACCCGATCCTAGGCGTTCGATACCACCAGGCGGACTTGGCTGAACCCCAATTTCTGTTACCGGCCGATGTGGATCCATCCGCGCCGTTTTCGCTGATTCATCTGGCGTGGGACATGCGGCGATTTGACGGATTCGCCATCCAGGCGGAACAGATTCGGCAAGTGGCCAACCTTTTGGATTACTGGGGGACGCATGGTCTGAGGCGTCTGCTGGTCATGGGCTCGGCTGAGGAGTATGGCGGCCGGGCTGGTCAGTTAAGTGAGTCGGACACACCAGTTTTGCCTCTTTCCGCGTATGGTTGGGCCAAACGCTGCACACGTGATCTGGTGGAATCCTGGTCCCTGAAAACCGGGCTGCCGGCAATATGGTTGCGCCCCTTTATCATTTACGGCCCCGGGCAACGCGGTGACCTGCTGATCCCATCCGCCCTCGCGGCGGCGCGTCAAAAGCAAAGAACTGCATTTACGGATGGCAAGCAGGGCCGGGATTTTATCTGGGTTGATGACGTTGTGGAGGCCATCGTCTTGAGCGTGCAGAAGGGGTTGGCAGGTTTCCAGGAATTCAATCTGGGGCGGGGTGAATCCGTACCCGTCGCCGATGTGTTGCTGGCCATCGCAAAACACTACCACGTGGAGACACTGTTCGAGCTTGGCGCAAGGCTCCGGCGTCCCGGGGAACCCGACGTGCAAGTTGCGAATGCCACTCGGGCGCGGGAGCAGTTGGGGTGGGTGGCGACTATGCGGTATGAAGATGGGTTGGGGCGGTTGATGAGATCGCCTGAAGTGGGTTGATCCCTGTTGGTGGGTAATGGTCCGAAGTAGGCTTGACGCCGCCAGGTCGTGCGTTTAGTTTATTCTAAACGATGAAAACGAACTCCAGTATCATCGATGAGGCCCTCTGGCAGATGATTGATGCGGGGGGTAGAACGGCCGAAACCTTTGGCCTTTCGCGTCTTCTGGGCCAGATTTACACCCTTCTCTACCTTCGCGATATGCCTCTATCGCTGGATCAGATCATAGCGGAGCTTTCGGTAAGCAAGGCAAGCGTCAGTATCGCGTGTCGCCAGCTACAGACCTTTGGCGCCGTGCGTCGGATCACCCAAAAGGGAAACCGGCGTGATTTTTATGAAGCAGTGCAGGATTTTCGCGGTTTATTGCAAAACGGACTGCTTCCCGCGCTCGAGAAAAAACTCGATTCAGCCCGTATTCAGATCGAGCATTGCCGCCGATTGCTGGAAAGTGCCAACAGCGGTGAAGCCACCCAATTGATCAAGCGGTTGGATGAGGCGGAAGAACGCCGTTCAAAGATCAACGATTT
>CAYTVN010000414.1:0-1987 GCA_964441655.1 uncultured Verrucomicrobiota bacterium | reverse complement strand
CAACGGCGGAATTGGAAAGCGCCCTGGTCGGCCATCCCAGCGTGGCGGAAGCCGCGGTGGTCGGATTCCCACACGAGACGAAAGGGCAGGGGATCTACTGCTATGTCACGTTGAAAAAAGGCATTCCGGCATCCGAGGAATTGCGCAAGGCCCTGATCCAGCAGGTGCGCACGCAAATCGGGCCCATTGCCACCCCGGACAAGCTGCACTTTACCGATGCCCTGCCCAAGACGCGGTCGGGCAAGATCATGCGTCGCATCCTGCGTAAAATTGCCGAAGGCCAGGTGGATCAGATCGGCGACACCAGCACCCTCGCAGATCCATCGGTGGTGGACAGCTTGGTGCACGGTCGTCTCTAGCCTTCATGCGCGTCATCCAGTCAGGCTCTGACTCCATCCAGGCCAATCTGGCCTGGGAAGAGTTGCTGCTGGATCGTTTTGAAGCGGATGGACCAGCCCTGTTCTTCTGTGTGAACGACCCCGCAGTGGTCGTGGGGAAAAATCAGAATCCATGGCGGGAAACCAATCCCGGTTTTCTGGCCGATGACGGGGTGGAACTGGCCCGGCGGGTATCCGGAGGCGGAACGGTCTATCACGATGCCGGCAATCTCAACTACAGTTTGATCCTGTCTCGGCAGGGCTATGATCCCGACCAGCTTTTCCAGCGATTGCTGACGGCCTTGGCGCGTGTGGGTGTAGCCGCGGAACGCATGCCGGGCAACAGCCTGGGTGTTGCCGGACGCAAATTTTCGGGTCACGCTTTTTGCTACCGGGGCGCGGCCGTTTTGCATCACGGGACGCTGCTGGTGGACACGGATCTGGACCAGTTGCGGCTGGCGATGAAGCCCGCGCTGCCCGGAATCATGACCCGCGCCGTTGCCTCGCGTCCGGCCTCGGTTATGAATCTGGCGGAAGCCCGCCCCGAATTGACCATGGACGAATTGCGACAGGCCCTGGCTGACGAATATGCACCCGGTTCAACGATGGTCGCGTCGGCACCCCCGGCAGGCGCGTTGGAATGGCAGCGGCTGCGGGATCGCAATAACAGCTGGGACTGGGTGTTGGGCTACACCCCATCCTTTTCCTGGGACCTTTGCGCAGAGGGGAAAACGCTGACGTTGCTGGTGGATCGCGGCGAAGTTCAGGATGCCATCATCAAACAGCATGACCGGCAGGAGCACCACGCCGGGCTGGTGGGCTGCCGGATGGCCAAGGCAGAACTTCAGCACGCGCTGGCCGAAGAGTTGCCCGATGAAACCGCCCTGCTCGCCGTGCTGAATAATCTGCTGTTCTGAACGGCGGCGCGCGGTGCTTACTTTCCGTGGCTATGCGTGCTGTGGCCGAAGAAGATTTCCGCCGCTTCCATCATGGTCTCGGACAGGGTGGGGTGGGCATGAATGGCCATCTTGAGATCCGCCGCCCGTGCCGCCATTTCCACCGCCAGCACACCTTCCGCAATCATCTCGCCCGCGCCCACGCCGCAGATACCCACGCCCAGCACCTGTTCCGTGTGGGGATCGAGGATCAGCTTGGTCAGTCCGTCGTTACGGCCCAAGGTGGTGGCGCGACCGGACGCGGCCCACGGGAAGGAAACGATTTTCACTTCGCGTCCATCCTGTTTGGCCTGTTGTTCAGTCAGCCCGCACCAGGCTAGTTCAGGGTCGGTATACACCACCCCCGGAATGGCCCGTGGATCAAAGATGGAGGGCTTGCCCAGTACGGCTTCCACCGCAACGCGAGCCTCGTGCGAAGCTTTATGGGCCAGCATGGGTTCACCCGCCACATCGCCGATGGCGAAAACATTGGGTTCATTGGTGCGCCGCTGCTGGTCAATTTTTACGAAGCCTTTTTGATCCAGCTGAATGCGCGTGTTTTCCAAGCCGATGTTTTCGGTGTTGGGACGTCGTCCGACGGAGATGAGCACCCGGTCAAATTCCTGCACCGGCTGCTCGACGTGAAGACCTTCGAAGTGAACTTCGACCTTGTTG
>CAYTVN010000413.1:0-1990 GCA_964441655.1 uncultured Verrucomicrobiota bacterium | reverse complement strand
GGCGAGCGTCTGGTTTTCACGCTCGATCTTGACGCCTTCCTTGGCTTCCACGGCTTGGTGCAATCCGTCGCTCCACCGGCGCCCCGGCATGAGCCGCCCGGTGTTCTCGTCCACGATGATGACCTGGTTCTCCTGCACCACATACTGCACGTCGCGCTCGTACACACTGTAGGCGCGGATCAGCTGGTCCACCACATGGATGCGCTCGCTCTTTTCGGCGAAGCGGGCCTGCATTTCCTGCCGCTTCTCAAACTTTTCCTTCTCCGGGGTGACGTGGTCCCCGTCCATCTCGGCCAGCTGCCCCACCAGGTCGGGCAGCACATAGCCTTCGGGATCGTTGGGGCTGAGGGCCTCGCAGCCCTTCTCGGTCAGGCTGGCATCGTTGCCTTTTTCGTCGATGGTGAAATACAGCTCTTCGCGCAGCGCGCGGGCCTCGTCCTGCCGATCCTTGATCAGCATGGCGTCGTCCATCTTCTCGATCAGCTTGCGGGTGGCCGGGTCCTCCAGCATGCGCTGCAACTGGGGATGCTTCGGCATGCCCTGCTTGATCTGGTACATCTTGATCTGGGCGTCTTCGGTGGACCCTTTTTCCAGCAGGGCCTTGGCTTCCTGGGCCAGCTTGTTGCACAGGTCGCGCTGCCGGCGAACCAGGCGCTCCACGTGGGGGCGCAGGTCCATGAACTGCTGCTGACCGCCGTGCGGGGCCGGACCGGAAATGATGAGCGGGGTGCGCGCTTCATCGATCAGGATGCTGTCGATTTCGTCCACGATGGCATAGTAGTGGCCGCGCTGTACCATGTCCTCCGGCCGCAGGGCCATGCCATTGTCACGCAGGTAATCAAACCCGAACTCGGCATTGGTGCCGTACGTGATGTCACACGCATACTGGGCCCGGCGCTGGGCCGGATCCATCTGGTTCTGGATACAGCCGACGGTGAGGCCGAGGTACTTGAAAACATGTCCCATCCACTCGGAGTCACGGCGGGCCAGGTAATCATTAACCGTCACCACGTGCACCCCGCGCCCGGTCAACGCGTTGAGGTAGGCCGGCATGGTCGCCACCAGCGTCTTGCCTTCGCCCGTGGCCATTTCGGCGATCATGCGCTGGTGCAGGCCCATGCCGCCCACCAGCTGCACATCGAAGGGAATCATTTCCCAGCTCAACTCATGGCCGCATACGATGGCCTTGGTCCCGCACAGTCGGCGGCAGGCATTTTTCACCACGGCAAAGGCTTCCACCAGCAGATCGTCGGTGGTGGCCCCCTTGGCCAGCCGTTCGCGGAATTCCGGCGTTTTCGCCTTAAGCGCGTCCTCGGACAGTTGCTGGTACTCCAGTTCCTTCTGGTTGATCTGGGCCACCAGAGGCTTCAGCCGCTTGAGATCGCGTTCGTTTTTGCTGCCGATGATTTTCTTGATCAACCACTGCATAAAGGCCTGCCTATCTGAAGGGAAACAATGAGCGTGCGAGGCTACGGTTTGAGCCTGCCATTTGCAAGCACGGGCGGTTGATACGTCAGGAATTCAAGGCCGCAGGCAAAAGGGCGCCAGTTGCACGTTTCACGTTGCAGGTTACACGTTATGAGCGGGCGGGTGCGGCACGGCAAATTTCCAATCGTTGGCTTGCCCGCCGAAGAAGGGAAATCGCCCAAGGGCTTTTTCCAATCGTTATAAAAATGAGACTGCCCTCCCGGGATCCAGCTCAGCTTAATTGATCTGTTGCCGGTCCTTGTTCATCTCATAATGACACAGCGCTTGGGTGCCAACCCCCACCCAAATACTTGGCGTTCTTCGCGACTTAGCGAGAAAAACAGGAAAAGGTGGCAAGGCACTTTAGATATTCTACCTCTGCGACCCTGCGACTCTGCGAGAGGCTACGACGTTGTTCGTTAATACGCTCTAATTGCGAGCCAGATGCAGCGAACCGTCTGACTCCAACTTTTCACAGGCGTACTGGTTGCGCACGTGCTTGGCAAAGTACTCGCCCTGATTG
>CAYTVN010000412.1:0-1994 GCA_964441655.1 uncultured Verrucomicrobiota bacterium | reverse complement strand
CCAGCACCTGGCGTTCCGGCAACAAGCGCATCGAAAGCAACAACACCGGGCGCTCTGCCATGGAATTCATGGCCCGCGAACTGGCTGGCGTGCTGGTCAGCGCACAGCGGCCCACCCTGGTTATGGACTCGGACCGCGACGATTATTTCGGCATGAAGAGTGATTGCATCTCCTTCGTCACTCTGGCCCACAAGGCGGAGTACCGCAGCAGCAAGAAGTACCGCGATGTCCAGCAGGTGCGTTACGCCATCGCGCCCGTGCCCGGCTCCACCAACCGGCTGGCCCTCTACCGCTACGTCTACGAGAACTTCGACAGCGCGGGATTCAGCTCCTACGAGGATGACAGCTGGCTGGCCGCCTTTGACGGGCTGGAAGCCAACGTGGCCCTTACCGGCAACATTCTGGCCGACAACGTACGCAATTTCGAAGTCTTCATCACGCCCGCCGGGGAGGTTGATCCCAAAGAGGACTATGATTTCGCCAAGGATGGCCCGCCCGCCACCATCGATATCTACTTGGAAGTGCTGGCGGAGGACGACGCCATCCGGGCCGCCCTGACGCCCACCGACACGACCTTCCTGAATGCCGCCACGCGTCGCTATGCCACGCGCATCTATGTGCAGAACCGGGCAGGGTATATCGAATGATCCAGTCCTCACCATCCGTCGCCCCGCGTGACCCCCGGTCGGGCATCGCCCTGATCCTCGTGCTGGGTTTCCTGTCGTTGCTCATCATCATGGCCGTCGGCTTTGCCGTTTCCATGCGGGTGGAGCGTCTGGTCGCCCGCAGCAGCCTGGATCACATCAAGGCACGTCAGCTGGGCGAGGCCGCCCTGGCCCGCGTGGTGTGGGATGTAAATGATAGCGTGGCGGACGAGATGGTTCCCCCCTGGAGCGGCGATTGGGTGGACGGTGTTTATGAATCCATCGGCAGCGGCACCAAGGCCACCAACCTGATGAGCGGCGCCAATCTGCTGTCCGGCTACTCCAGCAACTACGTGCCCCGTTGCATGCTCGCGGCCACCCTGAGCGCGGCCGACAATGCGGAATGGTTGCCCTTTGAATACCCCAGCGCCACCGGAACGAAGCGGGTGGGCCAGTATGCGTATGTGGTCGTGGACTGCTCCGGCCTGCTCGACGTCAATTTTGACTACAGCATGACCAATAACATCGCCTTTCGCCGCCAGTTCGGCGAATCGGTCTATGAATTAAAACTGACCAATGCCTTGTTGCGTGAGGTCAGCATACGTGCCACCAATATGATGTGGGGGCGGGTCAGGGCTAACGGCCAAAGCGTTGAGAAGCCGTGGGTCCGTCTGGAAACCGTGGCCGAAATTAATCCCATGTTGTCCCGCGGTTTCGGCGGCTTGGCCCCGTTGCAGACCAACACCGGCAGCGTGAATCTGGTTACCTATTCCCGCATCCCGCGCGGTTATCTGGAGGGTGCGGCCATTGAGCAACCCCTGACTATCACGGACCCGCTGGATCAATCCGCCCTGGAATCGGCCTTCAGCCATATGGGCCTGCCCGACCCGACCGGCTTTATGCGGAACCTGGTGGACTACACCGACGATAACAATGTGCCCGTGAACATTGACAGCTATTGCACCGAAGCGGTGCCGCTCATCAATGAACTTGTGATCAGCAATTCCTACACCGACGTGGGCGGTGGCACCTCAGTGATGTACCGCAACGAGTACCGGATGATTGCTGAATTGTGGTATCCCTTCAGCAATTCGAACACCAACAACTATTCCGTCCGCCTGATCGCCCAATACAACGGGGTGACTCCGAAGCCCGGCGTCATCAACCAGACCCTGCCCGTGACCGCGCCGGGCGGAACCTGGAGCATGGGCGATTTCCTGACCGTGACCTCGACCCCTCAGGCCATGGTGACCAACATCCTCCTTAATCTCGGCAATGCCGTCGTGCTGGCCTCTGCGCGTGTGCTGGAAGGTGGCGTCGAAGTGGATCGCGTGGGCGGCAGCGCCGCCA
>CAYTVN010000411.1:0-1996 GCA_964441655.1 uncultured Verrucomicrobiota bacterium | reverse complement strand
GCTGGCGCGCGTCAGGTACGCGTCCGCCACGGCTTCGGTGGTGGTCACGCGCACGCTGCCGCGCAGCTGCACCTCGCGCCCGACGATGTGGCGCTCGATGTCCGCGATGTCCGCTTCCACCCGCCGCGCCGACTCCAGCATGTCCTCGCCCGCGGCCGTCAGCACGTAGCCGCGTGGCAGGCGTTCGAACAAGCGAACCTTGAGATCGTCCTCGATCGCGTTCAGGCGCCGAAACACCGTCGTGACCTGCCTGGCGATTTTCGGACCATTTGAAACCTGAGACGATGGCTTCCGCTGACGAGCGAGGAGCCCATGAGGAAGAGTCGTTTCACCGAAGAGCAGATGGTGCGCATCCTGCGCGAAGCGGATTGTCGGCCTGTGTCGGAGGTCGCCAAGGCGCATGGCATCAGCGAGCAGACGCTGTATGCCTGGCGCAAGCGGTACGGCGAACTGGAGAGCACGGACGTGCGGCGTCTGCGCGAACTGGAGAAGGAGAACGCGCGGCTGAAGAAGCTGGTGGCCGAACGTGACCTGGAAGTCGACGTCCTGAAGGAGATCGCCCGGGGAAAATTCTGAGCGCACCCGACCGGCGACAGGCCGTGGTCCATGCGGTGGATCGCGGCCTGTCGCGGCGCCGGGCGTGTGCGCTGTTGTCGGTGCCTCGTTCCACGCTGGGCTATCAATCCCGGACGGCGGTCAAGGATGCGCCGGTGCGGGCCGCCATGCAGCGCCTGGCGGGGCAGTATCCGCGCTACGGGTATCGCCGCATTCACGTCTTTCTCGCACGCGAGGGTCTGGCCATGAGTGAGGAGCGCTGCCACCGGATCTGGCGACAGGCCGGCCTGCAGGTGCCGACCAAGCGGCCTCGGCGGCGCGTCCGATCCCGCCAGCCCCGTCCGGTGGTGCCGCAGGCACCGAACCAGGTCTGGGCCTACGATTTCGTCTTCGACGGCTGTGCCAACGGTCAGAAGCTCAAATGCCTGACGGTGGTCGACGAGTACACCCGGGAATGCCTGGCCATCGATGTCGCCGGAAGCATTCGCTCAAAGCGCGTCATCGAGACCCTGGGCCGGCTGATCAGCCTGCACGGGGCGCCGGCGGTACTGCGCTCGGATAATGGCCCGGAGTTCGTTTCCCGCGCGATCCTGCGCTGGTTGATGGACAACCGAATCGACACCGCGCTGATCGAACCGGGCAAACCCTGGCAAAACGGCACCAACGAGTCGTTCAACGGCAAGTTCCGCGACGAGTGCCTGTCCATGGAGTGGTTTCGGTCCCGTGCCGAGGCCCGCGTGCTGATCGACGTTTGGCGGCGTCACTACAACACCGTCCGACCACATTCGAGCCTCGCCAAGATGACACCGCACGCGTTCAAGGCCACACTTTCACCCACCACCCAACCGGAAGCCGGAGTTCAGTAATCACTGGTCCGAAAAAACCGGGCAGGTCAGTCGAGTGATTCACGCGCAACTGCCGCGCGGCGCCCGCGAGGCTGCCCTGGTCGGCGATCGCAAGAAAGATCCGCACGTCGTCCCAGATCATGTCGCTTGCAGTTTTGCAAATAAGTTTTGTTTGTTTTTGGAATTTACTTTCAATTATTCAAAATTCATAGTGGCCCCCGTGCTGGCCTTGCCGCCTGTTTTCCATTCGGCCCTGGAGGGCTCTGCTGATGACTACTCCCACCGCTTCTCAAGTCTTCAATCCCCTTGGCGTGCTGGGCACGCTGCTGATCGCGGCGGCCATGCTGGTTCTGCTGGTGCCGCTGGCGCTGCCGGCCGACAGTGCGCAAGCCGCGCTGCACGGCTTCGTGCTGCAACTGCTGGCAACCGTGGCCCTGCTGGGTTCTGCGCTGTTCGCCCTGGTTGCGGCAAGTGCCAACGCTCAGGAGGCGCCGGCCATGGCGCCGAAGGCGACCGCACGCGGCGCGTCGCGCACAGCGGTGCAGCCGGCTGGTTATTGCGGCGCGGCTGCCTGAGCGGGCCCTTGCCCTCAAGCC
>CAYTVN010000410.1:0-2034 GCA_964441655.1 uncultured Verrucomicrobiota bacterium | reverse complement strand
TGCAGTTCACACATTCCAGCTGGGTGCCGTTGCGGATGTCGATGCCGGTGGGGCACACATCCACGCACATGCGGCAGTTGACACAATCCCCGATGCCCTCCGCCTTGCGCTGCTCGTAGGGCTGCAGTTTGGAGTAGCGCTGCTGGGGCTCACCGCGTTTGTGGTCGTAGGCCACCACGATGGAATTATTGTCCAGCAGCACGGATTGGAAGCGGCCGTAAGGGCAAACGAACGTGCAGGCCTGCTCGCGGAAACGCGAGAAGATGCCGTAGAACAGAAGGGTGAATCCGATCATGGCGGTCAGGCCGGTGGTATGGTGGCGCGGGTCGTCGGTGACCAGCTTGATCCAGCTTTCGCTGCCGATGATGTACATGAGCAGCCAGTTGCCGATGATGAAGGAAAGCGCGAAGAAAATGCCCTGCTTGAGAACTTTCTTGAACACCTTGCCGGCCGTCCACGGGGCCTCGTGCAGCTGGCGCTGCTGGTGGGCGTCGCCTTCGATGGCGTACTCAATTTTCCGGAACACCATTTCCATGAGCACGGTCTGCGGACACAGCCAGCCGCACCACACCCGCCCGTAGATGGCGGTGAACAGCACCAGCATGATAAAGCCGGTGATCAGCATGAGCGCGAACAGATAGAAATCCTGGGGCCAGAACAGGACGCCGAAGACGGAAAACTTGCGGGCCGGTATGTTCATCATCAACAGCGGATTGCCGTTGATCCTGATGAAGGGACCGACAAAAAGCAGGGCGAGCAGGAACCAGCTCAGCCAGGTGCGCGCGGTATAGAAGCGACCCTCGGGCTTGCGCGGATAAATCCAGATGCGCTTGCCCGTCTTCTGGTCTGCGGTGGGAATGTGGTCGCGAAACGAGATTTCTTCGGTGGTGCTCACGTGATGACTTTCATGGCCCCGGAATCGAAACCCGTCTCGATTCCGAGGCCCGATTCAGGCGGATCAACTGCCCGCTTTAACGCCTTCCGGCGCCTTCGGATTGGGCGGATTGCTGCCGCGCAGACTGTAGATGTAGCTGCCCACGGCCAGGATGTCGTCCGGCTTCAGCAAAGCCTTCCACGAAATCATGCCTTTGGCCAGCACGCCTTCGCGAATGGTGCGCAGGTTATCGGCAAAGGCGGGGCCGTGGATCCAGAAGTCATCGCACAGGTTGGGGCCGATCAGACCTTCTGCGTTCTGACCATGGCACACGGTGCAGTTGACGGTGAATATCTGTTTGCCCCGAGCCAGCACCGCTTCGTCCCGGCTGGGTTCCTCGGCTGCCGCAGCCGCCGCGGGGGCTGCGTCCGGGGAGGCGGTGGCGACCGGGGTCTGGGTCGCCTGGGTCGCCGCCATTTCATTCTGGTACTGCTGCGCCTGTGACGGGCCCTTTTTCAGCACGTGGAAGTACAGCATGTAAATGACCGCGAATACCGTGGTCAGGTTGAACAGCCAGACCCACCAGCGCGGGAGTTTGTTATCCAGCTCGGTGATGCCGTCGACTTCATGGTCCAGGATAGGGTCTCGATTTTCATTCATGGGGTTTTTCTCCAGCTTGGGAATCCAGGGGCAGTTGGCTCATATGGTTCACGTGGGACCGGCTCAGGGAGAAGGCCCACAGGATCGCGCCGATGAAGAAGCTCACGAAGATCACCAGCGAGATGATGGGATAGGCGGCGATGTGGCCGCCCAGCCCTTCCATTACGTTGCGGATCACGGGGCACCTCCCTGGCTCGCCACCTTGATATCCGTGCCCAGCCGCTGCAGGTAGGCAATGAGCGCGATAATTTCGCGGTCCGCTTCCACCGGGGCGCCGGTTTGCTTCAGGTTGTCAGAGATGCTCTTGGCCTGGGCCTTCAGATCATCCAGCGCGGTGAACTCATAGCCATCCGGATAGGGCACGCCCAGCTTGCGCATGACCGTGATTTTCTTCTGGGTGGCCTTGGTGTCCAGCTTGCGGGTCAGCAGCCACGGGTAGGGCGGCATGATGGAGCCGGGTGAAGTGGAGGTTGGGTTTTCCATGTGCTTGACGTGCCAGG
>CAYTVN010000409.1:0-2071 GCA_964441655.1 uncultured Verrucomicrobiota bacterium | reverse complement strand
GTGCGGGTGCGCTGGCCGCGCACGGGAAGACCCTTGCGGTGACGCGAACCCCGGTAGGAGTTGGTCGCCACCAGACGACGTATGTTCTGGCTGATCTCGCGGCGCAGATCGCCTTCGATACGATAGTCGGACTGCAGCATGGTCGAGATGCGGGCCACCTCGTCATCCGTCAACTCGTCCGCCTTGCGCGCCGGATCAATCTTCAGCGCTTCCACAATGTGGCGGGCCGAAGCGGGACCGATGCCGTAAATATAACGAAGCGCGTATTCGACGCGCTTCTTGCCGGGAATATCAACACCAAGAACTCGAGGCATACTGCTCTCCCTTAACCCTGCCGCTGCTTGTGTCGAGGATTGGTGCAGATGACCCGCACCACGCCCTTGCGCCGAATCACCTTGCAGCGCTCACAAATTCGTTTGACTGAACTACGTACCTTCATGATGCAATCCATCCATTCCAGCGACCACCTCACCCACCGACATGTCAAAAGGCGACATGCGCACCTGCACGGAATCACCGATTTGCAGGTCCTTCACATGTTTACCGGGGCGTCTAAACGCCACCAACCCATGTCCGTTGGAGAGCTGGGCGCGAAAAGCTCTATTATCTATCACGCCTACTAACTTCACGTCTACAACAATCAACTCATTGTCGCACATGTCAAAATCTCCGGCCCGTTCTCCAGTACGGCCACCGTATGTTCGACATGCACGGAGGGCTTGCGGTCCCGCGTTTTGACCGTCCAGCCATCCGCCATCACCTCAACTTCAGCCCCGCCCTGATTGAGCATGGGCTCGATGGCCAGCGTCATGCCAGGCCGCAACCGGGGGCCCCGGCCGGGCGGACCATAATTCGGGATCTGGGGATCCTCGTGCATGCTCCGTCCGATACCATGACCCACAAAATCACGCACCACACTAAATCCGGCCTTGACCGACTCCTGCTCAATGGCGTGCGACACATCCGACAACCGGCCGCCCGGAACCGCCTTGGCAATGCCCGCGGCCAGCGCCTGCTCCGCCACCTTGACCAGGCGAATCAGCTCGCGGTCGCTGACTCCCACCATGGCGGTAGCCGCCGTATCGCCCACAAAACCATCCACAATCACACCGACATCGATGCTGATCAAATCGCCCAACTGGACCCGCTGTTCGCCCGGTATCCCGTGCACCACCACCTCGTTGATGGAGGTGCAGATGTGACCGGGAAACCCGCGATAACCAAGAAATGCGCTGCGCGCACCTTCCCGGGCCATGAGATCCCGCGCCAGACTGTCCAGTTCCGCGGTGCTGACCCCGGGGGCCACCGCACGCACCAAGGCGTCCCGGACCCGGGCGGCCACCCGCCCACTGGCCCGCATGCGGTCCAGTTCGTCCGCCGTCTTGACGATGATCATACCGCCAAGCCCAGATGCTTCAGGATCTGGTGTTCCGTGGGCCTGCGTTCGCCCGCATCCACGTGCACCAACATCTGGCGCTGCCCGTAGTATTCGATCAAAGGCGCCGATTCCCGCTCATAAACATCCAGCCGGTTGGCAATGGTCTTCTCGTTGTCGTCCTGGCGCTGGTAGACCTCGCCGCCGCAGCGGTCGCACACATTTTCCACCTTGGGCCGCATCGAACCCCGCAAATTGTAGACCTGGCCGCACTGCCGGCAGACCCGGCGGGACCCAATGCGTTCGATAATCAGGGACCGCGGCACCTGCAGGTCGAACACGTGGGTGATCTTTCCGTTGATGCGCTTGAAAAGCTCGTCGAGCAATTCCGCCTGGCGAACCGTGCGCGGGAACCCGTCAAACATGTAGCGCGCATCCGGCGGTCCGGCCAGCAACCGCTCCTGCACGAGGCGGACAATGACATCGTCCGGCACCAGCGCCCCGCGATCCATGAAGGTCTTGGCCTCCAACCCCACCGGCGACCCCGCCTTGACCGCCGCGCGCAGCATGTCGCCCGTGGAAACATGCTCGTAGTGGGTGGCCACCTTCAAATCTTCGGCGGCGGTACCCTTCCCCGATCCCGGGGGCCCCATGAGAATAATGGCCTGCATGAAACTTATTTCCGTCCGCGCAACC
>CAYTVN010000408.1:0-2080 GCA_964441655.1 uncultured Verrucomicrobiota bacterium | reverse complement strand
CTCATGGCGTTGAACACGCCGAGCGAGGCGTCGGCCAGCGCCACCCCGCCCCCCGCGGTCAACGGCCAGCGGTTGCTCGACCTGGTGCAGACCAGCGACCCCGTGCGCAGCGCGCTGCAGCGCATCATCGGCAACATGGTCCTGGTGGACCAGGTGGGCGACATTCCGCAGCCATTGCCGCCGGGCTCGGCCTTTGTAACGCGACGCGGCGTATTGGTTTCCGCGGATGGCACCGCCGAGTTGTGGAAACACGATGAGGCTCAGGGCAACCCCCTGGCCCGCCAGCAGGCCCTGGCGGAGTGGCAGGCCCAGCTGGATGAACTCCAGGGGCAGATGGCCACCCACGAGGCCTCGCTGAAGCAGCTGCAGCAGGAGGAGTTCTCCGTCGAACAGGCCATTTCTGACGCACGCCGGGAGTTGGAAGAACGGCGCCGAAACTTGAATGTGGCCGAAGGTGAAAACCAGGTATTCGGCCAGGAGGCCAAGCAGGCACGCGAGCGGGCCGACACCGTGGCCTGGGAGCTGAAGAGCATCGAGGAGCAGCACCACACCGGCGACGATCGCCGGACCCGGATCACCAACGAGATGGACGAACTGCGCAAGCGGCAGGACGAGATTCGCTCCACCCTGAGCAGCCGTACCGATGCCTTGCGTGAGCTGGAACAGAACCGCTCCCGCTGCCTGAACGAAACCGGCGACCGCCGGGTGCGCTTCTCGGAGGCGCGCCAGTCGGCCCAGGGGCTGGAAACCACCATCGCCCAACTGGCCAGCCGGGTGGCCGAGTTATCCGCCCTCATCGAGGAGCGTTCGCGTGGCGTGATTACCTATCAGTCGCGCATCACCGACCTGCAGAAGGCGGTGGCCGAGGCCGAAGCCCGGGTCGCCCCGCTGGAAGCGGAGGCCGCGGAGCAGGCCCGGCGGCTGGATGAATTGAAGGTGCAGCGCGAAGGTGTGGGGGCCCGCCTGCATGAGAGCGAGGCCTCGCTGCGCACCCTGCGCGGGCAACTCGAGGATATGCGCAAACAGCGTTCCCAGGCCGAAGTCGAGTTGGCCCAGCAGCGCATGCGGCGCCAGAACCAGGTCGAGCGCATCACCAGCGAATACCGGGTCAGCGTGGACCAGGTCGCGGCCGAACCGGAGCCGGAATGGGACGAGGGTGTCAAGCCGGACCGCGAAACCCTGGAGACCATGATCGCGGAACTCCACACCAAGATTGAGGCCATGGGTGCGGTGAACCTGGTGGCCATCGAGGAGCATCGCGAGCTGGAGGAGCGCTTCCAGTTCCTGACCCAGCAGCAGACCGACCTGGTCAACTCCAAGAACCAGCTCATGGAGATGATCAAGGAGATCAACAAGACCACCACGGAAATGTTTGCCCAGACGTTTGAGCAGGTGAACAACAATTTCCAGCGGCTGTTTACCAAGCTGTTCGGCGGCGGCACGGCCAAGCTGGTGCTGATTGATGACGGCGACGTGCTGGAATCCGGCATCGAAATCATCGCCCGCCCGCCCGGCAAGAAACTTCAGACCGTGTCCCTGCTGTCCGGCGGTGAGCGCACCATGACGGCGGTCGCCCTGCTGTTCGCCCTCTACGAAGTAAAGCCCAGCCCCTTCTGCGTGCTGGACGAGCTGGATGCCGCCCTGGACGACGCGAACATCGGTCGCTTCGTGAAGACGGTGCAGGACTATCTGGTCAATTCGCAATTCGTGGTCATCACGCACAACCGGCAGACCATCTCCGCCGCGCGCGCCCTCTACGGGGTGACCATGGAGCAGCAAGGTGTGTCCAAGATCGTTTCGGTCAAATTCTCCGACCACGAAACCCGGGAATCCAAATATCCCCCCCAACCCAGCGACGCCGCCGCGCCTTCAAAATAAGCAGTTTCCAGAATTAACGCTTGAATTTCCGGCCCGGCCTTTTATCTTTCTCAGCCTCTAACGCGGGAGTAGCTCAGTGGTAGAGCGTCACCTTGCCAAGGTGAATGTCGAGGGTTCAAATCCCTTCTCCCGCTCCACCCCCGGCTCTCGGCTCTCCACCAAATACGGGGGCAAGGTCCGCTCCTCTCAACAGCAACAAGCT
>CAYTVN010000407.1:0-2085 GCA_964441655.1 uncultured Verrucomicrobiota bacterium | reverse complement strand
GCTCCTTCATCGCGGCGGGAACCGCCTATGCGAACCACGGGGTGAACACCATTCCGTTCTACATCTACTATTCGATGTTCGGCATGCAGCGCGTGGGTGACCTGGTGTGGGCGGCCGGCGACATGCGCTGCCGCGGCTTCCTGCTCGGCGGGACCGCCGGCCGCACCACGCTGAACGGCGAAGGGTTGCAGCATCAGGATGGCCACAGCCATCTGCTGGCCTACCCGGTGCCTAACCTGATGTGTTATGACCCGGCCTTTGCCTATGAAATCGCAGTGATCATCCAGGAAGGCATTCACCGGATGTATCACCAGCAGGAAAGCATCTTCTATTACATCACGCTGTGTAACGAAAACTACGCCATGCCGCCCATGCCGGCGGGCGCGCGGGAAGGCATCCTCAAGGGCCTCTATCGCGTGAAGCCCTCCGAGGCCAAGGGTGCCAAGTTTAAAGCGCAGATCATGGGCAGCGGCACCATCCTGAATGAAGCCCTCAAAGCCCAGGTCATTCTGGCCGAGAAATACGGCGTGGCGGCGGATGTCTGGTCGGTCACCAGTTATAAGGAATTGCGCAAGGACGCGATGGATTGCGAGCGGCACAATCTGCTCAATCCGACCGCAGCGCCGCGCGTGCCCTATGTGACCCAGGTGCTCGCGCCGACGGAAGGCCCCATCATCGCCGTGTCCGATTACGTCAAGATGCTGCCCGACGCGCTCCAGCGCTGGATGCCTCGACCCATGTACAGCCTGGGCACGGAAGGCTTTGGCCGCAGTGAAACGCGCAAGGCGCTGCGCGACTTCTTCGAGGTGGACGCGCGCTACGTCGTCGTGGCGACGCTCTCCCAGCTGGCCCAGCAAAAGCTGATCAAGCCGGACCTGGTGGCTCAGGCCATCAAGGACCTTGAAATCAACCCGAACAAACCCAACCCCCTGTTTGCGTAGAGCGGAAGGAACAAACCATGTCATCTGAATTCAAACTTCCCTCGCTGGGCGAAAACGTGGACTCCGGCGACGTGGTGCGCATCCTGGTCAAGGTCGGCGACACCGTGCAGGCCAATCAGTCGGTGATCGAAATGGAAACCGGCAAGGCCACGGTGGAAATTCCCACCTCGGTGGGTGGCACCATCAAAACCATTCATGTCAAAGAAGGCACCAAGGCCAAGGTGGGCCAGGTGATTCTGACCCTGGAAGGCGGCGCGGCGGCACCGGCTTCTGCGCCGGCTGCAAAGGCTGCCCCGGCACCAACTCCGGCACCTACTTCTGCCCCGGTCACGCCTCCGCCCGCGCCGGCCGCCCAGCCGCCGCCGCTCCCTGTGACACGTCCGGCCGCACCGGCGCCCGTCGCTCCCGTGGTGGCGACCACCGGATCGGCTCCCGCCTCACCTTCCACGCGGCAGTTCGCCCGCGAAATTGGCGTGGATATCGGCCAGGTTCCCGGCAGCGGTCCCGGTGGACGTATTTCGGTGGACGATGTGAAGACGTTCTCGCGCAGCCAGGGAGCAGGCGCCTCCCGTGGCCCCGCGCGTCCGGTTCAACCGCCCCTGCCTGACTTTTCCCGCTATGGCGAAGTGGAACGGCAGGCCCTGAACAATATCCGGGTGGCCACAGCCGAACAGATGAGCGTGTGCTGGAATACCATTCCGCACGTGACCCTGCATGACAAGGCCGACATCACCGAGCTTGAAAAGCTGCGTAATGTATCGAAGCGCAAGGCGGAAGCCGCCGGGGCCAAGCTCACCATGACCGCTTTCCTGGTCAAAATCGCGGCCTCGGCCCTCAAGGTTCATCCCAAATTCAACGCCAGCCTCGATCTCGCCAAGGGCGAAATCGTGCTGAAGAAATTCTTCAATATCGGGGTGGCCGTTGACACCGAGCGCGGCCTCGTGGTGCCGGTGCTGCGCGACGTCGAACGCCGCAATGTAATTCAGACCGCGGTGGAATTGCAGCGGCTGGCCGATCGCGCCAAGGCCCGCAAGCTGAGCCCGGACGATATGACCGGCGGCTGCTTCACCATCACCAACCTGGGTTCCAGCGACGGCGAACTTCAGGGCGAGCGTGGCCGCGGAGAAGTCGAGCGATCCGCCGG
>CAYTVN010000406.1:0-2090 GCA_964441655.1 uncultured Verrucomicrobiota bacterium | reverse complement strand
CCCAGATGGTCTGATCCGCGCCCTGGACCTTGATATAGGTGTAGTTGCCGGTGTCCATGGTTTCCACAATTTCCCCGGTCACCGCCGGTTTTCGATCCGGGGTGCTTCCTCCGTGGGAGCCGGCAACGGAGGGGTGCCCGGCGGGCAGGGCCTGGGTGGGGTTCTCGGCCTTCGTGATGCAGGGCCCCGCGAGAATTCCAGCCAGAGCCAGGTTGCACATGATCAAACGTTTCATCGAATGAACTCCTTATATGGATGCGCTCCGCGAAAGCGCGCGGGCCGTAAGGTCCCCGGAGCGATGCCGCAATGTATTCCACGGGCTCCCGGTTGTCTATTCCTGCCCGCGCGCACGGATGACCTATCAACCATTCCTGACTATTCATACAGGGGAAAACCTGAGCCCTTTTCAGGGTTTCCCCGATATGATTATTTTTGCGCAATCTGCATACTAGCCCGCGTGCGAGTGCTGGGTGTTTCGATCACAGCGGGAAAATTTGATGCGCTATATTTTTGTCGCGGGATTGAGTTACAAGACGGCTCCCTTGGCCATCCGGGAGCAATTTGCTGTTTCGGCCCATGACCAGGCTGCGGTGGCGCAGCGGTTGCGCACGGCGGCCGGATTGAGCGAAGTGGTGCTCCTGTGGACCTGCAACCGGGTCGAGGTTTACGGCGTATTGGAAAGCGGTACGCCCGATCCTGCGGCCCTGATGCAGTGCGTGGTCAACAAGCCCCTCTCCTCCGGTTCCGAGTTGTATGCCCACCTGGGCGCGGATGCGGTCCGCCATCTGCTGGGCGTGGCCAGCGGCATGGACTCCATGGTGCTGGGCGAGACGGAGATCACCGGCCAGGTCAAGAATGCCTATGAAAAGGCCCGGTTGGCCGGGCACACCGGACGACGATTGAACCGCCTGTTCCAGAAGGCCCTGGAAACGGCCAAGGAAATCCGCACCTGCACCGCCATCGGCAAAGGCGCCGCCTCTGTGGGCAGCGTGGCGGTGTTGCATGCCCAGAAGGTATTCGGGGCCACCTTGGCCGGGCGCAAGGTGATGGTTATCGGAGCGGGTGATATGGCGGAAAAGTGTCTGCGCCACCTGGCCAAGAAGGGCGCCGCCTCCATGTGCGTGGTGAATCGTTCCATGGACAAGGCGGTGTTGCTGGCCACGGAGTTTGGCGGGACGGCCGTTCCGTTCGGCCGTTGTCTGGAGGCCATGGCCGACGTGGACATTGTGATCACCTCCACCGGTTGCCCCCACATCATTTTGGAACGACGCGACATCGAGACCGTGATGACCGGGCGGCCGACGCGTCCCTTGGTTCTGGTCGATATTGCCGTGCCGCGTGACGTGGCGCCTGAGGTGCGTGAAATCCCAGGGGTCCGCCTGCACGACATCGGGGACCTGGAAGGCACGGTGCGTGAGAATATCCGGTATCGGGAGCAGGACCTGGCCCTGTGCTGGTCCATCATCGGCACCAAGGTGGATGAATTTGCGGAGCGGATGGCTGCTGGGGAAGCAGCGGCGGTGGGCGTGTAGAACAGGCGGTTTGAATCGGGGATGGATGATTCGGAATCGAGGAGCAACTATGAAAATAAGTATCGGCAGGCAATGTAAATTCCTGGGCTGTCTGGGGCTGCTTTTTGTATGCCTGGCCAGCTTCGTTAACGTGGCATCGGCCCAGAACGTGCGTATTCGCTATCGTCCCCTCACGCCGCAGGAAATCAAGAACTTCGGTTTGACCAATACCACCCAGAAGAGCGGGGGAGCGCCCAACGCGGGGCTGGGCCAGCCGGTGTACCTTGAAGCCTTGGTGTCCAATGCCTGGTTCAGCGCGGTCACCTCGGTGACGTGGACCCTGGCTGCCGTGCCTGCGGGATCGGCCATGAACGTCGGCGATGCCTTGCTGCCGGGGCCCCTGAGCAACGCCATTCCGACCTACGATGGCGGAGATCGCATCGGTTTATTTGTGGCCGGACGCGCCGTGCTCAAACCGGACGTCCAGAGTTACTGGATTCCCTCCATCACCAATCTCGCTGACTTCAAGGTGCGCACCGTCATCAATACGACCAACACGACGGTGACCTTGACCAATTC
>CAYTVN010000405.1:0-2092 GCA_964441655.1 uncultured Verrucomicrobiota bacterium | reverse complement strand
CCGCGAAAACGTGTCGTCCAAGAACCGCTTCGTTTCCCTCATGCAGGCCATGGAGAAGCTGGTGCGGGACGGTCGCAACATCCTGTTTATTTCGCTGGGCGCCACCGAAAAGGCGCTCACCAACTTCGGGCTCAAGGCCTCCATGGAGGAGCTAGCGGAGAAGTTCAGCGACAACTTCATCTACTCCCCGGTGTGGCCCAGCTACATGGACGTGGTGGCGGCGATGGAGAAATGCAGTGTGATCGCCACCGACTCCGGCAGCATCCAGGAGGAGGCCAACGTGCTGGGCATCCCGCTTGTCACCCTGCGCTTCAATTCCGACCGGCCGGAGACGGTGTTTGCCGGGGCCAATGTGATCGCCCCGCCGGTGCGCGGCGACATCGTCTACCGCCTGATCCGCGAGGTGCACGAAAATCCCGCCCTGCGCGCCCTGATGCTGAAGGCGCCCAAGCTGTACGGCACACGG
This sequence comes from uncultured Verrucomicrobiota bacterium, assembly GCA_964441655.1. Lineage (GTDB taxonomy): Bacteria > Verrucomicrobiota > Kiritimatiellia > CAIVKH01 > CAIVKH01 > CAYTVN01. The sequence goes on along the minus strand of CAYTVN010000405.1, from coordinate 1,626 downwards.
GTGAGCGAGAAGATGGTGAACGTGGTGGACGGCATCATCAGCACCGGCCCGCTGTTCGAACTGCTGGAACACGAGAAGCTTGGGTTCTCCAAGATGGACTTCTGGATGCCCGGCGGCACCGAGTGGTAGGGCGGGCCAAAAAGTTCCAATCGTTGGAACTTCGCAAAAGGCCTTTTTCCAATCGTTGGAACTTTTTGCCGCGCCTTTGCCATTGACCCGACGGGCTGTCGCCTTAATTCTAGCGCGCTTATGGCAGCTTATCCTTTTGCGCAGATAGAACCCAAATGGCAGGCCTACTGGCTGAGCCACCAAACGTTTCGCACCCCGGACCAGCCGGATCTCACCAAGCCCAAGTTTTATGCGCTGGATATGTTCCCGTATCCCAGCGGGGCCGGACTGCATGTGGGCCATCCCGAGGGCTACACGGCCACCGACATCGTGTGTCGCTACAAACGGATGAAGGGCTTCAACGTGCTGCATCCCATGGGCTGGGATTCCTTTGGTTTGCCCGCCGAGCAGTACGCCATCGAGACGGGCACGCATCCGCGCGACACGACGTATCGCAACATCGACCGCTTCCGGCAGCAGTTGCAGGCCATCGGCTTTTCATACGACTGGGAGCGCGAGATTGCCACCACCGATCCCGACTACTACCGCTGGACGCAATGGATTTTCCTGAAGTTGTATGAGCGCGGGCTGGCCTATCAGGCCGAGGTGGCGGTGAATTGGTGTCCCGCCCTGGGCACCGTGCTGGCCAACGAGGAAGTCATCGATGGCAAGAGCGAGCGCGGCGGGCATCCGGTCGTCCGCAAGCCCATGCGGCAGTGGATGCTGAAAATCACCGCCTATGCCGAGCGTCTGCTGGCCGACCTGGAGGACGTGGATTGGTCAGAGAGCATCAAGGAGATGCAGCGGAACTGGATCGGGAAATCCGAGGGCGCCGAAGTAAAATTTGCCCTCTGCAATCTGCCATCTGAAATCTCGGTATTCACCACGCGGCCGGACACGCTGTTCGGGGCGACCTATATGGTGCTGGCCCCGGAGCACCCGCTGGTGGACACCATCACCGCGCCGGAACAGCGGGCGGCGGTGCAGGCGTACCGTACCGCGGCGGCCCGCAAGAGCGACCTGGAACGCACCGAATTGCAGAAGGTGAAAACCGGGGTGGCCACCGGGGCTTTCGCGATCAACCCGGTCAACGGCGAGCACATCCCCGTGTGGATTGCCGATTACGTCCTGTGGGGCTACGGTACCGGGGCCATCATGGCGGTGCCCGCGCACGACACGCGCGATCACGAATTTGCCCGCACGTTCAACCTGCCCATCCGCATCGTGGTACAGCCCACGGACGGCGCCGATCCCATCGGCTTCACGGGCGATGGTGTGGCGGTGAACTCGCCGCTGATCGATGGACTGCCCACGCCGGCGGCCAAGAAGAAAATCACGGACTGGCTGAAGGAAAAGGGGCTGGGCGAAGCGCGCGTGAATTACAAATTGCGCGACTGGCTGTTCAGCCGCCAGCGCTACTGGGGCGAGCCTTTTCCGGTCATCCATGTGGATGGCAAGCCGCAACCGCTGCCGGTGGAATCGCTGCCTGTCCTGTTGCCGGACGTGGCGACCTACAAA
>CAYTVN010000404.1:0-2121 GCA_964441655.1 uncultured Verrucomicrobiota bacterium | reverse complement strand
CATTGGTGTGCAGCGTGCTGAACACCAGGTGGCCGGTCAGCGAAGCCTGGATGGCGATTTCCGCCGTTTCCTTGTCGCGAATTTCACCCACCATGATGATGTCCGGGTCCTGCCGGAGGAAGGCGCGCAAGACGCGGGCAAAGGTCAGCCCGATGGCATCGTGGACCGGGATCTGGATAATGCCCTCGATATCATATTCCACCGGCTCTTCCGCGGTCAGCAGCTTGGAGTCAATGGTGTTGAGCCGGCGCAGGGCTGAATACAGCGTGGTCGTTTTGCCCGAACCGGTGGGCCCGGTCACCACCACAATGCCGTTGGGCTTGTCGATGTCCTCGCCAAAGGACTTGTAGATGTCTTCCGGCATCCCGATGTTGTCCAGGTCCAGCGAGACCACGGACCGGTCGAGAATACGTAGCACCACGCTTTCGCCAAACGAGGTTGGCAGGGTGGACACGCGGAAGTCGATCTGACGCCCGCCCACCGGCATCTGAATGCGTCCGTCCTGCGGCAACCGGCGTTCGGCAATGTTCAGGCCGGCCACCACCTTGAGGCGGGAAATCACGGGCAGGGCCAGGTGCTTGGGCGGAGGCGCCATTTCGTACAGTGCGCCATCCACCCGGTAGCGAATCTTAAATTCATTTTCGAACGGCTCAAAGTGGATGTCCGAGGCCCGGTCCTTGACGCCTTGCAGCAGGACCAGGTTCACAAAACGAATCACCGGCGCCTGGTTCGCCAGTTCCTGAATCTCGGCCGTCTCATCGCCCCCATGGGTCTTGATGGTGGCCTCTCCCACATGCTCCAACTCGCTTTCCAGCGCGGTCAGCATGTCGGTCACCGAATCACTGTCATCGCCAAAATGCTGGGCCAGGTAGGCCTTGATGTCGGATTCCTTGGCCACCACAAAGGAGATGTCGCGGGTCAGCACAAAACCCAGCTCGTCCACCAACTCCGGGCTCAGGATGTCGTAGGTGGCCAGGGTCACGGAATTCGAATCGGCCTCCACCGGGACCACGTTGTACATGCGGGCCACGCTGCCCGGAACGGTCTTGAGCACCTGGGCGGGAATTTCATTCTTCCCCAGCGAGACGATGTGTGTGCCGAGATGCTGGGCCGTCAATTCCAGCAACTTGTCCTCGGACAGCAGATCCATATCCACCAGCAATTCCCGCACGGGTTTGCCCATGCGCTCATGCTCGTCCACAACCTCCTCGGCCTGCTTGGCCGTCAGAAGTCCCTCCTCGAAGAGTTGCTGGAGCAAAGGATCTTTGAATTCAGCGTCCGCCATGATCCACCTATCGGCGCGTGGTGCGCTGCTTGATTTTTTCCATCACGGATTCCACATCCTGCGCACTGGTGATGACTTCCTCGTAATTGATCAATCCGCGTTCGTGCAGGGACACCAGGCAATCATCCAGCGTCATCATGCCGAACTTGGCTCCGGTCTGGATATCGGAGGTGATGCGAAAGGTTTTGTTGTCCCGGATCAGGGACCGGATGGCCGGGGTGGCCACCATGATCTCAAACGCGGCCACCCGCCCGGGCTTGTCGTGGCGGATGAGCAGCAACTGGGAGATGACCGCCTCCAGGCTGGACGCCAGCTGGGTGCGCACCTGATTCTGCTGATCCATGGGAAAGGCATCCACAATACGATCCACCGTGCGCGCGGCCCCCGTGGTGTGCAGGGTGGCAAACACCAGATGCCCGGTTTCGGCGGCCCGGATGGCGGCCGACATGGTTTCCAGATCGCGCATTTCGCCCACCAGGATCACGTCCGGGTCCTGCCGCAAACCGCGCTTCAGCGCCTCCCCGAACGACGGCACGTCCACCCCCACCTCGCGCTGGGTGATCACGCTCTTCTTGTGCGAGTGGTAATACTCGATGGGATCTTCCACCGTGATGATATGCACATCCCGGGTTTCGTTGATGACATTGATCATGCTGGCCAGGGTGGTGGTTTTGCCGGAACCGGTCGGCCCCGTCACCAGGATCAGACCGCGCGGCTTGTGCAACAGATCCTTCATGGCCGGAGGCAGGCCAATCTCCTCCAGCGACATCAACCGGGACGGAATCTGGCGCAACACCAGGCCGATGGATCCGCGCTGCATGAACAGGCTCACGCGG
>CAYTVN010000403.1:0-2165 GCA_964441655.1 uncultured Verrucomicrobiota bacterium | reverse complement strand
CCGGCTCATGGTTGCTTCCACGACCACATCTTCGTGCGCAGGCGCGGCAATCTCCACCGTCCAATCGGGGCTGTAAATCAGGCCGAGGGAGGGCAACCCCACCACGTGATCGAGGTGATAATGCGTCATGAGCATGAGCACGCGCTTGGGCGCGGTGGAGGACTGAAGCAGGCGGCCCAGCTCGCGTACCCCCGTCCCCGCATCCACCAGAATCTGTTCCCCGCCCTGGCCCTGGATGAGAAAGGATGACGTCTCGCCGCCGTACCGCATGAACTCCGGCTGGGCCACCGGGTTCGTTCCACGCACGCCGCCGAAAGTTAGTTTCATTTTGTAACGGGTCTCAGGTTTCGAGTTTCAGGCCAGTCTTAACTGACACCTGAACCCCGACACCCGAAACCTACTTCTCCGTCAAATTCCAAACCCCGTCCCAATCCGACTCCACGCCATCCGCCAGCGCGCGACAACGTCTGGCATACATACCCGCGGCAGGATCATTGGTAAGGGTGGAAAACCGTGCCGCCGCCTCCGCCCACTGGCGCGCGTGCACCAGCGTGAGCCCGGCTTCGTAATCCGCCAGCCACGCGGGTACCGGTTCACCGGCCAGGGCCAGCGGCTCGTAAACCCGCACCGGGGTCTTGCGTCCCACCACACGCAGTTGCGCCAGTTCGCGCCCAACCACCGCCCCGCCCACCTGGCTCCAGGTGCTTTCCGCCACCATGAGAAACGTACCGAACGCCTTGTTGGCCCCTTCCAGCCGCGAGGCCAGATTGGCCGCATCACCCAGCATGGTGTAGTTGAAGCGATCCGCCGATCCCATGTTGCCCACCACCACCTGACCGGTGTTCAAGCCGATCCTCATGCGCACCGGCATGCCGCCCGCGCGCACCGAATAGTCGGCCTGCTTCTCGCTCAGCAGACGCTGACAGCGCAAGGCGGCCCGCACCGCGCGCGCGGCGTGATCCGGCTGGGCCACGGGCGCGTTCCAGAAAGCCACGATGGCGTCCCCGATGAATTTATCCAGGTACCCGCCCTCCTCCATGATGATTTTGCCCACGTCGGAGAGATAGACGTTCAGCAGTTCAATCAGTTGCGGCGGGTCCAGCTTTTCCGAGAAGGAGGAAAATTTCTCCAGGTCCGAGAAAAACATGGTGAGTTCCTTTTTCTCACCACCCAGCTTCAACCGGCTGGGGTCCGCGATGATTTCATCAATCACGGTTTCACCCAGGTACTGCTTGAAGGCCGATTTGATGAAGCGTTTCTGGCGCCCTTCGGTGGCGTAGCTCACGATAACCCCGCTGATCAGCGCCAGCAAAGCACCCACGAATCCCACCGCGATCGGCCACCACAACCCCAGCGGATATGCGATCACGCCCGTAGCCAGCGGGATGCCGAGCACCACCACAAACGACAGTACACTGTGCGCAGCTTTGCGACTGAAGATGGTGCCCGCGGCCCCGGCCAGCGCCAGCAACAGTGTTGCCAGCACGACCACGGCATACGGGGGATCAGCCAGGGCATCGGCCTCCAGCAGGTTGTCCAGCATGGTGACGTGAATGCCCACCCCGGGATAATCACCCGCCACCGGCGTGGGCCGCAGGTCCTTCAGACCGGGCGCGCTGAACCCAAAAAAGACATAGCCATCCTTGAAGATTTCGGGCGACAACGGAGCGGGCTCGCCGTTCTTGAGGCGAAGTTCCGACTGGATGACCGCGGCCGCGCTGTAGACGGGGTATACGCCCAGCCCGCCCCGGAAACGCAAGGTCAGGCGGCCCTTGTCATCCACGGGCAGACGTTTGTTTCCCACCTGCAAGAGACCTTCCGACAGGTTCATACGGGTGTCGGGAAACGCCGCGCGAAAGGTGGCCAGCCCCAAACTGGGCACGGCCTGGCCGTCGAAAACACGGAACAAAGTGGCGCGGCGAAATACCCCGTCGCGATCGGGGGTGTCGTTGACGTTGGCCAGCATCGTGGAGGCAGCGGCCAGCGAAGGCACAGGGAAGGCCGCACCGGGTTCCACCAGTTCTGCCGCGCGGGACGCATTCAGCCAGCCGTCCAGCCCGCTCAGCCAGGGGCCGGGCGCAGCCAGGGCGGCCGGCCAATGGGAGGCCTGGGTGGCTTGCTTGCCTAAAAATACCGCGCCCACAAAGGGCTGACTGCGAGCGATG
>CAYTVN010000402.1:0-2179 GCA_964441655.1 uncultured Verrucomicrobiota bacterium | reverse complement strand
CCCAGAATCCACTTGAGCAGGAGGGCACCTATCCGCTGCCCGAGGCCCAGCTCGACCGCTTCCTCTTCCTGGTCAAGGTCGGCTATCCATCGCCCGCGGAAGAGTTGCTCATCATGAAGCGCGCCACGGCGGGCGGAGGCGAAGCGCCGAACCCGGTGCTCGACGTGAGCGATGTCCTCTACATCCAGGAGGCGGTGAAGGCGGTGCCGGTGGCGGACCACGTGTTTGACTACGCCGCGAAAATCGTACGCTCCACCCGGTGTGGCGAAGCCGGGGCCCTGGAGGTCGCGCAGCGCTATCTCGCCTTCGGAGCCGGGCCGCGCGCCAGCCTGGGCCTGATCATGGCCGCCAAGGCGCGTGCCGTGCTGCGCGGCCAGGCGTACACCGCGTGCGAGGACGTGGCTGCGGTGGCGCCCGCGGTTTTGCGCCATCGCGTGTCGGTAAATTTTACCGCGCAGGGCGAGGGCATCACCCCGGACGCGGTGATCGGTCAGGTGCTGAAAGCCATCCCCGCGCACTAGGCCTGCCGGCCGGTTTGCCCTGATGCCGATGAAACTGCTTGATCCAGAGGTGATGGCCAAAGCCGAGTCGCTCGGCCTGCAGGCCCGCCAGATTGTGGAAGGCTACCGGGTGGGGGAGCACCGCTCGCCCTTCCACGGATTTGCGCTCGAGTTCGCCCAGCACCGCGAATACGGGCTGGGCGATGACCTGAAGCATCTGGACTGGAAACTGCTGGGCAAGACGGACCGCCTCTACATCAAGCAGTACGAGCAGGACACCAATTTCACCGCGAACCTTCTCCTCGACGGCAGTGCGTCGATGAACTACGGATCCGGGAAGCTGACCAAACTCGAGTACGCCAAGATTCTGGCCGCCTGTCTCGCCCACACCATCCTGGCCCAGCGCGACGCCGTGGCCCTGGATATCTTTGACACCGCCAACCGCGTGCACATGACGCGCACCGACAACCCGGGCCGCCTGCACGAAATCCTGGCCCGCCTGGCCGGCTTTGAGGCCACCGCGGCCACCGACCTGGGCGGCGCGTTGCGCGATCTCGCCTCGCAGGTCCGCGCCAAGGGAATCGTGGTGCTGCTCAGCGATCTCTTGGAGGGGGAGGAGGAATTTTACCGGGGCATCGAGCGGCTCCGCTTCCAGGGCATGGAGGTCATTGTTTTTCACGTGCTGGACCCGGAGGAAATCACCTTTCCCCTTCATGGCCCGATCCATTTTCACGGCTTGGAGGGCGGACCGGACCTGCTCGCGAATGCGGAGGACATCCGGGCCGGCTATCGCGCGGAATGCAACGCCTTCCTGGCCCGCATCCGCCTGGCCTGTGAGCGGGCCAACATCCACTACGTACTGGCCAACACCGGTGTGACGGTCGGGGAGACGTTGAACGCCTATCTCGCCTTCCGGCGCAAAACCACGGCCCGCTGACCATGATCTTCCTATCACCCCTGGTTCTGGCCGGCTTGACCGCGGTGGGCATACCGGTGGCCATCCACCTGATGAACCGCCTGCGGGTGCGGCACGTCACCTGGGGCGCCATGCGGTTTCTCCGCCAGGCCGCGCAGAAACAATCGAGTCGGCGCAAGGTCGAGGATCTTCTGTTGCTCCTCGCGCGCTGCCTTCTGGTGGCCCTGCTGGTGCTGGCTTTCGCGCGGCCCGTACTCAATCCCAGCGGGACGGAGGCGGGCACCGACGTCGCCACGGTTTCGGTCCTGATCCTCGATCAGTCCGCCAGCATGGGGCAGACCGACGGCGCGCGCACCCGGCTGGAGCGAGCCTGCGAGGCCGCGGGTCAGTATCTCGATGCGCTGGCCCCCGGCTCCAGCGTGGCCCTCCTGCCGGCCACCTCGCCCACGGCGGATCTCCTCGCGCCGCCTGGAAACGAGCGAAGCACCATCCGGCATGCGCTGGATGCCGCCCGCCCGACCGCGGCTCGGAACGATTGGCCCGCCACCTTGAAAACGGCGGTTGCGGCCCTCCATCCCTACGAAGGATTCCGCCGCGAAATCGTCATCTTCACAGATAACCAGGCCACGGGCTGGCGGAACCGCGAAATGGTGAAGCCGGTGCTGGAGGCCGAGCCGGGACTATCCGTGAGGGTGGTTCCCGTGCCAACGGAGACGGTGGAGAATCTCGCCGTGGTTTCGGTGCAGCCGGAAAACGCGCTACC
>CAYTVN010000401.1:0-2196 GCA_964441655.1 uncultured Verrucomicrobiota bacterium | reverse complement strand
CCGCTCCACCACCGAAGCGCGCGACTGGATCGTCCAACACCGGGTGGATTTTATCCCCAACCAGTAGGCCGGCCGAACCGGCGGCTGCAGGAGGCGGAGCCCAGCCACGTGTGTTTGTTTCTGTCCCAACACCAGCCCAGCCGAGGTTTGCCGTAGCTGATCCAGAGGGAGGGGATGCGCTGGTCGGCGCGGCGGGAACCCGGCATCTGGATGCAGTTGTAGGTATGCTTGTCGGTCAGGATCTGCGGAAACTGAACCACCAGGGATACCCCCTCGTCGATGGTGAGCGGAGAGCGCCGGTCCCGGCGGATCATCTTGAGCGCGTCTTCAGGCCGAACGCTAAGGGTGTCCCGGCCGGTATCGATATTTTCCAGGAGATACATGTTTTCCTCCGGGATATTCAGTCCGGCGATGGGATGGAAGTCCTTGGGCGACACCGGCACCATGTTGACCTGGCCTGCTTCGCCGCGAATGTTCAGCAACGGCATGGCCGACTCCAGGGCGACCAGCTCCTGCTTCACCACGATCACGAAGGGAATGTTCCCCGGCCGGCGTCGAATGGAAAGTTCCGTAAGCCTTCGCTTGAGTGCCTCGGTTTGCGCCACGAAAGCAGGAACGGATAGCCCGGCCAGCGCCGGATAGCCCAGCTGAACCAGATTCGCAACCTGGCGGTCAAACTCGAGAGTCAGTGTGGCAATTTTATTTGTCTTCATGAGATAGAATGCAAAGTTACTGCTTGATAACCCAATCCGCCGAGGAGGAACCCACCCCGCCCTGCGGGCACCCCTCCAAGGAGGGGACCACAGGGGTGGGTTTACTCATCCAGCGTTTTATTCCCGGGGCGGCTCAATACGAGGTGCAGGTTGTTGAGGGTGCGGGTGGCGAAGGCGGCTTCGCAGTAACAGAAATAATATTCCCATTTGCGCAGGAAGATATCGTCAAAACCCATGCCTCGTATGGTGTCGGCGTGGGCCAGGAAGCGGGTCCGCCATTCCCGCAGGGTGCGGGCGTAGTGGATGCCGATGTTTTCCAGGTGTTCGACGCCGAGGGTGGAATGGCGGGTCATGGCGTCTGTCATTGCGGACAACGAGGGCAGATGGCCGCCGGGGAAAATGTGTTTCTGAATCCAATCCGTGGTGGCGCTATAGGCTGCATAGCGCTGGTCGGGGATGGTGATGACCTGGAGGACGGCCAGCCCGTCCGGCTTCAAGGCGCGATCCACCGCGGCAAAATAGTCACCCAGAAAATCGTGGCCCACCGCCTCCAGCATCTCGATGGATACGATGCGGTCGTAGCGGCCTTCGATGTGGCGGTAGTCGCACATCCGGATGTCCACGCGGTCGGCCAGCCCGGCCTCGCGCACCCGCTCCACCGCCAGGTCGTGCTGTCGTTGCGAAACCGTAATGGAGGTGACCCTGCACCCGGTCTGACGGGCCATGGTGATGGCCATGGCGCCCCAACCGGAACCGATTTCCAGCACGTGGTGTTCCGGCTTGATGCGCAGCTTGCGGATGAGCAGGTCCAGCTTGCGCTGCTGGGCCGTTTCCAGGGTGTCGGCGGCGCCCTCGAATACCGCGGATGAATAGAGCATGGAGGGATCAAGGAAGGTGGCAAAGAAGTCGTTGCTCAAGTCGTAGTGGGCGGAAATGTTCTTCCGGCTGCCGCCCGGCGTGTTGGCCCGGGTGAGATGGAGGGCGCGGTTGAAGATGCGACCCAGCACGGCCATGCGCAGGTTGCCGTCCTCCAGGCAATGACGGTTCTCAATCAAGTTGGTGATGGTGGCGGTGAGGTCGGGCGTGGACCATTCGTCGGCCATAAAGGATTCGCCCAGCCCGATGTCGCCGTCGCGTGCGACGCGCCGGAAGAAATTGTAATCCCGCACGGCCACGGCGGCCTTCGTGCCGGGCTGTGATCCGCCCAGGGCGAGGCTTGCGCCGTCGGGCAGGGTGAGATCGAGTCGGCCGTGCTGCAGGCGTTTGAACAGGCGCAGGATGGGTTTCTGGCAGATGCGCTCCAGCAGGGTGGGTGGGGCGGTTCGTATGGTCATGGCGTGATGAGGTATCGGTTTGGTAAACACGGGCAATCGCTTTTGAAAGTGCAGGCGGGCGGCCTGGGCGATGATGCGCGGCACGGTGAGGGCGGCGGTCAGCGGATAGCGAACCAGGGTGCTGCGGAGGTTGGCCGGGGTGAAGGGCA
>CAYTVN010000400.1:0-2201 GCA_964441655.1 uncultured Verrucomicrobiota bacterium | reverse complement strand
ACCGGCGGCGCCACCGTGGAAGACATTGCTTTGATGGCCCGAACCGTGGCCCCGCGCAAGTTGGGGGTCAAGGCCTCGGGCGGCGTCCGCACCTATGCGGACCTGGTGAAATTTGTTCAAGCGGGTGCCACGCGCGTGGGCTGCAGCAGCAGCGTGCGTATCATTGAAGAAGCGTCGGGAATCGCCCAGCCGGCAGGTGCGGCGGGCAAAGGGTACTAAGCCGCAACAGCGGCCGGGTTAAATCAGAAGGAGATCGGACATGTCGGAACTGCGCTGTTACGTATTTATAGACAGTCTGCAACCCCAGTTTGCGTCCTTCCTGGGCACGGTGGCGCAAGGCTTCCTGCCCACCCAACATCAGGCCGCCCTGTTTGTGGAAATCGCCCCGGGCATGGACATCAACAAGGTTACGGATGTCGCCCTCAAGGCCACCAACGTGACCCCGGGCATGATGATCATCGAGCGCCTGTACGGCATGCTGGAGATCCACTCCTCCTCCCAGGCCGATGTGCGCCAGGCCGGCCGCGCCATCCTGGAATCGCTGGAACTGAAAGAGGAAGACCGCATCAAGCCGAAGTTGCTGACCAGTCAGGTAATCCGCAACATCTCGGACTACCACTCCCAGCTCATCAACCGCACCCGGCACGGCAACATGATCCTGCCCGGCCACTCGCTGTACGTGATGGAGTGCGCGCCGGCCGGTTACGCGGCCATCGCGGCCAACGAAGCGGAGAAGGCGGCCAACGTCAACATTCTGGAAGTGCGCGCCTTTGGCAGTTTCGGGCGCATCTATCTGGGCGGTGAGGAGCGCGACATCGAGGTCGGCTACCGGGCGGCGGAGCAGGCACTGGAAGTGATCTCGGGTCGTGAAGACAAGGGTCGCGGCGGTTAAACGGGTCGGAATTGTACAAGTAGAAAGAACCTAACGGAGAGACGAACATGACTGAAGCACTGGGCATGATTGAAACGCGGTCCTTCCCGGCCGTGGTGGAAGCGGCGGATGCCGCGGTTAAAGCAGCCAAGGTCGAACTGGTTTCCTACGAGAAGACCGGCGGCGGCTATGTATCCGTGATCGTACGCGGTGATGTAGCGGCGGTCAAAGCCGCCTGCGACGCCGCCCAGGTGGCCGCGGGACGCATCGGCGAAGTGGTCGGCGTGCACGTAATTGCCCGTCCCCACAGCAATGTGGATGCCGTGCTGCCGCTCGGCCGCGCCGAAGCCAAGGCCAAGAAGTAAGCATTTTCGATTTCCGATTTTCGATGGCCGATCGGCGGCAAAAATCGAAAATCGCCAATCGAAAATCGAAAATTCTATGCAGCTCGCACGCATAACCGGGACCGTGGTGGCTACCCGCAAGGAGCCGACCCTGGAGGGTCTGCGCCTCATGCTGGTCAAGCCGCTGGACGAAAACGGCAAGGAAACCGGGTCTCTTCTGGTGGCCGCGGACGCCGTGGGCGCGGGCCCCGGCGAAGTGGTCCTCATCGCCTCCGGAAGTTCGGCCCGCCAGACCGTGCAGACGGACAAGCGTCCGGTGGACACCGTGATCATGGCCATCGTGGACAGCTGGCATGTGGATGGCGTTTCCAAATACCGGAAGTCCGAAGAACCCCAGGTGGCGGAAGACTAACGCCCACCGGCTGAGGAGTGTACATGGCCAGGTTGACCGATGCCGATATCGAGGCAATTGCCCGCCGAATTGTAGCGGACCTGAATCCGGGTTCCAGCCCGGGGTCAGCGCCCGCTGCGGTTACGGCCGCGGATCATAATCTGGGCATCTTCCCCACCGTGGACGACGCGGTGAAGGCGGCCCGGGAAGCCCAGCCCGTCTTCGTTGCCCTGCCCCTGCGCAAACGCGCGGAAATCATAGCGGCCATTCGGGCCGTAATGCTGGAAAATGCCGCCGTGCTGGCCAAGGCCGCCCACGAAGAAACCAAACTGGGCCGGTTCGAGGACAAGATCACCAAGAATCTGCTGGTCACGGAAAAAACCCCGGGCCTCGAACACCTGGAACCGCAGGCGCTCACCGGCGACCACGGGCTCACCCTGATGGAGCCAGCCCCGTTCGGAGTCATCGGCGGGCTCTATGAATTGGCCTTCTATGACCTGGACGGAGACGGGAGGTTCGAAGCCTCCATTTTCGTGGATGGCTCGCAAGCGAGCGCGAAGGATTGGCTGCCCCTTGCACCTAAAGGCATGGCGGC
>CAYTVN010000399.1:0-2211 GCA_964441655.1 uncultured Verrucomicrobiota bacterium | reverse complement strand
GCCAGTGGCGCGGGCGTGGGCCCGGCCATCTGCACCTCCGGCCCCAGTCGGGGTTGCAGCGCCCGGGCGAAACTCTGCCCGGCAAACTGCACCAGTTCCTCCTTGAGGCCACGCAGGGTGATCAGCACCAGGTGGCCAAAAGGCGGATAGCTCAACTCGCGCCGGAATTCGATTTCCTGGTCAAAAAAGCCGTCGTAATCCAGGCGTCGCGCCGCTTGAATCGCGGCGTGAAACGGGGTGAAGGTCTGCACGATGACCTCCCCCACCACATCGCCACGCCCGGCCCGACCGGCCACCTGGGTGAGCAGCTGAAAGGTGCGTTCGCCGCCGCGAAAATCTGGAATGTGCAGGCTGAGGTCGGCGTTGATCACCCCCACCAGGGTGACGTTGGGAAAATGCAGGCCCTTCGCGATCATCTGCGTGCCGATGAGAATATCGGTTTTGCCGGACCGGAAATCGCCCAGGGCGCGGCGGTAGGAATCCTTGCCGGTCATGGTGTCGGAATCCATGCGCTGGACGCGCGCCTTGGGGAACACCCGTTGCACCACTTCCTCCACCCGTTGCGTGCCCACGCCGGAATACTTGAACGCGGGATCGCGGCACTCCGGGTTGGGGCAGCGCTCCGGCACCGCCTTGCTGGCTCCACAGATGTGGCAGCGCAGGGACTGGGTCGGTTTGTGAAACGTCATGGACACACTGCAATGGTCGCACTGCGCCACCGTGCCGCATTTGGGACAGATCAGCGAAGTGGCAAACCCGCGCCGGTTCAGAAACAACATGGTCTGCTCGGCGCGTCCCAGCCGCGCATCGATCGCTTCCTTGAGATCGCGCGACAGCACAAAATATTTGCCCTCGCGCTCCATCTCCGTACGCATGTCCACCACCCGCATGGCCGGCATCTTCTGGTGGTCCACCCGGTGCGGCATGCGCACCATGGCGTATTTGCCGAGCTTGGCATTGTAGAGCGATTCCAGGGCCGGAGTGGCCGAACCCAGCACCACCGCGCACTTGTCCATGCGACCGCGCAGCACCGCCATGTCGCGGGCGTGATAGCGCGGGGCCTCTTCCTGCTTGTAACTCGGCTCGTGCTCCTCATCCACCACGATAAGGCCCAGGTTCTTGATGGGCGCAAATACGGCGGAACGCGGCCCGATGGCGATGCGCGCCTTGCCCTCGTGCACACGATGCCATTCGTCGTGCCGCTCGCCCTGCGACAGCTCGCTGTGCAATACCGCCACCGTGTCGCCGAAGCGCGAGCGGAACCGGTCCACCGTCTGCGGGGTCAGCGATATTTCCGGCACCAGCACGATGCAGCCCCCGCCCTTTTTCAAGACATGGTCAATCGCCTGCAGATAAACTTCGGTTTTGCCCGAACCGGTCACCCCGAACAGCAGCACCACCCCGGGCGTGCCGGTATCCACCGACTGCACCACCGTGGCCAGGGCTTCCGCCTGCTGCGGCATCAGGGCCAGGGCCCCGGTCTGCAGCATCTCGCCGCCGTGTCCACTCGCCACCGACCGTTCCGTGATTTGGCGCCCCACCCGCACCAGCCCCTTGCGTTCCAAGGCGCGCACCGTGGAAGAGGTCACTCCGGCGGCCTCCGCCACATGCTGCACGGTGCACGGCCCCTGTGCGGTCAGCGTCTCCAGCACCCGGGCCTGGCCGGCCGCCTTCTTGCGCACCGACGCCACCGCATCCGCCGCGCGCCCCGGTTCGGTCAATTCTACAAAGAGCTGCTCCTTGAACTTCGCCCCCTTGCGACGCACCGCGCTGGGCAGCACCGTGCGCACGGCCTGCTCCACCGGACAGCAATAGTAGTCGGCCATCCAACGGGCCAGGGCCAGGATGTTCTCCTCCACCAGCGGCTTCCGGCCCACCACGCGCGCGATGGCTTTCAGGCGGTCGAAGGACGACTCCGCGCTGAAGCCCACCACGAATCCTTCCGCCTCCCGGCGGCCGAAGGGAACCGACACCCGCGAGCCGATGCGAACGAGGTCCGCCAGTTCATCGGGAATGAGGTAATCAAACTCTCGGTCCAGCGAGAGATCGACCAGGACTTTGGCGATGCTGGGCATGTCAAAACCAGCTAGTCCCCGATGATTTTGACCAGCACGCGCTTGCGGCGCAGGCCGTCGAATTCACCGTAGAAAATCTGCTCCCACGGGCCAAAGTCGAGTGCGCCCGCGGTCACGGCCACCACCGTTTCACGGC
>CAYTVN010000398.1:0-2248 GCA_964441655.1 uncultured Verrucomicrobiota bacterium | reverse complement strand
CTGGCCGATAACGCGGATGGCGGCGGCGCCTTTGACACGGAAAGCGACTCCCTGGTTCGCCTGCTGACCAATCGCTTCAGCACCACGAAGTGTTACCTGGGCAGCCAAACCATCACCAACGCACGCAGCCAACTCCTCGGCGCATGGCAATCTGGTCTGGCCGTCGTCAACTACGCAGGTCATGGCGCGCTGGACCGGATGGCCCAGGAAGGGCTGCTCACCAGCAGTGACGTGACCAACCTCAACAATGGCGCTCGGCTGCCGGTGGTGATTTCCATGACGTGCGTGGTGGGCCGTTATTCGGTCCCCGGTTATCCCTGTCTGGGCGAAGAACTCGTGCGACGGGCCACCGGAGGCGCGATCGCCATTATCTCCCCCATCGGTCTGTCCAGCCGGACCCTGTCCGCTCCCCTGAACCAGGCCTTGATCAGCCGTATCGGTCTTGGCCCAAGCCGGCTTGGCGACCTATGGAAGCAAGCTTCACTTGACTTCATTCAGGCCGACGGCGACGTTGTTGGCCCCACTTTATACAACCTGCTTGGCGACCCGGGTTTAATGATCAAATGACGACAAAAACTGACAGAATAAAATCGTTTCTCATCATCGCCCTGCTTGGCTGCGCTCTTGCGCGTCCGGGAGGGGCAGCCGTATTTGTTCATTCTACCACCGTAAACGAACAGCCTGTCGGGTGGTCCCAGACTGTTAATTTACCCCAATTCGACCCCAATCTGGGCACCCTGGAATCCGTTACCCTCCGTATTATTGGGAATGTGAATGGTGATGTAGGCGTTGAGAATCTTGAGGACAAGTTTTCCAGCATCTCGGGAAATCTGGCGGGGTCTTTTGAGGTTTATGATCAGGGAAACCAACTCCTCTTGACCCTGAATCTGTTGCAGACAGGCCAACAGGTGGTGGATCCATTTGATTACACGTTGGATTACGGTGGCACGTCCGGCTATACGTTCGGCAGCCTGACTGCATCGGGAAATTCCAGCGCCAGCTATACCTCGCCTGGCGATAATCTGGTGCCCTTCATCGGCCTGGGTAATCTTCAGTTCTACATCGATGTCACCGACACTTCCTCCGGTAGTTCATCGGGTGGCAATTTTGCTTTCTGGTCCGCCCTGCTGGGTGGCGCCACCCTCGAGATCAGCTACTCCACCGGCAATATTCCCGAGCCGACCACGATGGCCCACCTGGTCGTGGCCGCAGGCATCTGTTATGCCCTGCGCCGCCGCCGCAACTTTGGGAGGAGATAGAGCATGCGCACCTCCGGCAAGGTGATTCTATGGGCACTGATGGCGGCCCACACATCGTGGGCGCAGGATCCGGATATTTCGCACATGGAAATCCAAGGTGACGGGGTCCGTCTCCTATGGTCCACCGGCATGGATCGCTACATTGTTGAACAGTTCAATCCGTTGGAACAGCAGGCGTTGGCCGTCGGATCCTCCAGCGGCGTTGTGGATACCGTAACCCAGGTTCCGATACCGACCAATGCGCAGGCCTTCTTTCGGTTGCGCTCGGGCCTGCAGGCGGTTCGCCTCGCGGACACCGTAATGGAGGCAACCGTCCGTTCCTGGATAGGAGCTGGAAAATTATTCCCCACCAACTGGATCTACGACGCAGAAACAGCAGGGCTTACCAATCTCACGGTGGCTCTTCGTGGTGTGTCATCACTGAACGGACTGGCCGGCTTGAGCGATCTGGCCTGGTTTGATGCCGGTGGCAACCAGATCGATGACCTGAATGGATTATCCGGCCTGACGGGATTGCAGGTCCTTCGCCTGGATGGCAATCAATTGGGCAGCGTGGAAGGCTTGGGTGAATTACCGGACCTTAAGGTTCTGGATGTATCACATAATCAGATTAGCGATTTGGCGCCTTTATCAGCGCTACCCCAGTTGGAAGTGCTCTATGCAGATCACAACCAGCTCACCAGCTTGGACGGCTTGACGGATTTGGTGAATCTCAATCTGGTGGATGTGTCAGGCAATCAGCTTTCCGACATCACGCCCTTGCTTACCAACGCAGCACGCGGTGGACTTGGCTCTGGCGATACGGTGTACCTGAGTGATAATCCTTCGTTGCCTGAATCCCAAACGGCCATCCTACGTGGTTATGGGGTTACGGTTGTATTCCCATAAGCCACGAAGCCGCATCTTTCCCTTGGCGGTCGGGCCGCCAATGGGTATATGTCTCCCACCTTTTTCGGGGCCGGAGTGGCGGACTGGCAGACGCGCTGGAC
>CAYTVN010000397.1:0-2269 GCA_964441655.1 uncultured Verrucomicrobiota bacterium | reverse complement strand
CGGTCTGCCTGGGCAAAGTGTCGGCCCGTGCGGTGCTCAGCGATGTGGCCGAAAGCCTGGATCAGGGGGGGGCGCGGGGGGGGACGGATCGCTGGGCCGAGGACCAGGTGGCCATGGCCGCCTGCAAGGCTTCGGTCAAGGCCCAGGATCGCTTGTCGCTGCATGAGATTGAGCAACTGGTGCTGGATCTGGCCCGCGCGGAAATGCCCTACACCTGTCCCCACGGACGTCCCACGTTGATCTTCATGGGGTTCCAGGAATTGCGGCGCAAATTCGGCCGCGAGTAGCGGCGGATGTCAGCCCGTCACGGGCGCGGCTTCGGCCGGGAATCTTTCCAGCACCTCGGCGCGAAAACTCTGGTAAGCCTTGAGGTACCGTTTGCGATCCGCCTCCGGAAGCGCCTGCGTGGTGTTCTGCTGCAACACATGGTAGGAGCGATGGGCCAACCGGAGCAGGTGCCAGACGCCCTGAAGAATATCATCCGCGCGCCGCCGGTAGTGCAGGGCGGGCAGGGCGCACTCCTCCGCGGTCGCGCTCAGGAAGTGACACAGAAAGCCCTCCTCCTCCTCCAGATGCGCCTGGTGCTGCATCATGGCATGGGCGGATTGCACATTATGGGCCATCAACCCGAGGAACCGCACAAAGTCCTGTTCCCGGTCCAGGCGGTCAGGTGACTGGGCGGCAAAGGTGGCGTGCTGGGTGGATTTTTGCAGCAGGACGAGCACCCGGTCCACGTGGGTCAACCGTTGCTCCGTGGCCAGTTCTTGAATGGGCAGATAGAGCAGGTCCACCGCACGTTCGAAATAAACATCGCGCCGGGCGAGGTGGATGGGGCGGTTTAAATGGTAGTCCTGAGAACTCATGCTGTTGGAATTACCCGATAGCATAGTGGTGAAGAGATGGCAATGTCCATGGGCCTATGGGCCAATGGCTTGCTTTGGCGGGGCCAATCTCCTATGGTCGTGCCCTGTTTAGCTGCTACTGCCGGCGTCCTTTGGACGATGGCACAGGAAGAAAGGACGTATGGCCGCAGGTAAAGACGATCTGATTGAAGTTGATGGGGTGGTGCTCAAGGTGCTGCCCGCCACCATGTACCGGGTCAAACTGGCGACCGGACATGAGATTCTGGCCCACATTTCGGGCAAAATGCGCAAGAATTTCATCAAGATCACCAACGGTGACCGGGTGAAGGTTGAGATGTCGCCCTACGATCTGACCAAAGGACGCATTACGTTCCGTCACAAGGTCTGATTCGGCTCTTTTCGTATCCGCAGTCCCAAGCGATCCAAGGCGAGGCGAAAGTCGTCCGGCCAGGGCGCTTCCACCCGGATCTCCTGCTGTTGCTCGTCCGTCCAGCCCAGGCGCCAGGCATGAAGCATTTGCCGGGGTAGACGCCTCATTTCGGCATCTTCCTGTGTACCCGTTGCGTAGCTCCGGTCGCCCGCGAGCGGATGTCCGACTGCGCGCGCATGCAGCCGGACCTGATGCGTGCGTCCCGTCAGCGGACGGACTTCCACCAGGCTGGCGCGTGACCGGGCATCCCACACGCGGAAATCGGTGATGGCCTCGCGTCCTTCCAGCGCCTGCTCCACCCGCCGGATGTGCGGGGGAAAGGCGCCTTGCAGAATGGCCAGGTAGGTTTTGCGCACATTTTTTTCTTCAAACTGCGCCACCAGTTTTTCGCGTGCCGCCGGATTTCGCGCAAACAGCACGCAGCCTGAAGTATCGCGATCCAGCCGGTGCACGGCTTCCAGCGTTGCTTCGCCGCGCTGTTGGCGCAGCAGACTCTCCACGCTGTGGGGTCCATTGGTCGTGAGCCCGGGCGGTTTATTGACCACCAGCCAGTCCGCATGCTCGCGCAAGACGGCAATCCGCAGGGTGCTGGCGGGGCGGGTAGCCGCGGGTGGTCGGGCCCCCATGACCTCGATTTGATCGCCCGCCTGCAGTGGATGGCGCGCCATCCAGACCCGGCGCTGATTGACAAACACAGCGCGATCATCCAGCAGGCGTTTGGCCTGTTTTCGGGACAGGCCCAGATGGCGGGCCAGCACCTCCAGCAGGGGCGCTTGGTGATCCGGACGGATAACTTTCCAGGCGGCAGTTGATTTCATGGCGTTATTGGCCGTGAAGCATGCGATGGGGCAGGGATGGTGTAAAGGTGGATTCCCCGGCATAAGGACTTGTTTCCGCGCCGGAAGCACCTAATCTTGGCCCCCGAACTTTGAAAGGACCTATGCCGCCATCCAATCCAGCACCTGCCTCACCCCAC
>CAYTVN010000396.1:0-2287 GCA_964441655.1 uncultured Verrucomicrobiota bacterium | reverse complement strand
GGGCTTGGGAGGCGGTTCACGCAGCAGCCATTCGATGGTGGCCGAGCGGTCCTGTTTGGTGATGCCGCGTCGCTCCATGTCGTCCAGTTTGCGATCCCACTCCGCATCGCCAGTTGATTCGATGGGCACCATACGGGCCACCGGCTTGGTGCGGTCAAGGATGGTAACTGTCTCCCCTCGTTTGACTTGCTCCAGCAGCGCGCTCAGGTGGTTCTTGGTGTAGGATATGGTAGCCTTTTTCACGTGGCCAACATAGCCCGATTCTTCTGGCTTGGTCAAGATTGGCCTTCGGATTCGTGGCGCAGGATGGCGTACACCGCAATGTCTTCAAACTTGCCCCACTTCTTCACCCGCTGGCGCAGGATGCCCTCCAGGGTCATGCCGGCTTTTTGCATGACCCGGCCGGACGCGGGATTGCGCGTAAAGTGGCAGGCCTGCAGCCGGTTCAGCGGAAAAGCCTCGAACGCCCACGGGATCAGGGCCCGCAGCGCCTCCGTGGCGTAGCCGTGGCCCCAGTAGGGTTTGCCGACCCAGTAGCCGATTTCCGCCCACCCGTTCTTCAGGTTCACGTTGAACCCGATGGCGCCCATCAACACCCCTGATTTTTTCTGCGTGATGGCCAGGGTGGCCCCTTCGCGTTCGATGTACGCGGCGGCGTGGGTGCTGATCCACAGTTCAGCCACGCCGTCCAGGTAGGGGTGGGGAATGCTGCAGGTGGTGGAGGCGATTTCGCGCTCGCCCGCGAGCCGCTGCACCTCGGGTCCGTCCTCCAGCCGAAAGGGACGCAGCAGCAGGCGCTGGGTTTTTAATTCAGGCAGGGTGTTGCTCATGGATGTTCCACCCGCACGCGGTAAAAGCGCCCGGGGCTTTCGCTGGGATCGGTGACCATCTGGCGCTCGCCGTTTCCAGTGGTGCGGCTCAGTTCCTGCCAGGCCGGGGGAAAGCCATCCGTGTATTCCACCACGTGCGTCCAGTTGGAGACGCTGAGCCACGAAATAGAGCCGCCTCCGCCCGGCGCGTTGCTCACCGACACCTGCAGCGGGGTGATGTCCACGTAGATCAAATCCGTGTAGCGCGGATCGTTGGTGCCGCTGTATAGCACGGGCAGGATGGGGAACGAGGCTCCGGCATTGACGATTCCGTTCCCGGGACTGCGCGCGTTAAAACTATTCAGCACATTGGTGTCACCCAGCAGGCGTCCGAATACGGTGAAGCCGCCGTTCTGGTTGTTCAAATTAGCCGAGTTGTCAGCCAGGTTGAAAAACCACTGACATGTTGCGGAGTTGGGTTGGCCGGAGACTTTAGCCATGGCGATGGTGCCGAAGGTATTGCTGATCACACGGCCGGCCAGAAACTCGTTGGTGATGGAGCCGAAGCTGACGACGGAATACACCGAGGTAATAGTATCGCTGCTGGTGGGAGTCAGTACGCGGTAGCCGCCCCCTTGCAGAACGAAGTTAGTCGCACAGCGCTGCATAAACGTATTCTGATAACGCCCGGCCAGGACCAGGCGAAGAAAATTATTTACGGTCACCGGCTTTTCTTCATCGAACAATTCCACCGGCAGGTCCCCCACGGGGGTTCTAAATTGAACGAGCGTCCCCGCGTGTCCGGCCCCCGCGATGCCCAGCAGAAAGACCAGCATGGATGGGATCAATTGTTTCATATGAATGGACCGACCGGGCCGCGCCGAATTTTTCCAATCGTTGGAACTTTGAAAAGTGCCCATTTCCAATCGTTGGAACTTTTTCAGGGCAGCCGTTCGCCGCGGGCGGCGACGAGCAGGCGGTACCAGTCTTCGCGGCTGATCTCACATTCGGTGGCGCGCACCGCGTCGCGGATGTGGTCCGGAACACAGGAGCCCACGATGGGGATGATGCCCGCCGGGTGTTTTAGCAGCCAGGCCAGGGCGAGTACGGTGCGGGACACGCCGAGGCGGGCGGCTGTTTCATCCAGCAGGGCCTGGGTGCGCAGCTGGTTTTCCCGTTGTGGATGCTGGTCGCTCACCCGGCCACCCGTGCCCAGCCAGCCGCCGCCCAGCGGGCCCCACGCCAGTGGCGTGAGGTGGCGTTCCAGGCATTGATCCAGCGTGCCATCGGTGAACGTGTTCAGCCGGCCGAGCGATATTTCCACCTGGTTGACCAGCAGGGGCTCGGGCAGGGCGCTTTGCAGCAGGCTCACGAAGCTGGGGCTGAAATTGCTCACGCCGAAGGCGCGCACCTTGCCGGCTTTTTTCAGGGCCGCGAAGGCGTCCGCCACTTCGCCCGGATCCATGAGCAGGTCGGGT
>CAYTVN010000395.1:0-2289 GCA_964441655.1 uncultured Verrucomicrobiota bacterium | reverse complement strand
CTTGCGAATGGAGAAGGTGCCGTCCGGGCGCGGCGGCACGGGCTGGCCGTACAGGCTCAACTCGGTGCCTGGCTTGGCCCGGCCGTAGATGTGCAGTTCAACATTGATTTCGAGGGCAACCTCGCGACGACCCTGCTCGAAGCTGGAGAAGCCGACGTATTGATCCAGCGAAACCGGGACGGGTGCCGGCGGGGCCGCGGGGGGCGCGGGCTCGGACGGCGCGGCGGAAGTCGGCGCCGGTTCGCCCGGCGTGGACTCGGGCGCATGACCGGGCACCAACTTCTCGAGGGTTTCCGCGCTGGGCCAGCCGTCCGGCGGCAACGCCCGCGCCGGGTCCAGAGCGGGCGCATCGGCGGACACCGGCTGATGGCCCTGCCAGGGCGGTACCAGCGGCACGGCGGTGGCCTGCTCGGCCGCCTGATCAAAATAGGCCTGCACCTCATCGTGCACCTTTTCGGGAGCCGGACTCGCGGGGGCCATCGGCCACGGGACCACCTCGTCCGACCCAGGCCGCGACGGTTGCATGGCCACGGTGGCGGGCGCGGGCTCGGCGGGAGATGGCGGGATCGCGATCACGGGGGCCGACGCCGCGGCATCAGGCGCGGTCTCCAGGGGAGCGCCGGTTTCCACGTCGGTATTTTCCGGGCTCAGATGCGGATCAAAGATCAGGTCGGTGAAGCGGAGCCCGGCGGGGTGCGTGGTGTCCACGGCCTGGGTGTGATAGTCGGGGGATGGCGCCGCCGCCGGAGTGGATACGGAATTGGAGCGGGCGAGTTGCACGAGACGGCCGGCGGCATCGCGGAAGCCGAGGTCGGCCACATGGGTTCGCCCATCCTTCCACAGATCGAGATACCAATGCCCCTGCAGGCCCTGAATCTCCACATCGAACGCGGTCATGGCTTTTTCGGGCGGCGTGCCGTCGGTGATGTCGTACAGGCGCAGCACCAGGGGGGCGTGATCCAAACCGGTTTTCTTCTGCGCGACCTGATAGTCCTCGACGTCGATGTTCCAATAGGCGTGGGCGCGATGCGGGCTGACTTCCAGCAGCACGAGTTCGGTACCCAGACGGGGCGGCGGGTAGTGATTGGCGATATCGTCAACCACCTCGCGCAGCTCCTCGGCAGTGGGCGCTGCTTCAGGCCATCCGGATATATCGTCTTTGTCAGCGTGCTGATGCGACATCGTTCTGCTTCTCCGCAGCGCCTTCCCGAGCGGTGAAAAGAGCGCGGTAATACGCGATAAGGTTAGTCGCGGCCTGCGTCCAAGTAAAGGATGCAGAGGGTACGACGGGTGCGGCGGAGCTTAACCAAAACCTTACCTCGCGGAGCAGCGCGGCGGCAAAGGGGAAGGTGATCGAGCCGGTGCGACCGGGCTCCACCAGTTCGGCGGGGCCGGTCCGCGTCACCACCACCGGCCGGCCCAGAGAGCGCGCGCGATAGATGCCGTGATGGCCCACCGGACGCCGCGCAGGCGCGACCACGACATCGCACGCGGCCAAAACGTCTTCCTCTCCGGCGGTGGAGGCCAGGCGGGCGCCCAACCCGCGCCGACGCAGGTCCGCCTCCATCTTGGCCGACGTCCCGCCCTCCGCGGCCACCACCAGGCGCAGGCCGGGCAGCTCCACCGCCAGATCGCGGGCCAGGTCCAGAAACAAATCGGACCCGCCTTCGTGATTCCACGGCCCGACAAAGCCAAGGCAGGGCGCGCGGCTCCGGTCGGCCCGGGCCGGGACCGGGGACGGAACAGAGACCGGAAGTTCATCCGGGACCACCCGCACGCGCTCGCCCTCGGTGTTGTACAGCCAGGCCAGTTCGGCGCGCACCGATTCGTTGGCGGCAATGACCAGATCTGCTTCGCGGGCGGCCTGTTGTTCAAGGTTCCGGATGTGTGCGGTAGCGCGATCGCCGTTGCAGTGACCGGTCCGGCCAAACACGGTGTCGAGAAAGGTCACCACGGCGCAGGCCCCGCCGTGTCGACGCACGGACAACGCGGCGGGAGCGGTGGTCCAACTGCACGCGTGCAGGATATGAAACGGGCTATGGTCCTGGCTGACCCGGCCGAGGAGCGGAACCAGGGCGGCGCAATAGGCGCGGGCCACCGCCACGGCATCCCCGGCGGGCGCGGGCGGCACCATCACCGGGTGATACGTCAGGCCTGCGCAATCCGCCCCCGGCGGCTGATCGGAAAAAAGGTGAACCTGGGCGCCTGCGGCCGACAAGGCGGTCGCGAGGGCCACCGCATAGATCTGGGGATCGCGGGCGGCGCCCGCATCGGCGCGCGCCAACAGCG
>CAYTVN010000394.1:0-2296 GCA_964441655.1 uncultured Verrucomicrobiota bacterium | reverse complement strand
TACCCCGAACCATATCGGCTGGCCGGGCTTTTGGGCGATGCGGTGCAGCACCTGATTCACCCCCAGCTTGGCCAGCGTCTGTGGCACAAAGTCAAACGCCCCCTTGGATACGCCGCCACTCAAAATCACCAGCCCGTTCTGCTCCACCAGTGCGGCCAGGTTCCGCTCCAGTGCGGCCGGATCGTCGCGGAGCAGGGCCAGCTCCATGCGGGTGGCGCCCAGGCGACGCATGCCCGCAGTCACCCCGTGGGAATTGGAGGGGCGGATTTGATAGGGCTCCAGCGGTAGGCCGGACTCGATCAATTCATCGCCGACGGAGGCGATGGCCACGGCGGGCGGCTGGCTCACCTGAAGATGGCGGCGTCCGCTGGAGGCCAGCAGGGCGATTTGCGGCCCGAACAGACGCGTGCCACGGGTAAGCAATTCGTCGCCGACCTTGCGATCCGTTCCCTGGCGGTGAATATACTGGCCGGGCTTTACCGTCACATGCAGGTGCAGCGTGACGCGGTCGCCCGCGATCTCATAATCCTCGCACGGAATCACCGTGTCCGCGCCGGCGGGCAGCATGGCGCCGGTCATGACGAGCAGAGCCCCGTGCTGGCGGTCGCGCAGCGTGCCCGCGGGCTTGCCCGCCGGCTGCACCCCTTCCACCGTGAAGGACCGCGCGCCCGCCGCCACCGCGATGCCGTCCATGGTGGCGCGGTCAAAAGGCGGCCAATCCCGGTCGGCCACCACGTCCTCGCGCAAGATGCAACCGACGGCGTTTTCCAGCGCAACGTCGTGTGTGGGGAAGCGGCGCGCGTGGTGGAGAATCAGGGCATCGGCTTCGCTTACGGTGAGCATGGTGCGTTCACTTCGTTTCCCGGATGCGCTTGATCTTGGTGGCGCGTCCGGTCTTGGGGTCCACGGTCACCACCACGCCCTCCAGGGCTACATCGTTGGTGGCCACTTCAAACTTGGTGGGCAGGCCGGTCAGGAATTTCTTCAGCACGGGGTCCAGCGCGCGCCCCAGCACGGAATCCTTGGGGCCGGTCATGCCGAGGTCGGTCAGGTAGGCCGTGCCCTTGGGCAGGATGGCCTCATCCGAGGTCTGCACGTGGGTGTGGGTGCCCACCACGGAGGTGACGCGTCCGTCCAAATAGCGGCCGATGGCGATTTTTTCCGAAGTGGCCTCGGCGTGAATCTCCGCGAAAATCACCGAGCCGAGCGCATCGCGTTTTTTCAGGATTTCATCCGCGGTGCGAAACGGGCAATCCGCGGGCGGCATGAATACGCGGCCGATCAGGGACAGCACGGAGATGCGGCCCTTCGGCGTGTCCACCGTGGTGAAGCCGCGGCCCGGGCAGCCGGGGGCGAAGTTGGCCGGTCGCACGATGCGCGGCTCGCGGTCCAGATAGGGCATGATTTCCTTCTGGTCCCACGTGTGGTCGCCCAGGGTCAGTACATCCGCGCCCGCCGCGAACAGCTCATCGGCCAGGGTGGGGGTGATGCCTCGCCCCGCCGCCGAATTCTCCGCGTTGGCGATCACGATATCCACCTGCTCCTCGCTGCGCAGGCGATGAACGACGCGGGCAAACAAGGTGCGTCCGGGGGAGCCTACGATATCACCGACATGCAAGACTTTGATCATGCGTTCAGGATAGCGGGCGGGGGGAGTAGTCCCAAGTCCCAAGTTCCAGGGTCCAAGTCAACATGGAACATTGGACTTGGAA
Source organism: uncultured Verrucomicrobiota bacterium (assembly GCA_964441655.1). Taxonomy (GTDB): domain Bacteria; phylum Verrucomicrobiota; class Kiritimatiellia; order CAIVKH01; family CAIVKH01; genus CAYTVN01. The sequence continues at coordinate 584 of CAYTVN010000394.1, read as the reverse complement.
CTTGCGACTTAGTCCGCCGTCCCCGCCAACTGCCCGCAGGCGGCGCCGATTTCCACCCCGCGCTCCACGCGCACCGTGCAGGGTACGCCGATGCGTTGCAGGGTTTCCTGGAAGTCCAGCACGCGCTGGCGATGCGAGCGCCCCAGCGGATTGCCGGGCACGGGGTTCCACGGGATCAGGTTCACGTGGATCAGCTCCGGGCGCAGACGGCTGTCCCGGCGCAGCAGCAGGCCCAGTGCTTCGGCCTGGGCGGGGAAATCGTTCTTCTCCTGCAGCAGCACATACTCGAAGGACACCCGGCGGTTGGTCTTCTCCGTGTAGTCGCGCACCGCGTCCATCAGGTCGGCGATGGGGAAGCTCTTGTTCACCGGCATCATGTCCGTGCGCAGCGCGTCGTCGGGCGCGTGCAGCGAGATGGCGAGGTTGATGGGCAGAGGCGATTCGGCCAGCTTGCGGATGCCGGGCACCAGGCCCACCGTGGACACGGTGAAATTGCGCGCGCCCATGTTGAAGCCCTTGGGATCGTGCAGACGTTCCACCGAGGTCCACCAGTTCGCGTAGTTGTTGAACGGCTCGCCCATGCC
>CAYTVN010000393.1:0-2300 GCA_964441655.1 uncultured Verrucomicrobiota bacterium | reverse complement strand
TGGGCTGGCGCACGATGGCGCGGCCCATGGCGACGCGCTGGCGCTGGCCGCCGGAAAGTTGCCGCGGCTTGCGCTCCAGCATGGTGGAGAGTTCGAGAATCCGCGCGGCTTCGCCGACGCGCGTCTTGATCTCGGCTTCCGGCATGCCGCGGTTGCGCAGGCCGTAGGCCATGTTGTTGTAGACGCTCATATGCGGATAGAGCGCGTAGTTCTGGAACACCATGGCGATGTCGCGGTTCTTGGGCGGGACGTCGTTGACCTTCTTGCCGTCGATATAAATGCTGCCCTTGGAGATTTCTTCCAGGCCGGCCACCATGCGCAGGGTGGTGGATTTTCCGCAGCCCGAGGGCCCGACCAGCACCACGAACTCCTGATCCTCGATGGTCAGATTCGCATCGTGAACCGCGGTGACATTGCCCGGATATATTTTGAATACATTTTCCAATACGACTTTAGCCATGACCCATCTCCCAGCATTCCTAGCCGCGGGCACAATACCCTAGAGCACGCTATGCGCTCATTCCGGCGAGAGCAGCCACTGTGATAGCACCGGGAGAAGCCAGTTGCAAGTTGCTGGTTCCACGTTCCAAGTCACCTGCCCGGGGGAAGCGCCGGGGAAGAGCCGGGGTCGAGTCTTGACATTTGACAAATTGATTACGGGCCCTGGACGTCCAGTTTTACGAAGTCCTCGTCCACCGAGGTGCAGGGGCAAAGTTCGAGGCGGTAGCGGATTTCGTCGCGCAGGGCGTCGAGTGCGCAGGCGGCGCCGAGGCCGTGAGTGGTCAGGCCGAGTTCGGGGCAGGTTGCGGTGTAGTCGCCGCCCTCCCCCGGTTCGAGATGGACCGCGTAGTTCATGGGGCACTCTCCGTCATCAACCTACGCCGGATGCGGTCGGCGTCAACGCATGCGCCGTGCGTCGCATGAGAACCTCCTTGATGCCCTCCGGTGGCGAAGTAAGCTGCCGAGCGACTGGGACTTTTTTTCATGCAAGCATTGACCGATACCATTGCTGCCATAGCCAGCGCACCGGGCGAGGGCGGTATTTCCGTCATCCGCATTTCCGGCCCGCGAAGCCTGCAGGTGGCGGACGCGGTGTTCCGGTGTGCGGGTCCCCCACCCTCGCAGCGTGCGCCGTTTACCTTTGTGGCTGGGCATGTGGTCGAATCGGATGGGCGCGTTATTGACGAGGCCCTGGCCCTTATTTTTCGCGCCCCGCGCAGTTTCACCCGCGAAGACGTGGTGGAAATTCAGGGCCATGGCGGGCCCGCGGTCACACGTCATGTATTGCGGCGCCTGTTGGCCGCGGGAGCCCGGCCGGCCGAGCCGGGTGAATTCACGCGGCGAGCTTTTCTGAATGGACGGCTGGATCTGGTGCAGGCGGAGGCGGTGTTGGATTTGATCCGGGCTCGCACCGATCGCGCGGCTTCGGCTGCGGTGGATCAGTTGCGCGGCGGGCTCACCCGCGAGTTGGTGCGGCTGTACGATCAGCTGCTGTTGGTGGCGGCCAATCTGGAAGCCACGCTGGATTTTTCCGACCAGGAATTGCCGGACACCATTTTAACCGGGATTGCCGGGCGTGTGGATGACCAGGCCCAGGCCATCCAGAAGCTGTTGGATTCCTGGAACGAGGGCCATCTATTGCGAGACGGCGCGACGGTGGTTATCGCGGGTCGTCCGAACGTGGGTAAATCAACCCTGCTCAATGCTCTGCTCGGCCAGGACCGGGCCATCGTTTCGGATCAGCCCGGCACCACGCGCGATACAATCGAGGAAGGCCTTGTCCTGCAAGGAATTGCGCTAAACGTGGTCGACACCGCCGGCCTGCGTGAAACAGAGTGCGCCATCGAACAGGAAGGTATTCGCCGAACCGAGGATCGCCTGCGGCGTGCAGACCTCTACTTGTACGTTGTGGATTCGTCGCAACCTATTGACGAAGAAGATATAGCGCGAATATCGGCGCTTGATTCCAAACGCTGCTTGGTCGTGGCCAACAAGCAGGATCTGGGTGAGCTACCCCACCCCACCCTGCCCACCGAATACGAGATAGTCCCAACGAGCCTCAAGCTGGGGACAGGTCTTGACAATCTTCGCGAGCGATTGATTTCCCGCCTGACCTCGGGGTCGGTGCAATCGGTTCAGCACGCTGCGATCAGTGAGCGGCATCGCGTACTATTGGATAGTGCCCTATTGAATGTGCGGGAGGCGCAGCGACAGTTGTCTGGTCAGGGACCGGCCGATGTCTCGCTGGCTGCACAGGCGCTGCGGGAGGCGGTGTCTGACCTGGGACAGATTATCGGCCG
>CAYTVN010000392.1:0-2302 GCA_964441655.1 uncultured Verrucomicrobiota bacterium | reverse complement strand
TCCGTGCTTTATTTTCAGGCGTTGGAACAGTAAAAAGGTGGGTTTTCTGCCCTAGGCAGACAAGTCCAGGGAATGGAAGATTGAGCCGGAGTAGGAACCATCATGTTTGAAGGCGCATATACTGCAATCGTTACCCCGTTCACCCGCGACGGACAGGTGGACTACGCCCGCTTCCGGGACCTGATTGAGTTTCAGATCGCGGGGGGCATTGACGGATTGGTGCCGGTGGGCACCACGGGCGAGTCGCCCACCCTGGATTTCAAGGAACACGAGAAGGTCGTTGAGGTGGCCATCGAAACCGCGCGCCGCCGGGTCAAGATCATCGCCGGCACAGGGGCGAATTCCACCGCCGAGGCGTTGGAGTTGACGCGTCACGCCTTGCAGGCGGGCGCCGATGGTACCCTTCAGGTGACGCCGTATTACAACAAGCCCAACAGCCTGGGCCTGGTCCGTCATTTTTCCGCGGTGGCCGATCTCGGCCTGCCCGTGGTGCTTTACAACGTGCCCGGCCGAAGCGCGAAGGAGATCCCGCTGGAGGTGGTCGTCGAAATGGCCCGGCACCCCAAGGTGGTCGCCATCAAGGAAGCCGGTGGCAGCGCGGACCGGGTGAGCCAGATCCTGACCCGGTGCCAGCTCGAAGTCCTTTCCGGTGACGATGCCTTGACGCTCCCCATGATGATCATCGGCGCGGTGGGCGTCATCAGCGTGGCCTCTAACGTGGCCCCGCGCCCGGTGGCGGACCTGGTGCATCATGCGCTGGCCGGTCGCTGGAACGAGGCGCGCGCGCTGCACCTGAAGTATTACCGGCTGTTTACCGACCTGTTCCTCGACACCAATCCCATCCCGGTCAAGACCGCGCTGGCCCTGATGGGCAAGATCGAGGAAGCGTTCCGCCTGCCCATGTGCGAAATGAGCGAACCGCTGAAGAAGAAGCTGGCCGACACGCTGAAGGCGGCGGGACTGTTCTGATTTTTGATTTGCGAGTTTCGATTTTCGATTGAAGAGCCACGTGACTGAGGCAGAGCTAAAGAAGCGGACAAAGCAATTCGGACTCATGGTCATTCGATGGTTGAATGATTTGCCGACGTCGCTGGCCACGCGCGTGTTGAGTAATCAATTGTTGCGCTCTGCGACTTCGGTGGGCGCCAACTATCGGGCGGCCTGCCGATCAAGGTCGAGGGCCGAGTTTATTGCCAAGCTTGGCAACGTTGAGGAAGAGGCGGACGAAAGCGCATACTGGCTGGAAATGTTTGAAGAATCGGGGCTCGCGGGTGGGAATGAGAGTAGAGAACTTCGGCGTGAAGCCGATGAAATAACGGCCATTATTTCCGCATCTCGAAAGACCGCCAAGCGGCGATTGGGTAACTCTTAAATCGAAATTCGAAAATCGGAAGTCGCAAATGAATATCACATTAATCGGCGCCGGCGGACGCATGGGCAAGACCCTGGTGCGCTGCATCGAAAGCAACGCGGTGCCCGGCCTCACGCTGGTGGGCGCGGTGGATTTATGGGATGCCCCGGATCTGGGCAAGCCGTGTGGCGGGACCGGCATCAATCTGACCTCCGATCTCGCCGCGGTGGCTCCGCTGGCCGATGTCCTCATTGATTTCAGCGGACATCAGGGCACGGCGGGCAACGCGCCGCGCATCGCGGGATGGGGCAAGGGCTGGGTCATCGGCACCACCGGCATCGGGCCGGAAGGCCAGGCCGCCATCGCCGCCGCCGCCAGGGTCATCCCCGTGGTGCAGGCCCCCAACATGAGCCTTGGCGTCAATCTGCTGTTCGTTCTTTTGGAGCAGGCCGGGCGCGCGTTGAAGGACCGCGGCTACGATGTGGAAATCATCGAGCGCCATCACCGCAAGAAGAAGGACTCGCCCAGCGGCACCGCACTCGGGCTCGGCCAGGCGGTGGCCCGCGGACTCGACGTGAAGCTGGACGAGGTGGCGGTGCACGGCCGGCACGGGCTGGTCAAGACCGACCGACCTGCGACCGAAATCGGATTTCACGCCGTGCGCGGGGGCGACATCGTAGGCGACCATACCGTGATGTTCGCCACCGAGGGCGAGCTGGTGGAGATCTCCCATCGCGCCACCAGCCGCGACACCTTCGCCATCGGCGCCCTGCGCGCCGCCGCGTGGTTGAAGGGCCGCGCGCCCGGTCTCTACACCATGCGGGACGTGCTGGGCCTGTAGCCATGGAACTGGCCCTCAGCCTGGGGTCCAACCTCGGTGACCGGCTGGCCTATCTACAGTTGGCCCGGGATCGTATCGCGCGTCTGGACGACGTGCGCGTGGTGGCCCAG
>CAYTVN010000391.1:0-2330 GCA_964441655.1 uncultured Verrucomicrobiota bacterium | reverse complement strand
GGTGCCGACCAGCGCCGGAGCGCCGGTGGCGACGGCCACGGTAACCTGGGTTTTTCCCACGCCGGTGTCTGTGCCGGTGATAAAGAAGCCCTGGGTCGCACTCATAGTCGCTCCACCACGAGATAGGCGACACTGAAGGTCGCACGAACCCCGCCACCCGGCGCCTGGAATTGTTCGTCGTAGCAGGCGATGAGCGCCTGCAGTTCGCGTCGGTTCAAGGGGGTTCCGCCGTACGATAGATCACCGCCCGTCACCCCCATATTGTGCAGATGGCGCAGCAAGGGGCCCGCGCCGGGATAGGTATGCTGTTCCACGATCTCCACGGCATGGTGAATCCGGTAGCCCGGCAGTACATGAATAGCCGATGCAATGTCGTCCAGGGTCGGCAGCTGGCCGCCAGCATTTTTGTGCGGAGCGATCCGGTCCTTGGCCGCGCGCAATTCGCGCAAGGTCTGGTGCGTCATCAATCCAGCCACCATAAAACCTCCCGGCTGAATCAACTTCATCACATGGACCAATCCCTGCTCGAAGGGGCGCAGCCAATGAAGGGCGCTGCTGCTGAGCACCAGGTCATGAGGATCGTCAGTATAATGTGCGGCATCTCCCGTCACCCACTGCACATCAGGGTGCCGTTGGCGGGCTTGGTCGATCATACCATCCGCCACGTCCAACCCGGTCAAGTGGGCGTGAGGCCAGCGCGCTCGAGCCAGCAACAGGAGTCGCCCGGTGCCGCAACCCACATCCAGCACCCGGCGCGGCGAGCACGTGGCCGGCACCAGATCCATGACGTTTTGCGCCACGGCCGCCTGCAACGTCGAGGCCGCATCATAGTCCTGGGCCGCGGAGGAAAACCGGTGTCGGACGTGCTGGTGATGCAGGGTGGAGGTCATGCGGGGTTCTTTATGAAATGGGCGGTTTGTTCGAGCACCCACGCGGGGTACTTCAGGGGCAAATCGTGGCCGGCCTGGGGATGGCGCACCAAGGTTGCCATGGGCAGGATTTCCACCATTCGTTCTGCTGCGGCCATGGGAATGACCGGGTCGAGGACGCCGTGCAACAGAAGGACGGGGATGGAGCAGGACTGTAGCGCGGTCCGAACATCCAGGGTGGCCAATTCCTGTAAACCCATCCGCAGGGCATCCAGGCCCAAATCAAGCGAATCGGCCACCCGCTGCTGGATGAGCGGCTCCGCGGCCTCCGGGCCAGCGCACCAGCGATGAAACGCCGCGAGGGCTTCCGGCGGCGATCGTTCAAGCTGGCGCTGCATGGCGCGCAGGTTTGCTGGCGAAGTGCCCGGCCAGCCCGAATCGTCTGCGCAAAAACGCGCGGTGGAAGAAATCAAGATCAGGTGGGTGGCCACACTTTTTCCGCTGGCCACGTCGTGCAAGGCCAATAATCCGCCCAGCGACCAGCCGCCACGCACCACCAAGTGCTCCTGTCGCGGCAGCTGCTGTACCAGGCCCTCACGAATGTGGGCCAAAGCGTGATCGGGAAAGGACCAGCCGCTTTTGATTTGTATGGATGCGTCAGACATGGGCACGCATTTCCTCGAACACCGACTGGATCAGATGTGCAGCATCCGCCAGCTCGTGGGCGGAATGAGCAAGGCTGACAGAGAGTCGAAGCCGTGCCGTGTGCGGGGGCACGGTGGGCGGACGAATGGCGCCCACCAAGAGACCTCGTGTCCGCAGCGCGCAAGCCATCTGCACGGCGCGTTCGGATTCACCTATCATGATCGGAACGATATGTGACGCGCCGTCCATGACGCGCAGTCCTGCGGATCGCAACGCGGCGCTAAAATCGGAGGCGCGTTGTTGGAGGGAGGCGGGCCAATCCGGATGGTCCTGCAGCAGGGACAAGGCCGCCTGGGCCGCGGCTACCGCGGGGGGCGGGAGAGCGGTGTCGAATATGAAGCTGCGAGCGCGGTTGATTAGCAATTCGCGGAGCGGGATGGAACAGGTGACGAATCCGCCCGCGCTAGCCAGAGATTTTCCCAGCGTGCCCAAGGTGATCAATTGGGTTGAATCCATCGCGAGATCGGCGGTCAAACCTGCACCACGCGGCCCGGCCGCGCCCAGAGCATGGGCTTCATCCACCAACAACATCGACTCGTGATCGCCCGCCAGTTGCAACAAGTCGCGCACCGGCGCTTGGTCGCCGTCCATGCTGAAAATGGACTCCGTGATGAGGAGGCAGCGCCGGTAGTTGCTTCGGTGGGCCAACAGACGCCGGGCATCGTCCAAATCGTTGTGCTTATAACGCTGGAGTTTGGCCCCGGACAACCTGGCGGCGTCCAGCAGGCAGGCATGGCTCAAACGGTCGGCTACAAT
>CAYTVN010000390.1:0-2339 GCA_964441655.1 uncultured Verrucomicrobiota bacterium | reverse complement strand
CGCACAGGTCGGCGAAGGCCTCGTCATCAACCGCGAAATCCTTTTTGTCAAAGACCGGATGCGGCTTGAATATGATGCCGTTGTAGATGCCGTCCAGGCGGCGGCTGGCGGCCAGGAAGTCCTCCCAGGCGGAGCCCTTGTCGCCAAACTTCTCCACAAAGCGCTGACCTTCGATCCCTTTGTCTTCGAGAAAACGCATGAAGACCACGCGGTCGAGAACGCGCTGGGTGATTTCGGTGAGCGCTTCGCCATCCAACTCCGCGTGGTGCTTCTTGAACGCCTTGGCCAGGGCTTCGCGGTAGGTGTCGAGTTGTTCCAGAAAGGCTTCGTCCAGGGTCTGGTAGCCGCCGGCAAACAAGCCGCGCTGCACGGCCTTGCCTCGCGGTTTGGGCAATTCTCGGGCGCGTTTTTCCAAGGAGCCGTCGGCCACCGCCTCGCGGGAGAACAGCCAGTAGAGCTGGGCAAACTTCTCGGGATGGGAGAGCTCGCGGTAGTGGAGTTTGAGTACGCCCCGACGAAGGGCTTGGTCAATGTCGGGGCGGTAGCGGCAATCAATGACATGGAACTGCTCGAAGTCAGTCAGCAGGGCCAGCGGGGTGCCTTTGTTCCACCCGTAGCGGTTGGCTTGAAAGTAATTCTGGGTGGTGGCGATGTCGCCAAAGGGTTTCTTGGCCTCCACGAAAAAACGAACATCATCGAAGTTGGGCCGGAGGTGAAATGCATAGTCAGCGCGGCGCGCGCCACTGGCCGATACCGGTGATTCAACCTTGACCTCCTGCTCGTAGGGGTTGGTTTGATGGTCGTGGTTTACGTCCCACCCCAAGGCGATGAAGAATTTATCAATGAAATCCTTCCGAACCTCGGCCTCCTGATAGCCGGGGGAAAGATAGCGCGCTTCATTGGCGGCAAACGTTGCGCAGAGCTCGCAGGTTTTCTCAAAGGCCGATTGATAGGCGACGGTGTTTGGTTGTGGTTGGGTGTCAGCGGCGGTGCTTTCCGGTCGACTCCTTTTATCGCCTCTTTGCATGACGCGATGATAAGCCGTTCACGGTTGTGCGCAACGGGAATACCGCAGCAAAACCAGACCCGCCCGTTCTTACTCCCCGCCCGACTTTTCCCAGCGTTTGCGTTCGCGCGGGCGCAGGCAGGGGGCGGGGTTGACTTCGATGTAGACGCTGCCTTCACCCAGCACGTGTTCCAGGTCGTGGACCAGGGCCCCGCGGGCGGTCACCTTGAAGGTGTGCTCGGCCTGGATGAAGATCTTCTCGCCCGTGGGCATGATCACGCAGACCACCACCGGGATGTCGCCAGGGTGGGCGCGTAAAATCTGGCGGGCACTGCGCAGGTTTTCCTCGGTGGCCTGGGCGGCCGGAATGTGCAGACTGACTTTCTGCGCGAAGTATTTGTGGGCTTCGTCCAGCGGGTAAATCTCGTTCACCACCAGGCGGCGCATTTCCTCTTTCACTTTCACTTCCGCGCACAGCAGCACCGGCGCCTCGTCGCGCAGATGCACGGCGTACTGGTTGAAGGTCTGGGGAAACGCCACCGCCTCGATGGAGCCTTCAAGGGTCTCCAGCCGGAACACGCCCATGGCCTCCTGCTTCTCGCGCGTAAAGCGTTTGGTGAACAGGGTCACCAGTCCGCCGATGCGGGTGGTGGTGCCCTCCGCCATTTCGTTGACCGCGGACAGGGTGGCCAGGCTGTAGCGGGCGAGCTCGTTTTTGAAGGCCGCCAGTGGATGACCTGAAATATAAAAGCCCAGCAGTTCCTTTTCGCCCGCGAGTTCCTGGCTCTGCGGCCAGGGCTCGGCGTCCGGCAGGTCGGTATCGTTGGCCGTGGTGGCGGGATCCTCCAGCTGGTCGAACAGGGAGAACTGGCCGGCCTTGCGATCCCGTTGCGCGGAGGCGGCCCGGCTCATGGCCTGCTCCACCGCATTGAACAGACGACTGCGCGGCAGCTTGGTAAAGTCGTAGGCGCCGCAGCGGATCAGGCTTTCAATGGTCTTCTTGTTGACCAGGGTGCTGTCCATCCGCGAGCAGAAATCCAGCAGACCCTTGAAGGGGCCGCCCTTGGTGCGCTCGGTCACGATGGATTCCACCGCGCCCACCCCGACGTTCTTCACGCCCGCCATGCCGAATCGGATGGCGCGCGGGTGCTCGGCGTTGCCGGGCGGCAGGGCGGTGAAGCGGACCCCGCTTTCGTTGACGCTCGGTGGCAGTACTTCGATGTCCATCTCCTGGCATTCCGCGATCAATTCGGTCAGGCGTTCGTTGTTGCCGATGTCCACGGTCAGGTTGGCGGCCATGAATTCAATGGGGTAGTGGGCTTTCAGGTAGGCG
>CAYTVN010000389.1:0-2349 GCA_964441655.1 uncultured Verrucomicrobiota bacterium | reverse complement strand
CTGCAGGTGCGGAAATTCGCGCAGGGTCTCCACCACTTCACCCGCGCGCTCGCCGCAGGCGGCAATGATGACCACGTCCACGTCGGCGTAGCGGCTGGTAATCTGCTGCAGCACGGTCTTGCCCGCGCCGAAGGGGCCGGGGATGCAATAGGTGCCCCCGCGCGCCACAGGGAAAAACGTGTCCACAATGCGCACTTTCGTAATCAGCGGTTCGGTGGGGCGCAGGCGTTCCGCGTACGCCTTGATGGGCAGCTTGACCGGCCAGCGCTGCACCATTTTCACCTCGTGTTTCTGTCCGCGCGCATCCTTCAGGGTGGCCACCACGTGGTCCACGCCATAGCTGCCCGCCGGCGCAATCGCCTCCACGGTCAGCGTGCCGGCCAGCCGGAACGGGACCATGATGCGGTGCTTGAAAATGCCCTCCGGCACCAGGCCCAGCGTGTCCGCCGCCTGCACCGAAGCACCCGCCTTGACCGCGGGCTGGAAGGCCCACTGGCGCTCGCGATCCAGCGCCTGCAGATACTTGCCGCGTTGCAGGAAAAAGCCGCTCTGCTCGGCCAACTGGGGCAGCGGATTCTGTAGCCCGTCGTAAATACTGCCCAGCAGGCCCGGCCCCAGCTCCACGCTCAACAGCTCGCCGGAGAATTCCACCGCGTCCCCCACCCGCAGGTCCGAGGTGTCCTCGAATACCTGCAACTCGGCGATGGTGCCCCGGATGCGGATGACCTCCGCCTTCAGGCCCAGGCTGCCGATGCGGGCATAGCCCACTTCATTCTGGGCCACCGGGGAGCTGAAGGCCACCCGCAGCAGGTTCCCGTTGATGCCCGTGATCTTGCCCGTGTTTGTCGTGCTCATGAGACTCCCATCCGAAATATCACTGCCGGGTTCAGCCCGGTCGCCCGTTGCCCGCTGAAGTCGCCGCAACTTCCCGCACGTCGTTGACGGCCTGCAGCAGGGCGGCCCGGCCCGCTTCGTCCTTCAATCCCTGCCAACGCTCCACCATGCGCAGTTTCAATCCGTAGGCCAGCACCGCTTCCAGACCAAAGGGGGAGGTGCGCACCAGTTCATCGAGAAAATTCCAGCGGAATCGATCCAGGGCCAGTTCCCGCTCCAGCGGATGCGGCTTGCTGTAGGCATCGGCCACCGCCTGATCCAGAAAGACGCTGAACGCGGATTGCGGGCGCAGGTAGGGGGCGACCTCCACATTGCGCCGGGTCGCCCGGGTGCGCGCCACCGTGTTGCGCAACTGCGCTTCGGAGTCCCGCCAGCGGGCGGCAAAGGAAGATCGCGCAGCGGCGCCCTCCCCCCCCAGCAGGGCATGGTATTCGGCGGACACCTCCGCGGGCAGCAGACGCCTGACCTCGTCGCCATACGCCGACACCGAGGTGGGTGCGGGCGCACCCAGCTCCAGCGTGGGCAGGCTGGCCACGAAGTAATAGAAGCTCACGCCTTCGCGCCTCCACCCTGGCGTGCCGCCTGGTAGATAATCTCGGCCAGCTTGGGCCGCAGGAAATGGGACAGGGATTCGGCAATGGCTTCCGGGGTAAACTGGTGCTTCACCCGGCCGCCTTCCAGCGCGACCTGGAATCCCTTGAACACACGTTCATCGCCGCGCACGACCAGCCCCTTCTGCAGCTGCTCCCGGAATCGTTCGCGCATCTGGGCCAGCAATTTTTCCTGGTCCTGGGGACTTACCAGCACCTCCACGGAACGGCCGCTGGTGGCGCCATAGGCCTCGGTCATTTTGACCAGCATGTCGCGCATGGTTTCCGCGGTCATGGCCTGGCCGACCGCCTCCACCACCAGCCTGGAAAAAATGCCCTCCACGCCCTGCCCCACGCTGATCAGCAGATCGCGTGATGCCTGCAATAGCGTCTGCTGGCTGCGCTGGGTGTATACCTGCGCGTCCTGCTCGGCCTTCTGCTGCAGCGCAAGCGCCTTCTGCTCCGCGTCGCGCACCAGCGCGGTGGCCTTTTCCCTGGCTTGCGCCATCAGTTCGGCTGCTTTTTGTTCGCCCGTATCCACCGCTTCCCGCTGGATACGCTCAATCAGATGCTGCAGTTCTTCCGCCATGATGATCCTCTTGGTCCGAGCTGCGCTTCAGCCGAATTAACGGCTCACGATAGGAGTGCGACTATAATAAGCGGCGGGCTATTTACCATCCCGAAAAGGAGCCGGGAAAAGAATCAGGGAATCCCTGATCAGATATGAGAAGTTCCACGTTCCAAGTTGCAGGTTCCAAGTCCCGGAAAGCCTATCTGCGACTTGAAACTTGGAACTTGGAACGTGTAACTCAATTAAGGTACCGGGAAACGCGCGGTCAGGGCGAGCACGCGGGCCCGTACCTCG
>CAYTVN010000388.1:0-2368 GCA_964441655.1 uncultured Verrucomicrobiota bacterium | reverse complement strand
TGGGCAGGAAGCTGTCAATCTGGCCGTCCGCGACATCCATGGCCTTGATGCGCTCCAGCTGGGCCAGCAGCTGGGCCTCGCACACTTCGCGACCACTGGGCACCATCTTGTATTCAAAGCGCTTGTTCATGATCCGCTCGATGGCGCGGATCTTGTAGTCCTCGCGCATGTGCACCAGCACGATGGACACGCCCGCCTTGCCCGCGCGCCCGGTGCGGCCGCTGCGGTGGGTGTAGACGTCGGGATCGCCGGGCAGGTCATAATTTACAATGTGCGTGAGGTCATCCACGTCCAGCCCGCGCGCGGCCACATCGGTGGCGACCAGGATCTGCACCGTGCGCGCGCGGAAGCCGCGCATCACGCGGTCGCGCTGGTCCTGGGAGAGATCGCCGTGCAGAGTGTCCGAATTGTAGCCGTCCGCGGCCAGCTTGGCGGCGACCTCCTGGGTTTCCTGGCGGGTCCGGCAGAATACGATGCCGTAGAAACCGGGCCGGGCATCGATGATGCGCTTCAAGGCCTGGTAGCGATCGCGCGCGTGCACGGTGTAGCACTCATGGGTCACGTTGTCCGCCATGGCGCCGCGCTTGCCCAGGATGATCTCCTCGGGATCCTTCATGTACTTGCTGGCCATGGAGGCCACCTGCTTGGGCATGGTGGCGGAAAACAGCAGGGTGCGCGCCTGGTCCGGCACGTCCTTCAAAATGGACTCCAGCTCTTCCTGGAAACCCATGTTCAGCATCTCGTCGGCCTCGTCCAGCACCACGCGCTGCACCTGCTCGAGCCGCACGTTGCCGCGTCGCATCAGGTCGTTCAGCCGGCCCGGAGTGGCGACCAAAATATGAACGCCGCGTTCCAGGCTGCGCATCTGGGTGTGGATGGGCGCGCCGCCGTACACGGGCAGCACGCGCAACTGGGGGGCGAACCGCCCGAAATCGGCCAGGTCCTTGGCGATCTGTACGCACAACTCGCGGGTCGGCGCCAGCACCAGGGCCTGGATATGCGGCTTCGCCGGGTCGGTGAGTTGCAGCAGGGGCAGGCCGAAGGCGGCCGTCTTGCCGGTGCCGGTCTGGGCCAGGGCCACCAGATCGCGCTGGCCCTTGAGCAGCAGCGGAATGACCTTCTCCTGCACCGGGGTGGGCGTTTCGAAGCCGAGTTCCGTGACGCCCTTCAACAAGGCCGGGGATAATCCAAAGTCGGTAAAGCTGCTCATCCCCAAGGGTGTACCGACTCCAGGGCGCGGGGGCGAACCATTTCGGCGCTCACGGCACGTCGATGGGCGCGGCCGGCCCGATAATTTTCATAAAAAACATCGCATGGGCAAAATGCTAATAACGAATCAATATCGTGGTAATCCATGCCTATTTTCCTGACCTTGCCACTTTCCAATCATTGGAAACTGGCATATAAGCCACTTCCAACGATTGGAAAAATACGCGTTCGCCACCGTGTCTTGCCTGACCGGTGCGGATTCACCCAATCTGCGGCGTGAAAGATCTACCGAGGAGACTCCGCATGAAGAATGCTGTTCCCGTTCTTATCCTGCCCGGGCTTCTGATGATAGCCGGCTGCGGTGGCAAAGCCCCGGCCCCGCCGCCCCTGCCGCCGGTACCGGTGGTGGTTTCCGACGTGATTGTGCGCGACCAGCCCATCTACCTGGAAAACATCGGCCAGTCCCTGGGCGCCCAGGATGTGCAAATCCGGGCCCGCGTGGAAGGCGTGCTGGAATCCATGCACTTCACTGAAGGCAGCTTCGTGAAGAGCAACGATTTGCTCTACGTCATCGACCCGCGCTCCCTGGAGGCAAACCTGGAGCAGACCAAGGGCAGCCTGGCCCAGGCGGAATCGATGCTCGATAAGGCCCGCCGGGATGTCAGTCGCCTGCAGCCGCTGTGGGAGAAAAATGCCATCTCGCGGCAGACCCTGGACGACGCCCTGGCCGCCGAGCGTTCGGCCAAGGCCGGGGTCGACTCCGCCCGGGCCGCCCTGGACACCACGCAAATCCAGCTGGGCTACGCCAAGATCTACGCCCCCATCGACGGCCTGGTGGGAAAAACCGAAGTCCGGCCCGGCAACCTGGTGGGCAGAGGGGAAAGCACTCTGCTGACCACCATGTCCAGCATCGACCCCATCCATTTCCGCTTCAGCGTGAGTGAGAAGGATTATCTGGAATGGCGGCGCCAGCGTCCGGATGATGATGTCGCCCGACAAGATGCCGCGGGTATCTTCGAGCTGATCCTGGGCGACGGGACGGTGCACGCCCACCGGGGCAGCGTCATCTTCGCCGACCGGAACGTGGATCCCGCCACAGGCACCCTGCTCATTGAGGTGGCCTTCCCCAACCCCGAACGGTTGGTTCGTCCCGGTCAGT
>CAYTVN010000387.1:0-2371 GCA_964441655.1 uncultured Verrucomicrobiota bacterium | reverse complement strand
CCAGGGAGTGGTGGCCGATTGGTACGGTATCGGCGAAAAGGCGGACCATCCGGCCATCCATCTGGCCACCCGGGCCCTGTTCGAGGCCACCCGGAAATTCGGGATGAAATTTGCCGTCTGCTACGAGGATCGTTCCCTTGAACTGCTGGTGAAGTGGAATCAGCTCGCGCCCGACCAGGCCACAAACGAGCTGGCCAGGACGTTGCGCTGGATGCAGCAGGAATGGTTTTCCCAGCCCACTTATCTCCACGTGCAGGGCCGTCCCCTGATGCTGAATTTCGGCCCCATATTTTTCCGAAGCGCCGATGCATGGAACACGGCCTTCGCCGACCTGCCGGTCCGCCCGCTATTCTACGGACTCCATCACCTGTGGCGCCAGGCTGGGGCGGACGGCGGCTTCACGTGGGTGCACTACGACCCCTGGGAAGGCGCCCCGGATGAGCGCCAGATTCTCGCCCGCATCGGCGAGGTGTTTAACTATTTCACCGCCAATTCCAACGAGGTCATCGTCTCCGCCTACCCCGGCTTCAACGACGTCTACCGCCACGAAAATCATCGCGAACTGCCCCATCGCAACGGCGCCACCCTGCGCGAAACCCTTCAGGTCGCCATGGCTGGACCGTGGCCCCTGGTCCAGCTCGTTACCTGGAATGACTACGGTGAAGGCACCATGATCGAGCCCACCCACGAATTCGGCTACACCTTCCTGGAGATCATCCAGGAGGCACGGCGGGCGGAACTGGGTGATCGTTTCACGTTTACCCCGGAGGACCTGCGCCTGCCCGCCCAGCTGTATGCGCTGCGCAAACAAGGCGCCACCGCGTCGGCGGAGCTGGATGAAATTGCGCGCCTGCTGGCCGCGGGTAATTGCCGGGAAGCGCGCCTACGTCTCAGCCGGTGAAATCGCCCACCGTGGCGGACCCTTCGTGGCGTCCCTACTTCAGGTTGCTGGAATCGCTCAATAGGGAGTCCAGGGCGATCGCATCCACCTTGGGCATCATCGTTGCGCGGCCATCCGCGAACAGGCCAAGGGCGGCTTCCCCACCGTCGTACTCATAGGCCACATTCTGCCAGGATGTATCGTAGGGAAACTTGGAGGATTCCAGGGTTTCGTTGGCGCCGAACCGAGGACTTCCGGCCAGCACAATACCCGTCATCAAGTAGGGCTCCTGCACCCCCACCATCTCCCCCTCGCCCATGTAGCGCGCTCCTTTGTCTGCGCGGAAAAAATTGTTCATGGCGTAGCTGCCGCGGCCCAGGGGATTCTGTTCTTTGCCGTAGCGCTTGACCATCAGGGGACACCACATCGTCTTGGCGTAATCGGACGTGGTCATCTTGCCTTCAGCGGTCGGTGAATCGGTGCCAAAAACACCAAACGTATGCTCCCAGACCACGCGCCGCCAAAACACCCCCGAAACTCCGTCCTTCGTTGTGTTGCCCGTGGTGGTGGGAAATAGTCCCCGGTGATCCACGGTGTAATTCACAAACAATATGTGCAGCTGGCGCAGGTTGCTCAGGGAGGATGTTGCCAAGGCACGATCCCGCGCTCGCGAAACCAGCGGCAGCAACAGGCCCGCCAGCAGCGCGATGATGGCAATGACCACCATCAGTTCTATCAGGGTAAACCCATCGCGACGCGACCCCGGAACTCTTGGTTTGGCTGTATTCATTCGATGCATTCCTGTCTGAAGGTAACTTTTCCCAACGTCTGTTCCGGCAGCAAAGAGCTTGCCGCTATACGTAAAGCCAGACAGAATCGCAGCATGACTATGGCAGCCCACAACCGTGCGGTCGAGTTCCGCGCACCACGACTTTTCGCAGGAGGACAGCACCCGTGAAATCCACCCGCACCAGCCTGGGCGATATCGCCCGGGAAACCGGCATAACCCGCATGGCCGTTTCGCTGGCCTTGCGGGGAAAGCCCGGCGTTTCCGAGGAAACGCGCAAGAAGGTCGTCAAAGCAGCCGCGCGGCTGGGTTATGAGCCCGACCCGGAGGTGGCCAAACTATTCGCGCGCCTGCGGGCACGTCAGCCTGCGGAGACCAGCGCCTGCCTGGCCCTGCTCACCTTCGGCAGCACCGCCGGCGAATGGAAGAGGTCCATCACCGAACGATGCTACGTGGAGGGCACCCAGGCTCGGGCGCGGGAGTATGGCTACCGCATCGAGGAATTCTGGGTGAACGCACCCGGCATGACCATGGACCGGCTGGGCGATATCATCTGGAGCCGCGGCATTGAAGGCGTGATCATGGCTCCGCTGCAGGGGAAGATTGCCGGGATCGACACGCGCTGCCTGGATCTCGATTACAGCCGCTTTTCGGCGGTGGAGATCAGCGAAACCATCGAGCGTCCCGACCTGGACCGGGCGGTG
>CAYTVN010000386.1:0-2404 GCA_964441655.1 uncultured Verrucomicrobiota bacterium | reverse complement strand
ATGTCAATTTCTCACCCCGTTATGCGCGCTCGGTTTTCCGCCGCGCCACCGTCCGTTTGAAGCGGTAACTTTCCGTTCCCGTCTCGATCAGATGGGCTCGGTCGGTTAGCCGATCCAGCAGGGCCTTGCAAAGCCGCGCGTTCGGGAAGACTTGGGTCCACTCCGAAAATGGCAGGTTGGTCGTGATCACCAGCGTCGCTTTCTCCGCGCGTTCGCTGATCACTTGAAATAACAGCTCCGCGCCGAGTTGTGCAAACGGCACGTAGCCCACTTCGTCCAGCACAATCAGTTCATACCGCGTCCAGCGTTGCAGCGTCCGGCCGAGCAGGTTGTGCGCCTGGGCCTCGACCAGTTCGTTGACCAGCCCTGCCGCCGTCACGAAGCGCGCGCGTTTCTTTTGGCGGCAGGCGGCCACGCAAAGACCCGTCGCCAGGTGCGTTTTGCCCGTTCCCGCGTCGCCGATCAGGATCACCGGCTCGGCGCGAGTCAGATAGCCGCCTTGCGCCAGTTCGTGCAACCGGGCGGCAGAGAGGTGCGGCGCGGCGGCGAAATCGAATTCTTCCAGCGTCTTCATTCTGGGAAGCCGCGCTTCTTGCAGGCGGCGCTGGATGGTGTGACGTTCGCGTTCGTCGATCTCGGCATTGAGCAACTCCGCCAGATAGGTCAGATGCGAATGGTTTTGCGCCAGCGCCTCGCGCGCCAGCCGCACGCTCTGACTGCTCACCGTGGGCAAGCGCAACGCGCGGCACTGTTCGTGAATCGTCGCGGAGAGCAGATCGGTCGCTTCGTTCACAGGCTCACCTCCGCTCCGCTGGTGCCGGGCGCGCGGCTCAGCAAATAATCGTAATGCGTCAAGGCGGGCAGCGGACGGCTGTAATGCTCACCGCTCCAGGCTTCCATTGGTAACAAGGGGGCTGCCGTCGCCGGTTGGGTCGCCGACGTCAGCAAATACCGCACGACGGCGGCATCCGCCGTGCCCAGCGCGTGAGCTTTCTGCAAGGCCGCCGTCAGTTCGTCATACCCAAAGCGCTGCCCGAGCTGCAGCAATTCGATCATTTGCCGCGTGCCCGCCTGCGTCCCATGCCGTTGTTGCAGACCTTGCCAGGCTTGTTCGTGCGCGTTCGTCCAACGTCCGGCGGCGCGCCACTGTTCGAGCGGCTGCGAACCCGCAAAGGCACCCGGCTTGACGTTCAGCACGGCCAGGTAATGCTCCAACTCAAGCACCTGCTGCAACCGCCCATAACTGCGTGGATGCGTCGCGACGACCGCGCCCGCCGCCAGAATTTCCACCGTCGTCGGCCACACCCTGACGTGTGCTTGCGTCCCCGGCCGCAGCGGCGTCGAGTAGCGATTCGTGCGCACCGTCACGCAGGCCTGTTTATCCACGCGGCAGAACTGCTCTTCGGCCAGCGCAAAATCTTCGCCAGGCAAGGGCAGCAATTGTCCTTGTTCCCGGACGAACAATTCACCGGCTGTCGCGTTGCGCCCGCCAATCACGCGGGCCAGATCCGCGCGGCATTCGACGAGCAACCAATCATTCAACGCGGCCAGATTCTCAAAGACCGGCACCGGCACCAGATGATTGCGACGAAAGTAGCCGACTTCGCCCTCGACACCGCCTTTCTCGTGGCCCGCCGACGGATTGCAAAACGAGGCTTCGTATTGCCAATGCGAGCGAAAGGCGATGAAGCGCGCGGTTTCCTCACGCAATCGTCCGCGCAGAATCTTCTGCACCGCGCTCGCCAGATTGTCATACCGGAGTCGCCGGAACACGCCGCCAAAGTAATGGAAGGCCAACTGCTGCGCTTCCAGAAAAGCCTGTTGCGTGGCGTGCAAATAAGCGCGATGAAAGGCGGCGCCGCTGACCATACTGCGCATGGCGAGAAACTGGACTTTGGTGCGTTGCCCGTCGAGTTCGACAACTGCTTCGTACCAATCCACCTGCGCCTCGCCGCCCAGGGTGTAGGCCTGCGGCACAAATACCTGTAGTCGGCTCTCTCCATGCAACTGCCGCCAGTCGCGCACATACTGACGCACGGTGCGTTCGGCAATCGAGCAATCCGCCCGATCCTGGCGCAGCCGCACATAAATGCGCCGCGCCGTATGCCGCTGTTTGCGCGGCGCGTGTTTGTCAGCCGCCAGGATCGCGTCAATATAATCCCGCACCGCCGCCAGTTGCGGAGCCTGCCGCACGGGCGCCTTGCGGTCCGGCGGCAGCGCATTGGCAAGGGCCTGTCGGACCATGCGCCGATGCACGCCGAATTTCCGGGCCACGCCGGCAATGGTGCCGTCACCAAACTGATACTCACGCCGCAGTTGTTCAAATAACTCCACCTTGTCGCTCCTTGTCATAGGTCACCTCCGGGCACCTACAGTGCCCGAAGCGTGAACGATCTCACAGCTC
>CAYTVN010000385.1:0-2434 GCA_964441655.1 uncultured Verrucomicrobiota bacterium | reverse complement strand
CAAGGCGGACTTTGACTGCCTCATTGGCATCAACCTGCTGCGCGAGGGTCTCGATCTGCCCGAGGTTTCCCTGGTGGCCATCCTGGATGCGGATAAGGAAGGATTCCTGCGCTCCGAAACCTCCCTCGTCCAGACCGCAGGCCGGGCCGCCCGTCACGTGGAGGGCCGGGTCATCATGTACGCAGATCGCATCACCGACTCCATGCGCCGGATGCTGGATTTGACCGAAGCCCGCCGGGCCCGGCAGCTCCTGTATAACGAAACCCATGGCATCACCCCGCGGGGTATCCAGAAGAGCATCCAGGACAGTCTGGCCGTGGTGCAAAAAGCCCGCGAAACGGAAGAGCTGGTGGCCCGGGAGGGCGGGGTGGAATATAACGTGATGGAGGTCATCGGCCAGTTGGAACGCGAAATGGTGGAGGCCGCTGAAGCGCTGGAATTTGAACGGGCCGCCATGCTGCGCGACCAGGTCCACGAGTTGAAAAAGGCGAATAAGATGGACGGCGGCCCCACGTCGAAACCGCAAGTGAGCCTGAAATACCAAATGAAACAACGTTCGCGCGGTGGACCGCGCAACCGGAAAGACCACGCATGAATCCAGCATGGAAACGCGTGCCGGAATGGGAGGCCCGCCTGGCGGCCGGCTTGACTACCGAAGTCGTTGGACATCCGGTGGTGGCGTTGGAGGAGGTGCCCTCCACCAACGATGTGCTTAAGGAACTGGCACTTAAAGGAGCCCCCGATGGCTTGACCGTGGTGGCATCCCACCAGACCATGGGTCGCGGTAGACGAGGTCGCAACTGGGTATCCTGTCCCCACCAAGCGGTCTATTTATCCGTGCTCCTGCGCCCAACCTGGCTCGCCGCGGATGTAACATGGCTTGGGGTATTGGGCGGGGTGGCGGCCGCCGAAGCCGCAGCCAGCCTGGGGGTGCAGGAGCTTCTCATAAAATGGCCGAATGATGTGTTGGCCCGGGGAAAGAAACTGGGGGGGGTGCTGGTTGAGCCGCGTCTGGGCGATGAGCACATTGATTTCGCCGTGGTGGGCATAGGATTCAACGTATGCCAGATGCCCGAGGATTGGCCGGCGGAATTGCGTGACATCGCCACTTCCTGTCGCAACGAGGGATGTCCGGCCAGCTGCGACGATGTAATTCGCGCCCTGCTTACTCAACTGGACTGCTGGTACCATCCGGACGATGAGAACCAGCGGGCGGCCTTGCTGAAGGCGTGGTCGCGCTGGAGCGGAACGGATCGGATGCCACAATTGGACTGACGCTTGACCTGTTCCCGGCCCCCGCGCACTATTTCATAACTTTTCTCATGGCCGCACCTGCTTCATCTATTCTGGTCGTCGATGTCGGCAACTCAAGCACGTCGCTGGGGTTGTACCGAAATGGACGCATTCAGCGGCAATCCCGCTTCGACACCCGGATGACCACGCCCGCGCTGATCCGCCGTGTGGTGAACCAACTCGGCGCATCCACGGCTTGGACGGGCGCCATGGTGGCCACCGTGGTGCCAGCCAAGGGAGCGGAGTGGCGTCGCGCGTTGCGACAATGGGTGCCGGGCCCCGTTGGGCTTCTGGATCATCGCTGCAACCTGGGCCTGCCCATAACCTATCCGCAACCGGCCACTATCGGACCAGATCGTCTGGCCAATGCATGCGCCGGCGTACATCGTTATGGAGCACCACTCATAGTGGCGGATTTCGGCACCGCGGTAACCTTCGACGTGATCACCCGGAAGGGAGGGTACGAAGGCGGCATCATCGGGCCCGGGCTTCCGCTGATGTTCAGCTATCTGGCGGAAAAAACCGCCCGACTGCCACGTTTGAAACCGCAAGCCGTCGCAGGCGGCATCGGCAAATCCACACGGCAGGCCATGCAGCTGGGCGCGCGCTGGGGGTATCGCGGCCTGGTGCGCGAGGTTTTCACTGAATTGATGCGGCTGCCCGCCTTGCGAAAGGCGCGGTTGATAGCCACCGGTGGTTATGCGGCATGGGTGGTACGTGGCATGGGATTGCCCATCACGCTGGCCCAGGATCTAACGCTGGAAGGGGTGGGGCGTTGCTTTGACCTCACCCATGGACGTGAAGGAGATAAGGCATGAGCACACGGATTGACCGTCGATTTGCGGCGTTGATGGCCAGCGGGGAAAAAGGATTTGTGGCGTTTATCACGGCCGGTGATCCCGGGCTTACGGAAACCGAAGACATGGTGCTCCGCCTGGGTGAAGTGGGGGTTGATATAATCGAATTGGGCATTCCCTTTTCGGATCCGCTGGCTGATGGGCGGGTCAATCAGGAGTCCGCGGCGCGCGCCCTGGCCAGCGGCACCACCGTGGAAGGCATCTTCGCCATGGTGGAGCGCATCCGCCGCGTGTCCGACATACCCATTCTTTGTTACACGTATTTGAATCCCATTCACGCGCAC
>CAYTVN010000384.1:0-2458 GCA_964441655.1 uncultured Verrucomicrobiota bacterium | reverse complement strand
GATGGCCAACGCGTCCTTAGAGTTGATCGTTGAATGGGTCACCCGCAAGGTTACATCGCCTTCGGGCAACCTTGCTTCGTCCAAGTCCGTCAGTGAGGCACGGTAGCCCGCGTCGTCCTTCTCTATTAAAATAGCTCTGAACATAGACATTGTATCCATCCGTTGAGGTAGCTGAGTCGTTTGTTTTTCGTGCCGTACGTCAGGGCTGCGGGGCTCGCGTACCACACCAGCCCATTGTTCGCTGCTATTCTTTTTGAAATCTCCACCGAAACAGTTCCTTGTCCCACCAAATTGAACCAGATTCCGTGGCATGAGCAGACTGGTCCTTGAATTGCTCAACGCAATTTCTGTAGCAGTCTGTGAATGCTCTTAGGTATGCACACGCCGCATCATATCTCTTAACAATATCGCCGGAGTGGAAGTAGATTTCGTGATCAGTGAGATCCTTGAGAGTTCGCTTGCCGACGCCGGTCACGCATCCTGTTGCGACAACACTACAGTCGGTTTCCAGGCAGTATTGAGAATGGACAAATGCGTTCCTGAGGTCTCTGCTCCAGATGCCATTCAGTAGGTCGCCGATGTTGGGACTCCTGTCTTTGCATTGAGTGGTAATCTGCTTGATCCGCTCTCCGGGATGCTCTGCGCAGACACATTCGTTTTCTTTGTTTCTGACGATTGTGTCGTCTGATTTTCTTACATAAAATGTCCAGCAACACAGTTGCCCCCGTAGCACACGGAGAAGATTGTATATCGTTAGCATTGGGAAAACGGCTTCCATGATATGGCAGTAAAGCAAAATTCTACATCTTGCACGCATCTGCATCATTCGTTGTCGTTTGGCGGAGGTATTTGAGGGTGGGTTATCCAGTCGGGCCACACTGAAGTCATTGGCAAAACAGTACAATTCGTTCATCTCGTGTTCTAGATGAAAGGGGATGCCTTTGTGCCCCGGCATGAATGATCTGTTGATAGGCACTAGAGCACTGAGAAAATGCTTGGGGTCTAGCTCGGATGCATCATTGAAGATGCCCTGTATAGCGCTGGTAATATCGTCTGCTTCTGTGATCGCCTTCATTGCTTCATTTCAGCGAACAAGTGATTGTGCAGTTTTTACAAAGTTTGACGAGTTGGGCGTAGGGTGTCGAGTGGTTTGGCGCTGTACGGGTGGGTGGCGGTGGCGGAGTGAAGATCGAGGTCGAGTCTTGCCTTGTGACAACTGCTCAGTGGCGGCTTGCCGAACGTTCAATATCTGAATGGACCCACCCCTTGATCCCCTCCAAGGAGGGGACATTTTATAGCGATTCCGATTTCTCGACCACGTGCCACGGGCTGCCCCGCCGCGCTTTACCTGAACCACACAAAGCAGCCGTTGCCTGTCCGCCGGGTCGCGCGTATGGTTCCGGCTGGAGTTGAGGGGAGCCTTTTATGCCACTTTCAGACGATTCACAGTTGTTGTCCAGCGCGCCCACCGGGGTGCGCCATAACCGCCATACCAAGATCATCGCCACTCTCGGGCCGGCGACCGATTCGCCCGCGATGCTCGAACAACTAATCCTGGCCGGCATGAACGTGGCCCGCATCAACATGAGTCACGCCGGGGCCGACTCCACCCGCGAGCTGGTCAAGCGCATCCGCGCGGTGGCGGCCAAGCTGGGCCGCAGCGTGGGCATCCTCATGGACCTACAGGGGCCCGCCATCCGCACCGGCGACCTCGCGGTGTCGCTCAACCTCAAGCCGGGCGAACGCATCGCGCTGACCGTGCGCGGCGAGAAGTCGGTGGAAGAGCGCTCGGTGGACGTGAATTACGACCAGCTGGTGGAAGACATCAAGGTGGGCGACCACGTGGTGGTGGACAACGGCATGATCCAGCTCAAGGTGCTGGAGAAACGCCGCAACCAGCTGACCTGCGAGGTGCTGACCGAGGGCGTACTGGGCAGCCGCCGCCATATCAACCTGCCCGGGGTGCGGGTCAATCTGCCCGCGCTGACCGACAAGGACATCAAGGATGTGGAACTCGGGATTGAAACCGGGGTGGATTTTATCGCCATGTCCTTCTGTCGCGAGGCGGCGGACGTGATGAAGCTGAAGGCCATCCTGGATTACCGGCGCGCCCCCCAGCGGGTCATCGCCAAGCTGGAGGATCAGGAGGGCATCCGCAACGTATACGAGATCATCGAAGCCGCGGACGGCATCATGGTGGCGCGCGGCGACCTCGGCATGGAATGTCCGCTGGAAGAACTGCCCATCATCCAGCGCCGCGTGGTCAAGGCCTGCGTGGTGCGCGGCAAGCCGGTCATCGTGGCCACCCACATGCTGGAGTCCATGATCGAAAGCCCCTCGCCCACCCGGGCGGAAATCACCGACGTGGCCAACGCGGTGTACGAGCAGGCGGACGCCATCATGCTGTCGGGCGAGACCTCGGTGGGCAAGTATCCGGTGAAGTGCATCGAAATCATGG
>CAYTVN010000383.1:0-2495 GCA_964441655.1 uncultured Verrucomicrobiota bacterium | reverse complement strand
TAGTTGAAGATGAGGGTGCCCCAGTCGCGGTGCTCGCCCTTGCGCGGATCGGCGTGCTCGTACAGGTGCGAGCCGTCAAAATAGGCCAGCCCGTGCCCGTCCTTGGGAAAATGCGCGGGCACCCAGTCCAGCAGCACGCCGATGCCTTCCTGGTGACAGCGGTCCACGAAATATTTGAAGTCGTCCGGGTTGCCGTAGCGCGAGGTGATGGAATAGTACCCGATGGTCTGGTAGCCCCAGGAGCCGTCAAACGGATGCTCAGACAACGGCAGCGCTTCGATGTGCGTGAAGCCCAGCTTCTTGACGTGCGGGATAAGCGTGTCGGCCAACTCGCGATAGCTCAGCCAGCGGTTGTCCTGCTCGGGCACACGACGCCACGAGGCCAGATGCACCTCGTACACGCTGATGGGTTTCTCCATCCAGTTGACCTTCGTGCGCTGCTCCATCCAGGCCTTGTCTTTCCACGCGTACTGGTGGTTGTCCCACACCACGGACGCCGTGCGCGGACGCAGCTCGGAATAGAACGCATAGGGATCGGACTTCTGGGCCAGGAAATCGTTCTGGCCTTTGACCTCAAATTTATAGAGATCACCCGGCTTCAACTGCGGGATAAAAAGCTCCCACAGCCCGGAGGAACCCCGGCTCTGCATGGGATGATGTCGCCCGTCCCACCGGTTGAACATGCCGATCACGCTCACGCGCACGGCGTTGGGCGCCCACACCGCGAAGTGGACCCCCTCCACCCCTTTGACCTTGGTGGGATGCGCGCCCATCTTTTCGTAGGTGCGGTAGTGCGTCCCCTCGCCAAAAAGATACTGGTCAAATTCCGTGATCTGCAGCGGGAAACCATAGGGGTCAAACAGCTCCCACACATGGCCGTCAAAGCCGGTCATACGCAGGCGATACTCAAAGGCCGCGGTCTGGGGCAGGACCAACTCGAACAACCCGTCCTTGTGGGTGCGCTCCATACGCAGCGGGGAGCCCGCCCGCATCACATCCACCTGGGCGGCAAAGGGTTGGAACGCGCGAATGATCACGCCGGACTCGTAGGGGTGCTGCCCCAGCACGTCGAAGGGCGATCCGTGCATTCCATAAACAATGGATTTAATGGCACCATCTGGCAGCGTGGACTTCATCGGTTACCTCTGCTTAAGCCTTCGCGGGTGATAAAGTTGCAGCGTTTATGCGCCGCGCGTTCGTCTCATGTATAGGCTAAGCAAAGGTGGCTGTCACGCGCATTTGCCCAGCCCACCGGGAATGTGTATGGTCTCCCCCCTTGAGGCATCTGCATGGACACAACCAACAGTCGTAACCGGGTCGCCACCGCCCGCCGCATCGTGGTTAAAATAGGCAGTCGCGTGCTCGTGCAGAGCAACGGGCGGCCCGATACCCGCCGCATGCGGGAGCTGGTCCGCCAGGTGGCCGCGCTCCGCCGGGCCGGGCGGGACGTGATAGTGGTCTCTTCCGGCGCCATCGGCAGCGGCATGCAGGCCCTGGGCATGAAGCGACGCCCCACCGCGGTGCCTGACCTGCAAATGGCGGCCGCCGTGGGCCAGTCCCGCCTCATGGCCGCCTATGACGCCCTGTTCGCCAGGGAAGGCTTCCGCATCGGCCAGGTCCTGCTCACCCACGACGATCTGCGCCACCGGACCCGCCATCTGAACGCACGCAACACGATGACGAATCTGCTGCGCCACGGCATTGTCCCCATCGTGAACGAGAACGACGTGGTGGCCACGGAGGAAATCAAGTTCGGCGACAACGACCTGCTGGCCGCCCTGGTCAGCCTGCTGGTCGAGGCCGAGGCCCTGGTCCTGCTCACCACGGTGGATGGATTCCGCGCCCCCGCCGGTCCCAAACGCACCAAGCGTGTCCCCATTTTATACGGTGTCTCCGACCAGGATTTGGCGCTGGCCGTCGGCAAAGGCAGCGAACTCTCCACCGGCGGCATGGCCAGCAAACTACAGTCCGCCGGCATGGTGGCGGCCAATGGCATCCCCGTGGTCATCGCCAACGGCCGCACGGACGGGGTCATCACCGACGCCACGTCCGGCCGGGATACCGGCACCTTGATTGCCGCCGCGGCCACCACCCTCTCCCACCGCGAACGCTGGATCGCCCTGTTCCATCGCACCGAGGGCGTGCTGGTGGTGGACGACGGCGCGCGCGAAGCGCTGGAGAAGAAGGGGCGCAGCTTGCTGCCCATCGGCATTAAATCCGTGGAAGGCGAATTCGAGCCCGGCGCCGTCGTGGTCATCCGCGCCCTCGACGGTACCGAAATCGCCCGCGGTTTGACCGACTATTCCAGCACGGAACTGACCCTGATCAAAGGCAAACGCTCCACCGACCTGCCCGCCGAAACCGCGGAAGTGATCCACCGGGATAACATGGTGTTTGTCAGGAAATAAGCCCACGGAAGCACACGGAATTTCGCGGAATGGGGAAATTGCTACTAGAAGAGGAAACCTACTCCATCCTTGGGGCCTGTTTTGAGG
>CAYTVN010000382.1:0-2501 GCA_964441655.1 uncultured Verrucomicrobiota bacterium | reverse complement strand
CGCCCTCAATCCGTGGTCCTTCCTCCTCGAAAATCACGCGTGTTCTGAAGTGGTGGGCAATACTGGGCTCGAACCAGTGACCTCGTGCATGTGAGGCACGCGCTCTGACCAACTGAGCTAATTGCCCTCAGGAAAGCTGAGATCGGAAATCCTACGCGGGCGCGGGGTATTGTCAAGTTGCGGGGTGGAGCATCTCGTTCGGCCCTATTTCGGGCTTTGCTGGCCGCGGGTCACAGTCAACAGTATCGCCATGACAAACCGATCCACCGCAGACCTGATCCGGAGCCTGCTCGCGGAGCAACGATTTGCCGTTCTCGCCACCCAGGGCGGCGGAGCGCCCAACAGCAGCCTGGCGGTGGACAATCGCACCAACTCCGACGACGACTACCGCAGGGCGGCCGCCCTGACGGTCATGGGCCTGACCTCGGTGGACCCCACCCCCGGCGAAAAGGAACGGCGCTCTTTCCTGCTTCAACGACACCCCACCCTGCTCGGTTTTCTGGGCGAACCGGATTGCCGCATCGCCTGCGTCACGGTCACGGAGTAACGTGCCAGAGCAAACATGACGGCCCAACTTTCAGACGGTATTCGGTTCAACGGCTACACCTACCACCTGGTCGGCGGACAAGGCGGCCCCCTGGCGACGCCGCACTTCTTCGGCATGGAATCTGAAATGCTGAGCACGGCGTGTTACCGCGGGTATCACGCCCTCTACGAACTTGTAAACGACACCCTCGTCCTGCGCGAGTTCACCCTGCGCGAAACCCACGGCCGCTTTGTGCTGATTGATGGTGTTGCGCCCGTCGTCTTCAACGGCCAGGGCAACTATCGCGGCCTGCACCTGCTCATCCCTTTCACCGGCACATTGCGCCTGGGCTTTGGTTCCATTCGGGACGTGGATTCCGCGCGATCACGGGTCATTTCATACCAGCAGGTGCTGGATGTCGTTCTTGAAAAGGGTGCGGTTCGCACCACGCGTGACCGGTCGGCGGAGGTGGCGGAAAAACGACGACGCTATCTGGCGGATCCGTTTGCCACGAGCCAGACACCCGATGACGATCTGAATTAAGGCGGCCGATTTACTCGCGCGGATCGTTGACCCGGCCCAGGAACAGACAGGCCCCGCTGGCCCGATGCTGCACGGCGAACAGAAAGGGCCGATCCACCCGGACCACCACGGGCTCGGGCTTTGGTTCCGGCCGCATGGCCGTCGCTCTAGCCATAACCACCGCGGTAGCGGCGGCCGCCTCCGTGCCCTTCTCGTCCAGCTCCAGAAAGGCCTTGTGGAACACTTCCGAGATGAACAGGTAGTCGTCGGGCTTGCGCGGCGCCATACGATCGAAATCCGCACTGCCGGAAGGATCATCAAATGCACTCCGCATACCCAGCCCCTTCAGGGCCTGGCTCAACTTCAACGACGGCGGCGTCAGCCGTAATTTGGGCAGATACAACGTAACGTCCTGCGCCTGTATCGCACCGCTTTCCGCCAGCATGGCTGGCGTCACTTTTTTCTCCAACGCAGCCAGCCCGGCCGGATCATCCGGAACAATCACCAAAAACTGAAGTTGGCCGCCAAAATACGGCACCGTCACCGCAGCATACCCGTCCCCCTTCTGGTAGCCCATGCGGCCCGTTCGGTTCAGCGTGGGGATATCCACCCGGGCCCCGGTGCCGGTTTGGAAGGGCGCGGGCTTGGTGAGGTGTGAGGGAAAGGCCTGCTCCCAGGGCGCCTTCATGTACACCGCGTTCACCAGCACCAGGCAGGTCATTTTGTTCAGCGCATCTTCCGGGATCAGATTCTTGATGCGATCCCGCGTCTGCTTTTCGACCCAGGCGTTGATCGTCCGCGTCTCCGCCTTCGCATCGCCGACAAAATCCGCCGGCTGCAAAGGCGCCCCATAGAGGTCGTTCACCAGGGCAAGGAAGTCGGGCCGAAACGCATAGCCCTGCTGGCCGAACAGCCGGTTGGCCACATGCAGGGTCACCGGGTCACCGCCACCGCCGTGAGCCCTGGCCTGCTCCACCCGCCGGGCCGTATCGCGGGCAACTTCATCCAGAGTTTGTTGCAGCGCGGAGAACGAGCGGTGCAACGCGTCTTCGTCACCCCCGAAATGGAGCACCCGCCCCATCTCGTCACGCGTGGCGCCCGCCGCGCCCGCATAGGTCATGGCCAGGGCGGATTGGATGGAATACGGCGAAAGCAGGGCATTGCCGCCCTCGCCCGCCGTTTGCGCCAGCAGGTCACACCCCAGGGCATTGATGGCGTCAACCGCCGGTTGCAGGTCCGAAGTGGCCCCGGCCTGGCCCGCCAGGGCGCCGCACAACCCTACCGTGGCCATCAGGTTTCGCAGGCTCATCAATCACCCCGCCTGCAACGCGCGCCACACTTTTTCGGCCGTGAACGGACCCTCGCGCAGGCGCACGCCCACCGCATTGTAGATGGCGTTGGCGATGGCGGGCAGCGGCCCGTTGATGCAGATTTCCGACACGCTCTTGGCTCC
>CAYTVN010000381.1:0-2504 GCA_964441655.1 uncultured Verrucomicrobiota bacterium | reverse complement strand
CCAGCGGCCGGATCGCAGAAAGCAACGCCGCCACCGCCGCGCCAAACACGATCCCCTGAGCGCCCGCAGCGACCCCGAGAACGCTGACACCGAGCGTCGATTGCAGCGACCCCAGCACGGCGACACTGGCCAGGACACCCGCCAGACTCGCCGACAGGGCGGCAAGGTTGCGCCCGTGCGCACTCAGAAACTTCGCGCCGGCGTAGCCGATGAGTTGTCCCCAGATCCCGGCCGCCATGCCGGACATGATGGAACCCGTCACGTCGATCGAATTCAGATCGAAAGCACCGCGCGCGAACACCACCGCAACGAAGGCATGGGCGTTGAGACACAGAAATGCCGACAACGGAACGCCGACATAGAGCAACGCCCGAAAAGAGCGAATCTGCGCAAGCGCTGCTGCGCCCCGGTCCATGCTTCCAAGCGACGAGAGGCCAGCGAGTCCGAATGGCACGGCCGCGAGGACGACCAAAGTCTCGCTGATGAAGCGGGCGTAGTCCACCGCCGCCATCGCGTCGGCACTTACCAGCGACGCGACCCGCTTTTCCACCACCGCATTCACCTGAAATGCGATCGGAATCCATATGAGCACGCCGACGACTTTGCCCAATCTCGCCAGCGACGCCGAGACCTCGGCGCGAGAATCGCGCAACGCAGCGAAACCGAGCGACAAGCCTTCGGCGCGCACCACGCGCGTACCGAGGAAGGCAAGCACCACGTAGGCCAGCACGAAACCGACGGCAATCAGGGACGGCATGGCAAACACGTAGGCAGAAACGGTGCCAATTATCAGCCCGATGCTTTGAAGCGACGCCCGCATCGCGCTCAACGCACCGCGCCCGGCAGCGAGATCGACGGAAGCGAACAGGCCAAACACCGCATAGGCAGGCAGGGCCAGCGATAGTGTCTGAAGCATCAGTACGGCCGTCTCCGCACGCGCCGGGTCGAATCCCGGTGCCAGCATCCGGACCCACAGGGGTGCGCCCAGAAACAACGCAACGGCAACCGCAATTGACACCGTCAGAAGCAGCGCATACAGGCCGGAGTACAGGGCCGCCGCCCGCCCCGGCGCGGCAATGCGATCCGTCGCATAGCGAGGCGTGAATCCGCCGGCGATCGTCTCTGACACAATGCCGTGCAGCGGAATCAGGAATGCGGATTGCGCCAGCCGATAGGCCGAGGCCACCGCGCCGGTGCCGAAGAGCCAGGCGAATATCAGCTCACGCGCCAGGCCGAGGAGTTTGCCGACCAGACCACCGAACAGCAGGACGCGAACCACGCGGAACATCGCTACGCCTCCCCGCCGACGCCCAGCACATCCAGATAGCGTCGCGCACACCCTTCCAGCGAATACGCCGGGCCGAGCAGGGACGACGCGGATGCCCCGGGTACGAGAGTATCGCGCAGGCGGGCAGCAAACTCGTCGATATCATGCGGATCGGCGTAGGTGATCGGGAGCACCTGCTCGAATACCTCGCGGGTCGAACTGGAACATACCGGGCGCAGGCCGCACGCGAGTGCCTCCAGTACGTTCATCGGCAGGCCTTCCTGGGCAAGCGTGGGAAACGCGAACGCATCGCCGGCTGCCAGCAGGCCAGCCACGCCAGACCTCGGCACACTGCCGGTGAAGGTGACCCGTTCCTGCAGGCCCATGGCGGCCGACAGGGCCCGGAGCCTGTCGAGATCCTCTCCGCCGCCGATCATCAGCAATCGTGCGGCCGGGAGCGTGGAAGCGACCGCGGCGAAAGCGCGCAGGGCGATCTCGCCACCCTTCTGCGGATGCATTCGTGCGGCGAACACGGCGACACGGTCTTGTTCATTCCAGCCGAGTTCCGCCCGAACCCGACGACGGGCGTCAGGATCCGGCTTGAAGACATTCGCATCGACGCCATTGCGGATCACCAATGACGGCGTGTGGCCGGCGATCCAGGTCATGGGCGCCACCGAAAACTGTTTCGCAAGCACATCGCCCACCTGGACGATGTGGTCGAAGTCGCGGTAGATGGACGCGTCCTTGAGGATCCAGTAGAGGTTGCGCGCCGACTTCAGCCACTGCAGCGGGCGGCCACTGCGCCATTTGGAGACGAACTCCCCCCACGAGGTGCCGTGTGCCTGGAAGACGAAACGTGCATCGGGTGCCAGGTTTCGCCTTGCGGCAATGGCTGCGCCGGCGGAACTCACGCTCAGCACGGCATCGACCTGCCCTGCCCCGCCGCATTCGAACCATTTTGAAGAGGCCCGCCACCAGCGCGCATCGCAGCGTTCCGGTCGCGTGGCCGCCAGAGGAATGACGCGCACTCCGTCTTCGACGAACTCGCCATCACGTCCCGGGCAGGCCGTGGTCACCACGGTTGTGTGGTGACCCATGCGCGCAAACTCCCTGAACAGATCCCATGCGATCGCCTGCATGCCGCCGATGCTGTGAAACGGCAGCGTTCGTGCGACACCGAGAATGCGCCCCATCAGCCGAGCACCTCCCGGTAGATCGACTCGAGTTCTCCGCT
>CAYTVN010000380.1:0-2544 GCA_964441655.1 uncultured Verrucomicrobiota bacterium | reverse complement strand
CCGGTTTTTCTTTCCCTCGGCTATGCCGCGTGCCACTGGTGTCACGTCATGGAACGGGAGTCGTTTGAAAATCCCGCCATCGCCGACGTGCTGAATCGCCACTTCGTCTGCATCAAGGTGGACCGCGAGGAGCGGCCGGACCTGGACGAAATGTACATGCTGGCCACCCAGCTCATGACCGGGCGCGGCGGCTGGCCCAACTCCGTGTGGCTGCTGCCCGACCGTCGCCCCTGGTACGCGGGCACCTACTTTCCGCCCGAGGATCAAATGGGGCGGATCGGGTTCAAGTCCCTGCTGTTGAAGCTGGCCGACATCTGGAGCCAGCGCCGGCCCGAGGTGGAGGAGCAGGCGCGCATCCTGACCGATTCCATCCAGCAGCAGGCGCAGGGTCCGGGGGCGAGCGACGGCCCGCGGGGAACCGACACCTTGATCGGACACGTCCTCGCGCACCTTCAGGACACCTTTGATGCACGGCACGGCGGGTTCGGCGACGCCCCCAAATTTCCACCTCACGCCAGCCTGGCCCTCCTGCTCGACCGCCAGCAGCGTCAGCCGGATTCCACCCAACACCAGATGATCCGCAGCACCCTGCTCGCGCTTCAACAGGGCGGCATCCACGACCACATCGGCGGCGGGTTTCACCGGTACGCGACCGATGCGGAATGGCTGGTCCCGCATTTCGAGAAGATGCTGTACGACAATGCCCAGCTGGCCTGGCTCTATACCGAAACGTGGCGGCAAAACGCGGAGCCGGCGTATCGCAGCACTGCCGAGGACACCTTGGACTGGGTGCGGCGCGACATGACCGGACCACAGGGCGAATTCCATTCCGCGCTCGATGCCGACAGCGAGGGCGAGGAGGGCCGGTTCTACGTGTGGTCGCACACGGAAATTATGCAACGGCTGGGCGCGGAGGACGGCGCCCGCTTTTGCGCGGCGTACCAGATCAAGCCGGGTGGAAATTTTCACGAAGAAGCCAGCGGCCGGCCCACCGGACTGAACATCCCCCACCTTGCCGCCTCGCTGGATCAGCATAGCCATGACGCGCTGGCCGGCGCCCGCCTGAAGCTGCGTCAGGCCCGCGATCAACGGGTATGGCCGGGGCGCGACGACAAGGTCATCGCGAGTTGGAACGGGCTTATGATCATGGCCTTCCTTGCCGCCGGTCGCATCTTCCAGCGGGACGACTACCTCGCCGCCGGACAGCAGGCGGCCGCCTTCCTTCGCGACCGGTTGTGGGATGGCCACACCCTGTCGCGTTCCTGGCGCAACGGGGCCTGCAGCGGGCCCGGATTTCTGGAGGATTATGCCGCGGTAGCCCTGGCCTGGCTCGATCTGGCCGAGACGGATCCCGGCACGTGGTCGCCCCTCGCCCGCGCGGTGATGGAACAACTGCTGTCGCGCTTTCGCGATCCCGGCACCGGGGCCCTCGCCTCCGCCGGAACCGAACACGGCCCCGCCCTGACTCACCTGCATGATGTAGT
Organism: uncultured Verrucomicrobiota bacterium; assembly: GCA_964441655.1. GTDB lineage: Bacteria > Verrucomicrobiota > Kiritimatiellia > CAIVKH01 > CAIVKH01 > CAYTVN01. Next base: position 1,060 of record CAYTVN010000380.1, on the reverse strand, counting down.
CGATCAGGCCATGCCGTCCGCCACCAGCCTGGCCGTGGAAGCATTGAACCGGGCCAGTAATCTATGGAAAGAAACCCGCTGGCGAGAGGCGGCCAGAGAAGCCGCCGACGACGCACTCCCGCGTGCCGCCCGCATGCCCGCGGGTTGCTGTTCCTTCCTGCTCGCCCTGCACCACCTGCCGGAAAATTAACGCGGCTTGCGGGACCGTCGTCGCACCGGCTTGCCATCAGCCTCCGCGAAGACCTCGCGGGCCGCGGTAAGAGCGTTGAGTGCGGCGGGGAACCCGGCGTAGATGGCCAGCTGCATCAGCAGCTCAACCAATTCCTGCTGGGTCCACCCCATTTTCAGCGCACCATGTAGATGCGCCTTGAGCTGCGGACGGGCATTCCCCAGCGCCGCCAACGCCGCCACCGTGCCGAGCTGGCGCGCCTTGAGGCTCAAACCGGGCCGGGTGTAGATCTGGGCGAAGGGAAATTCATAGACCATGCGGGCCAGGTCGGGCGCGATATCGGCCATGGAATCAATGGCCTCCAGGCCACGCGCTCCGTGAATCTGAGCCAGCTTGCGGCGACCCTTGCGATACAGGGCGGATGTTTTTCTCTTCATGCGTTTCCAGATGGCTACACCAGGAGCCGGCCGCGAAAGCCCCGGGCCGCGTAATACGATTCAGCGCCGTTGTGATACACGAAAACCTGGTTGTAGCGGCGATCACAAAACAGCGCCCCGCCGAGCTTCCGCATGTCCGCGGGTGTTTTCACCCAACTCGATGTCTTCCGGTCAAATTCTCCAAGCTCCTGCAACTCCCGGTACTGTTGCTCCGTGAGCAGTTCGATGCCGATGGCCGCCGCCAGCTCCATCGCGCTGCCCCCCGGTTTGTTTTCCTTCCGCGCCGCCAAGGCCGCCCCGTCGTAACACAGGCTGCGCCGACCGGCCGGACTTTCCGGCGAACAATCACAGAAAACAAACGCGCGGGCCTTTTCATCATAGCCCACCACATCCGGTTCACCGCCCGTGCGCTCCATTTCGGCAAGGGCGCGCAGTTTGTCCGGCTGCGCTTCCA
>CAYTVN010000379.1:0-2564 GCA_964441655.1 uncultured Verrucomicrobiota bacterium | reverse complement strand
CCTGTTTTGAGGTATACAAGGACAAGGGACATGGATTTCTGGAACCCGTCTATCAAGAGTGCCTCGAACTTGAGCTCCAACAACGAGGTATACCCTTTGAAACTCAGGTTCTTCTCCCAATTACGTATAAGGGGATATCGCTCCGCCAAGGTTACCGGGCTGATCTCATTTGCAATGGATCGATCCTTGTCGAACTTAAGGCCGTTTCCCGCATAGTTGACGACCATCGGGCTCAGGTGTTGAATTACCTCAACGCCACGGGTATCCAAGTTGGCTTATTGGTGAATTTTGGCCATTTCCCAAAAATCGAATACGAACGGTTTGTTTTGACCCGCTGAATTCCGCGCTTTTCCGCGGATTTCCGTGGGCACTTCGGAGAGCATATGAGTCTGCATGAAGAGATGATTGCGATGGGTGATCGGGCGGTGGTGGCTTCGCGGGCGCTGGCCCAGTTGTCGGCCCGCCGCAAGAACGCCATCCTCGAGGCCATGGCGGCCGAACTGGAGGCGCGCCGCGCCGCCATCAAGGAAGCCAATGCGCTGGATATGGAGGCGGGTCGCGCCGCCGGGCTGTCCGGGGCCCTGCTCGATCGCCTGTTGCTCAGCGACGCCCGCATCGACAGCATGATCAAGGGCATCCGCGCCGTGGTCTCCCTCAAGGATCCCGTGGGGCAGAAGATCAGCAAATGGGTCCGCCCCAACGGGCTCGAGATCATCAAGGTCCGCGTGCCCATCGGCGTGATCGCCATCATCTACGAAGCCCGCCCCAACGTCACCGCCGATGCGGCCGTGCTGTGCATCAAGACCTCCAACGCGGTCATCCTGCGCGGCGGCAAGGAAGCGCGCCATTCCAACCAGGCCGTGGCCGATGCCCTGCAGGCGGGCGGCGCGAAAAAGGGCCTGCCCCTGAACTGCGTCCAGCTGGTCGGCACCACCGACCGCGACGCCATCCGCGAGCTCGTACAGATGGAGGGTCGGGTGGACCTGGCCATTCCCCGCGGCGGCGAAGGCCTGATCCGCGCCGTGACCGAAAACGCCCGCGTGCCCGTCATCAAGCACTACAAGGGCGTCTGCCACGTGTACGTACACGAGACGGCTGACCGCGCCATGGCCCTGAACATCATCGAAAACGCCAAATGCCAGCGGCCCGGCGTGTGCAACGCCATTGAAAAAGTGCTGGTGGACGCCGCCATCGCGAAGGATTTTCTGCCCGCCATGGCCAAGCTGCTCACCGACCGCAAGGTCGAGTTGCGCGGTGATGACGCCTCGCGCGCCATCGTGCCCGCCATGAAAACGGCCAGCGAGGAAGATTGGACCGCGGAATACCTGGACCTGATCCTCACCGTGAAGGTGGTGCCCGGGCTGCAGGCCGCCATCGACCACATCAATCGCTACAGCTCACACCATTCCGACACCATCGTCACCGCAGACGAGCTGGCCGGGAAGGAGTTCTGCCAGCAGGTGGATTCCGCCACCGTCTACGTAAACGCCTCCACCCGCTTCACGGATGGCGCGGAGTTCGGCTTGGGCGCCGAAATCGGCATCAGCACCGACAAGCTGCACGCCCGCGGCCCCATGGGCCTGGAAGAACTCACCACCTACAAGTACGTGATCCACGGCACCGGCCAGATCCGCACCTGAAAAGTTCCGATCGTTGGAAATTCGGAAAAGCCGTTTTTCCTGCCTTTGGAAGCCCTCCGGCAGGCAAGCCAATCGTTGGAACTTTTCGCCGGCGGGTCAGCCGGCGAAACGACAAAGGCCGCGCGGTTGCCCGCGCGGCCTTTGGTTTATCGTTCGCTAACGCTTAGTAGCGGTAGTGCGAAGGCTTGTACGGGCCTTCCTCGGGAACGCCGAGGTAAGCCGACTGCGCCTTGCTCAGCTTGTCCAGCTTGATGCCGAGCTTCTTCAGGTGCAACCGCGCCACCCGCTCGTCCAGCTTCTTGGGCAGGGTGTAGACGCCGACCGGATATTTATCCGTGTTGGCGTAGAGCTCGATCTGGGCCAGCACCTGGTTGGTGAAGCTGTTGGACATCACGAAGCTGGGATGGCCGGTGGCGCAACCCAGATTGACCAGGCGTCCCTCGGCCAGCAGCACGATGCTGCGCCCGCTGGGGAACGTGATCTGATGAACCTGCGGCTTCACTTCCGTCCATTTGTACTTCTTGATGGCCTCGACCTGAATCTCACTGTCGAAGTGACCGATGTTACACACGATGGCGTTGTGCTTCATCTTGAGCATGTGCTGCTCGGTGATGACGTCGCAGCAGCCGGTGGAGGTGACAAAGATGTCGCCCAGCTTGCAGGCTTCATCCATGGTCATGACCTGATAGCCGTCCATGGACGCCTGGAGCGCGCAGATGGGGTCAATTTCGGTCACGATGATGCGCGCCCGCTGGCCGACCAGCGATTGCACAGAGCCCTTGCCCACGTCGCCGTAGCCCGCCACCACCGCCACTTTGCCCGCGATCATTACGTCGGTCGCGCGGTTGATGGCGTCAATGAGGGAGTGCCGGCAGCCGTAGAGGTTGTCGAACTTGGACTTGGTCACCGAGTCGTTGACGTTGA
>CAYTVN010000378.1:0-2595 GCA_964441655.1 uncultured Verrucomicrobiota bacterium | reverse complement strand
TGCCCCTGGTGGCCTGGCGCGATGTGAGTGAAGAGGTGCTGGCCCGTTTCGCGGAGCAGGCCAACCAGATACCCGGCGTGGACATCCAGGTGGACAACGTCCGCCTCTATCCGTTCGGCCATCGCGCCTGCCACGCCCTGGGCTATGTGGGCCGGGCCGAAATCGAACAGGATGAGGAACAGCCGTATCACTATTACCTGCCCGAAATGACCGGACGTTCGGGGCTGGAAAAGAGCCTCGATGAAGCGTTGCGCGGTGAGGCGGGTGGGCGGCTGCTGCGCGTGGATGCCACCGGGTTTCGACGGTACGATTCCGGCCAACGCGAGCCGCGATCCGGACAGGATGTGCAGCTGACTCTGGATATGCGGGTGCAGGCGCTGGCCGAAGACGCGCTGGGTCAGGTGCCGGGCTCCGTGGTGGTCATCGATCCACGCAACGGCGATGTGCTGGCCCTGGCCAGCAACCCCGGCTTTGATCCCAACACCTTCGTGCCCCGCATCAGCAGCGAGCAATGGAAGACGCTCAACGAGGATCCCCAGTTTCCGCTGGTCAACCGCGCGGTGGCGGGTGGCTATGCTCCGGGCAGCACCTTCAAGCCGGTGACGGCGCTGGCCGGCTTGCAGTACGGAAACGCGCAGGCCATGGATGTATACAGCTGCCCCGGCTACTTCCAATTGGGCTCCGCTACGTTTCGCTGTTGGTACCACAGCGGGCACGGCCCGTTGCACATGCGGCAGGCCCTGGAGCGATCCTGCAATGTCTATTTCTTTCATGTTGGTCTGCAGACCGGCGTGGAACACCTGGCCGAGGAGGCGCGCGCGTTCGGGCTGGGTCGTAAAACCGGCATCGAACTGGACTACGAACTGGCGGGCAATGTGCCGGATGCCGGGTGGAAGCGCCGCACCCAGCAGGATGGCTGGCGCGATGGCGACACCTGCAACATGTCTATCGGTCAGGGCGCCCTGGTGGTCACCCCGCTGCAAATGGCCAGCCTCACCGCCACCCTGGCCAATGGCGGTCGCGTATATCGCCCGCGCCTGGTGCGGGGTGTGCGGCAACCCGGAGAGCGTAACTTTGTCGAGCAGGCGCCGGAACTGGTGCGCCAGATGGATTGGCGGGCCGAGGACATCGCGCTGGTTCGCAACGGCATGCGTGATGTGGTTAACGGAGCGTGGGGGACCGCGCGCAAAGTGGCCCTGCCCGAGGTGGTCATTGCTGGTAAAACCGGGACGGCGGAATTCGGGCGCAAGGATGAGAAGAAACGGCATGCCTGGATGATTGCCTTCGCCCCGTTCGATGCCCCCCGTTATGCCGTGACCATGCTGGTGGACGAAGGTGTTTCGGGTGGCGAAACGGCCGCCCCGCGCATGCGCCAGTTGCTGCTGGGTCTGTTTGAGGCGCCCGCACAGGAGGGACAGGGATGAATCCGCTGTCGCACCTCATAGGACCGCTGAAACGCCTGGACTGGGGTTTTATGCTGACCATCTTCGCCTTGATGGGCGTGGGACTGGCCTTCATTTACAGCGCTTCTGCACGCAGCGAGGGCACGGTGCTGACCGAGCTGACCCAGCGCCAGATCCAGTGGATCGTGGTGGGGCTGGTCCTGTTTGCCCTGGTGGTGGTGGCGGATTATCGAAGGGTGGGGGAATCCGCCTGGGCGGCCTATGTGGTGGGCCTGGTGCTGCTGGTGCTGGTTCTGTTCATGGGCAAGAAGATCTATGGGGCGGTGCGCTGGCTGAATTTATTCGGCATCCAGATCCAGCCCGCCGAGTTTGCCAAGCTGGGCACCGTGCTCATGCTGGCCCGTTTTCTCAGTAATCCCGGCCGCGACATGAGCGACCCTCGAACCCTGTTCAAGGCCCTGCTGCTGACCGCGCTGCCCATGCTGCTCATCATACGCCAGCCCGACCTCGGCACCGCTTGCACTCTGATGCCGGTGGTTTTTACCATGATGTTTGTGGCCGGCATTCCACCCCGCTACCTGTTCCTGCTTGTGGGGCTGGGCGTGCTGGCCGCGGTGCCGGGCTGGTTTGTCCTGCACGACTACCAGCAGGAACGCATCCACGTATTCTTTGATCCGTCCCGCGATCCGCTCGGCACGGGCTGGAACAGCATCCAGTCCGGCATCGCCGTGGGCTCGGGCGGCTTGACCGGAAAGGGCTTTATGATGGGAACCCAGAACATCCTCGGGTTCCTGCCCCGCACCGTGGCCCCCACCGACTTCATCTTCTCCGTCATTGGGGAAGAGACGGGGTTTGTGGGCAGCGCCACCCTGCTGGGTCTGTTCGCCGTGTTGGTGGGAGGATGTATGCGCGCGGCCCTGGTTTCCCGGGACAAATTGGGACGCGTGTTGGCGGTGGGTGTGATCGCCCTGCTGTTCAGCCATATCTTTGTGAATATGGCCATGACGGTGGGGCTCATGCCCATCACGGGATTACCCCTCCCGTTGGTGAGTTACGGGGGTTCGTTCATGATGTGCACGATGCTGGGCCTGGGACTCGTGCAAAGTGTGTATGTGCGCCGCATCCGGCGCTGAAGAGAGAGGAGTCAACCATGTGGGAGTTTCTAAAAATGCTCACGCGCAGACGGATTAAG
>CAYTVN010000377.1:0-2602 GCA_964441655.1 uncultured Verrucomicrobiota bacterium | reverse complement strand
GGCCACCTGAAGCTCGACGGTCAGCTGGACTGCGGTGAAGCGCAGCCCTTCGGGTGTTTTCTCCAGCCGGCCCGAGGCTTTGCTGGTGTAGCCACGCACCTCGATCTTCTGTCGCTGCGCCACATTCAGGGTGGTCATCATCAGGCAGGTTTCGATGGCGCTGACCAGCAGGTCCTCCGGGGTCCACCGTCCGGCTTCCCCGCCAAATTCCGGGGGCGGGCTGACCGTGAGTTCGGGCTTGCCCGCGCTGCCGGCCTGGCCCAGCGAGCCCTGGGTCCAACGCAGTGTCGTTTCGTAGTTCCACATGATCGTGTTCCTCCGGAAGCCGGGCTGAAGAGTTGCGCGTGCAACCGCGGCCACCTCCGGTTAACCTAACGCCATGCCTCGCCCAATACAACCCGCGCGCGCCCGTCGTCGGCCGCCCTTCTCCCGCCTCCGGATTGGTTTGATGTTGTTTGCCCTGGTGGCGGTCATCGGGCTCACCGTGGATCTGGTCCAATTGCGGCTGCGCGCCGAGAAGGCATTAAAAAGTGGCGGGCTGTCTTCGCTGGTTTCGGAAACGCTGATCGATGTCACCACCAGCACGCAGCGATGGACGGAAGCCGGGGGTCGTTTCAGTGTGAAGCTGCCGCCGGGTTGGTCCGCCCTGGTGGACGATCAGGGCACGTATGACGTCACCCTGCGCGGACCCTATAAACTCGAACTCAGCGTGGCGGTGCGGCCGGCCGAGGCGGGCGGGTGGGACGCCTTGCGCGCGAAGCTTGCGCAAATTGAGGAGAGCTTGCATCTGACCACCAGCCTGGAGGAGGTTACGTTTCAAGGCCGACCCGCCTGGCGTCGCACCATGCCGCTGCAAAAATCCACCGTGGAGGCGCTCGATTTTCTCGCGGGTGACCAGGCGGTGCACGTGTTGATGGCCGGGTCGCGGGAAACCTTTGCCGACTTCCGTCCCGTGCTGGCGGAAGTACGTGAGAGTTTGCAGGTGCAAACTGGACAACCGAAACCAATGGGGGAGAATCCCTGACCATGTCGGCGATCCGTTTTCAACTGGGCATAGAGCGGCTGTGCGATAGGCCGGCGTTGCTGGGCCGCCGTCGGGTCGGTCTGGTGGCCCATCCGGCCAGCGTGGATACCGGAGGCGTACACACCGCGCTTCGGCTGCGGCAGCTGTGCGGGAAGAGGCTGGTGACCCTGTTCGGGCCCGAGCATGGTTTTTACGGGCGGGGCGGGGCGGGCGAGGAAATCGGCGATACGCGTCACGCGGCCTGGCAGATTCCCATCCGCTCCTTGTACGGCGATCACCGCAAACCCACCGCGGAGATGCTGGCCGACCTGGATGCCGTGGTCTTCGATCTGCAGGACATCGCGGTGCGCTGCTACACCTTTGTCACCACCCTGCGCTACGTGATGGAGGCCTGCGCGGAGCAGGGCAAGCGGCTGATGGTCTGCGATCGCCCGGTGCCTCTGCCGAACGTGGTGGATGGTCCGTTGCCGGTGGCCGGGCTTGATAGCTTTGTGGCCGGGGTGCCCATGCCACTGGTGTACGGGATGACGCCCGGCGAAGCCGCCCGATTTCTGCGCGCGGAGCTCAGGCTGGACCTGGATTTGCAGGTGATCCCGATGCGCGGTTATCGGCGCAAGGCCGTGCGCGGCGCGTGGGGGCCGTGGATTTCGCCCTCACCCGGCATCCGTTACTGGGAAACGGCGTGGACCTATCCCATCACGGTTTTTACCGAGGCCTTGTCTGCGCTGGACTGCGGCCGTGGCGGCACGGAGCCGTTCCAGGTTCTGCTGGCGCCTTTTTTTGAGGCGGAGCCGCTGGCCCGGGCCTTGAATGCGCGGCGCCTGCCCGGCCTGCATTTCGTGCCGTATTGGAACCGGCATCCCGGCGTGCGCCTGCAGGTGACCGATCCCGACGCCCTCCGTCCGTGTGCCGCGGCCTTGCAGGTGCTGGAGGTGGTGCAGAAGCGGTACGGCCACGAGGCCCTGTGGACCGCGCCCGGCACGCGCCGCGAGTGGTTCGACAAATTGATGGGCAACGAATCCGCGCGCAACGTGCTGGAGGCGGGCTGGCCGGTTCGGCGGGAAATTTCAACGTGGCGGACCGAACACGAAGTGTTCCACGCCGCCCGGTCCCAGGCGTTGCTTTATTAGGTTGCTGCCGTCTTGCTCTTCATGGCGTGCTCGATGCGGCGGTCCGGGATCAACCACATCACCGCCACCAGCGCATACAGCATTTGAGCCAGGCCGGATGTGAAGAAAGAAAGGACAATGCCTGTCCCGTACAACACCAGCGAGGCTTTGCCTTTCCAGTCCCGCCCCACCGCCCGGGCCAGTATGGTGTCCGGTCCCTGGGCGCGGATGATCACGTTCTGAAGAATGAAGTAGGCGATGGCGGCCATGATCAGGATCACGCCGTACAGGCTGGTGGGCGGGCCCGCGAAATGATTTTCCCCCATCCATCCGGTGGCGAACGGCACCAGCGATAGCCAGAACAACAGATGCAGATTGGCCCACAAAATGCCGCCGGTCACCTCATGTACCGTGTGCAGCATGTGATGGTGGTTGTTCCAGTAGATGCCGAGATAGATAAAGCTCAGCA
>CAYTVN010000376.1:0-2602 GCA_964441655.1 uncultured Verrucomicrobiota bacterium | reverse complement strand
GCGGGGCGCGAGGCGAACCGTCTGCCGTACTGGGGCGCATGGCAACGATTTGAGATTCCGTGCTGTTTACGCGACTGTACTCCGTCGTCCAAACAGGATGAAGCAACATCGGCTCCGCACCCGCCTTTGCAACGAATGCAGAGATTAATACGAATAATATGAAACGTACTGAGATCACATGGATGGTACTGCCAATATCTAGATCGTTTACTGATGTTTGGGCCGTTTTACAATCCCGCAGCTCAAGCTGCTATAGACTTTCAGGGGGTCGGATTACAGGTTTTTCTATAGCCGCGTAAAGCGATCAGTTCTTGGTGTCGATTTCAGGCAATCGAACGATTCTTTATCTTCATCGAGACCCACGCCACGTCCGACCTGTCCGCGGGGGGGATGCCTTGATATCAAGACATCCCCCATGCAGCCAATTATGATGGCTGTCCCGAAAAGGCATCCATTCCGATTCTGTGATATTGTGCGGGGTACCATTGGGCCTTCGCGAGGGCTCGGAGGCGCGTTGTGCTTCGTCTCGCGAAATTGGGTGATGCGTGGTAGAGATGCGGGAAGACAATCTCAATTTTACAACCGCGAGTCAGGCTATGAACAAACCTAGCGATACCCCACCCGATGTGCTGCAGCCGATTGTTTCCCTCATCAGCAAGTCGGAGAAGGCGCAGCGGAAAGTGGCGCCGGGGTCGTGGCAATATACGATGCTGCGGGACAACCTTCGGGCGTTGCGGCTGGCCCTTGGACTGATGACCGGGGACGCGGACGGTTCGGCCCGCGTGGCTCCGGACGATGTACGCGATGCCCTTCAGGCCTTGGCCTCCATGATCAGCAAAACCAGGAAAGCTCAGGCCACGTTCAAGGCCGGGACGTCGCAACATTCATTGCTGCGAAACCGGTTGAAGGCACTGCGGGCAGCAGAAAAAGAGTTAAAGCTGAAATCGTGAGGGGCAAAGGGACAGAGGCACAAAGGCACAGAGGGAAAGAAGGGGCGAAGTCCATCCGACATCCGAAATCCGACATCCGAAATTCCTCTTCATCGTTGCGCAAAATGCACGGCCACAGATGAACGAAATGTGCTACAAGTCACCGCATGTCCGCATCGGTCCATCTTCACCTTGGCCTGGCTTTCGCCGATAGCTGGCGCGAGGTGGCGGGGCCCTGGTTTGAACGGGCGACCCAGGCGGCGCTGGCCGACCGGGTACCCTGGGTGGTGCTGACCCCCTCCCGGGCCTATGCGCAGGCCCTCAAGGCGATGCTGCTCGAAGAAAAGCGCAGCGTGGGCGGCATCCACTTCTGGACCCCCGGCGATCTGCGGCACGCGCTGCGCTATCGTCTCAGCCCCTACGCTTCCATCGGCATTCGCGAGCATCTCCACCTGCTGCTGGCCAGCGAGGCGGCGGATCAAGACGAGCTCCCGGCCCAGGCGGTGGCGCGCGATCCGGCCCGGCTGCTGCGCTCGCTCGATCAATTGCACGCGGGCGGGCATCCCGTCACCGAGCTGGGTTTCCCGCCTGCCGAAAAGGTGGCGGCGGCCTATGCCACGGCCCTGAAGCGCTCCTCCCTGACCACCGTACAGCAGTTCGACTGGACCCTGGCCCGGAAGCCGCCCGCCGGTGTGCTGGGCGGACTGCTCGTCCTCGGCTTTGACGCCGCACACTGGGAATTGTGGCCGCTCCTGCAGGCCGCGGTACGCAGCGCAGGCGAGGCCCGGGTGGTGCTGACCCGACCCCGCTCCAAGGCCGAGGATCTGGACCAGGCCTGGGTCAGCTCATGGGAGGAAGCGTTCGGGGAGGCGGAGCCCGTGCCGGAAGCGGGCGAGCCCGGCCGGTTTGCCGCGCTGGCCCAGCAGATGGAAAATCCGGAGGGCGCACAGACCGGAAAGACGCCCCCGGTGAGCGTACTCATCGGCCGCCACCTGCGCGAACAGGCGTCCGCCGTGGTGGCGCAATGCGCGGCGTGGCTGGCCACGGACACGATGTCGCGCATGGGCATCCTGCTGCCCGGACCCGGCCCGCTGGCCCGCGAAATTTCCAGCCAGCTAAAGGCGCGCGGGCTCGTTCATTTCGACAGCTTCGGCCACCCCGCCCCACCCTCGCTCACTGCCCAACGCTGGCGGGCCTGGATTGAGCTTCAGCGAAACTACCGCCTGGGCCCGCTGCGGCGGGTGCTGGAACTTTCGCCCGAACTCGCGGTGCCGGAGCGCTGGGAGAAGCACGTGGAGCGCGCGCTCGGCGATATGCTGGTGGATGACCTGCCGGTGCTGAAGGCGCGCCTGATCCATCTGGGTCACGAAGAGGACGCTAATCTGCTGAGCCGTATGTGGACTCTGCCCGCGGAGGCCACCTTGTCCGAAATGCTCAGCGAAACCATCGGTGACTGGGAGGTATTGGGCTGGCCGGACGCGGTGGCCGCGCTGAAGGCACAGGAGCCCGCGGTGGCCAGCCTGCGCAGTCCGGATCTTTCAGCCAGCCTGTTCCTGGATTGGCTGGAGGCGGTGGCGCCCGCCCCGGCCCTGTTGCGCGATCCTGAATCCGCCAACCCGCTGGCCCGGATTCACCTGCTGCCCTACACCCAGGCCGAGGGGCTCACCTGGTCG
>CAYTVN010000375.1:0-2640 GCA_964441655.1 uncultured Verrucomicrobiota bacterium | reverse complement strand
TTCATCATCACGGTGCAGGCCCTAAAGGAGGGTTGGGATTGTTCCTTCGCCTATGTGTTCTGTTCGGTGGCCAACATCCAATCCGCCACCGCGGTGGAGCAGCTGCTGGGCCGCGTGTTGCGCATGCCCTACGCCCAGCGTAGGAGCGACGAGCGACTGAATCGCGCGTATGCGCATGTTTCCAGCCCGGTCTTCGCCGCCTCAGCCAAGGCCCTGCGGGACAAGATGGTCACCAACATGGGCTTCGAGGAAGAGGAGGCCGACGTCGTCTTGCGCGACATGACGCAAGGTGCCAAAGATCGCGGCTTCGTTGATCTCCCGCTTTTCCAACCCGCCAAGTGGACCGCCAGCGAATCGCCGCATCTGTCCGGCTATGGCGCGGCGGATAAGGAAGCTATTGAGGTTAAGTCCCTGGCCGGGGGCGGCGTGGAAATTTCTGTAAACGCGGCCATTACTGACGCTTGCGCAGATTCCTTGGCGGCCAGCGCACCGGTGGAGCAACGCGAAGCGGTCCGCCAAGCTCTGGCTCCTTTCCGACGCAGCTCCGTCTCAACGATTGGTCCTGCGCGCATCACCGTACCTCGGTTGGCAGCCTGGTATCAGGGCGAGTTGGAACTCGCGATTTCCGAGCTATTCCTGGAAGTTGGCGGCTGGGATGTGCTGGCCTGTTCGGCGGAACTGCCGGGCTTTTCCTATACCGACGAATCCAACACCTTCACCCTGGATTTGGAGGGGCGCAAGCTGGTGCTGGAGACCGGTACGAGTACGAACCAGATTCCCTTGCCGGGCGTTAGTACGGCCTTCACCGATTTGGATGCCATCCGCTTTCTCGACCGCAATGTGCCGCATCCTGATATTCACCAAACCGTCATGCTGGAGTACCTCCGCCGACTGGTGGAACACCTACTGAAGTCCCGCGGTTTCTCCCTTTCGCTACTGGATCGGGCCAAGTTTATTCTGCGGCAAGCGGTGGAGAAGCATCTGGAGGCCGGGCGCCAAGCAGCGCGTCAACGGGGTTGTCAGTCCCTGCTCTTCGCTCCGGAAGCAAAACCGGCCTTGGACATCGAGCGGGCCTTCCACTTTGACCCCAACCCTCTGGCCTATCCGGCACCGTCCTACGACCGCGGCTGGAAGCCGAAGAGACATCTTTATCCGCACATGGCCGCCTTCGACACGGAAGAGGAAAAGAAATGTGCCATGCAGATAGATGCCCTTTCCGAAGTGGAGGTGTGGGTACGCAATCTGGACCAGAAACCTCTTCACGCCTTTTGGCTTCCAACGTATAGCGGACGCTTTTATCCGGACTTCGTGGCCAGACTGATCGACGGCCGTATCTTGGTGGTTGAATACAAAGGCGGGCATCTCATCAGCAACGATGAGAGCAAGACCAAGGCCATGATCGGTGGTTTGTGGGAAAAAATAGGCCAGCCGAAGCACCTATTCCTGATGGCCACGGCCAAGGATCAATCGGGTCGCGACATTCGCGCTCAGCTCATGACGAAAATTGCCCAGACTTCCTAAGCCACATGGCCATCAAGGCGAAACAAAAACCCGAAACCGCGACGAACACCGCCGCGGTCCATGCGCCGCTGTGGGATGTCATCGTGTGGAATGACCCGGTAAATCTGATGACCTATGTGGTCTTCGTGTTTCAGCGCATCTTCGGCTACCCGGTGGCGCTGGCCCGCAAGTTGATGCTGGAGGTCCACCACGCGGGCAAATCCGTCGTCTCCACCGAGCCGCGCGAGAAGGCCGAGCACCACGTGCATCAGCTGCACAGCTACGGCCTGCAGGCGACAATGCGAAAGCACGACGGCGCATGAAATCACTGGGCAAAGTAAACGGCCTGCTGGAACTCGCCTTCGAGCCGCACGAGGTGGAATTCCTGCTCGGCCTCTCAGAAAAAATTCCCCCGGCCCTGGAGTTGGCCGGCGACCATCGCCTGTTTCCCTCCCACGCCGAGGACCAGGCCCTGGACCAGGAGCTGCGCGCGTGGCTGCACCCCGAACTCAAAGCCGCGCGCCAGGAACGAGCCGCGGCTTTTCAACGCGAACTGCACGCCGCCTTCAAGACGAATGGGGTGGCCCGGCTGGACGACGCCGCTCTGGACCGCTGGATCAGCGTGCTGAACGACCTGCGCCTGATTTTCGCGGGCGAACTGGGCATCGACGCCGATGACTGGCCGACCCGATTAACCAAAGAGCAGCGCGAATCCGCGCCGGTCCGCATCTACAGCTACCTCACCGGCCTGCAAGGCGCCCTGCTGGAAGCAGGCTTCGGCCTGGACCAAGCCGGGTTGGTATAGCGGACGGCACGCCGCGCCGCGCGTCGATGCCGTCCCTCCCGCCGTGAACGGGGAGGGCCCGCATCCGTTGCGGTGCGGGCCGGGTCTCGTGCCTCTGTCCCTTTTCAACTCTTCAGCGCAGCGATGCGCTTGGTCGCGGCATTGGGATTGGCCTGGCACTCCAGCAGCGCACGCAGCATGAGCGGGGCCACGATGGTGGCGTCCGACTCCACCACGAACATGGGCGTCTTCTCGGTCAGCTTGTCCCAGGTGATCTTCTCGTTGGGGGTGGCTCCGGAGTACGACCCGTAGGAGGTGGTGGAATCGGAGATCTGGCAGAAGTAGGCCCACGGCTT
>CAYTVN010000374.1:0-2665 GCA_964441655.1 uncultured Verrucomicrobiota bacterium | reverse complement strand
TGTGGAAACCCGCGTTTTTCGGGGTGAAACCGGAATTAGTGTTGAAGGGTGGCATGATAGCGCTGGCCAACATGGGCGACCCTAATGCCTCCATCCCCACCCCGCAGCCGACCTTTTACCGCCCGCAGTTTGGCGCTCACGGTCGGGCCCGGGCGTCAACCTGCGTGACCTTTGTGAGCGCGGCGGCGCTAGAGGCGGACGTACCGGGTCGCCTGGGCCTGCAGAAAATAATTTCCGCCGTGCGTGGAACCCGGACCTTGAGCAAGCGGGATTTGATCTGGAACGACGCCCTGCCCCGGATCGAAGTGGATCCCGAGACCTACACGGTGAAGGCGGACGGACAGGTGCTCACCTGTGAGCCTGCGCGCAGCCTGCCCATGGCCCAACGCTATTTCCTGTTCTAACATGATCCTGGTCCACCATGCACTGAGCGGGCATCCGGTTCACCAGGCGGTGGTCCGCGTGCGCGCCACCCGCCAGGAACTTTCGAAAACCCGCTGGCGCATCGCGGCCGAAGACGGCACCGACTTCGGATTCGATCTACACCACCCCCTGCACGACGGGGACGTCATTCATGTGAACGACCACAAGGCCTACGTGATCACGCAGGAACCGGAGCCGGTGCTGGTGGTGGACCCGGGTGCTGATCGTGTCCAGTGGGCGCGCGCGGGCTGGACGCTGGGCAACCTGCACCAGCCGGTGGAAGTCACGGAACAGGGCCTGCGGTTGGCCGACGAACCGGCGGCACGGCAACGCATCCAGCAACTGGGCCTGACGTATCGCGTCGAGCAGGGTGTTTTCCGGCCGCCGCGCACGGCCGCCCACGGCCACCACCATGACCATGCGTGATGCTTCATCCGCAGCCCTGCTTCATCTGCTACAGACCACGGATGCGCTTTATCCCACCGGCGCCTACGCGCACTCGCACGGCCTGGAAGGCTTGGTTGAAATGGGCCTGGTGGTGGATACGAGCAGCCTGGAGGCGTACCTGACCGAGGCCTTTCTGCCCCAGCTGGTTCACGCGGAGCTGCCCTGGGTGTTGAAGGCCCACGAGGCGGCGGGGCGGGTGGACTTTGAGGCACTGTGCGCGATGGACCAAGCCTGCCGGGCCCAGCGGGCTACTCGCGAACTGCGCGAGGCGTCGGCTCGCATCGGCGGACAACGTTTGCGGCTGGCGGCGGCGGCCGAATCTCATGCGGTGCTGCAGCATCTGGCGCGCGCGCTGGAGGCTGGCGCATTTTCCGCCCAGGCGCCTGTCGTGGCCGGCGCAGTGGCAGCCTGTGCAGGTGTGACGGCACATGACGCCGCCACCGCGCACGCCTATCAGGCGGTGAGCGGGCAACTGGGCGCCGCCATGAAATTGATCCGGCTAGGCCAGCAGGGCGTACAGCAGATTCTGACGCGCCTGTTGCCGGCGCTGTCGTCTGCCACCGCGCAGGCGGCGGAGCTTACGCTTGAACAGGCGGGTTGGTTTTCACCCGCGCTGGACATCGCCAGCGCGCGGCACGAAACGGCGTATACGAGACTGTTTATTTCGTAGTGGAATTTAACCACGGATGAACACGGATCAACACGGATGGCGGCAGTACAGAAGAGTGCATCACACGTTTGATCGGATATCCGTGTGCATCGGTGTTCATCCGTGGTGAAAAGGAGTTTTGGACATGAGCAGCTTTTCGCGGGCGGTGCGGGTGGGTGTGGGCGGGCCGGTGGGGTCCGGGAAAACCATGCTGGTGCTGCGGTTGTGCCAGCACCTGCGCGACCGCTATTCCACGGCGGTGGTGACCAATGACATCTACACCCAGGAGGACGCCCAATTCCTGACCCGCAGCGAAGCCCTGCCCGCGGATCGCATCATCGGCGTGGAGACGGGTGGCTGCCCGCACACCGCCATCCGCGACGACACCACCATGAACAGCCAGGCCATCGTGGAGCTGGAAAAACGGCATCCCGGGGTGCAGCTGATTCTGGTGGAGAGCGGGGGCGACAACCTGTCCGCCACCTTCTCGCCCGAATTGGTGGACGCCTTCATCTATGTGATTGATGTAGCGGAGGGAGACAAGATACCGCGCAAAGGCGGCCCGGCCATCCGCACCAGCGATCTGCTGGTCATCAACAAGATTGACCTGGCTCCCTACGTGGGGGCGGACCTGGCGGTGATGGACCGGGACGCCCGATTGATGCGGGGTTCACGGCCGTTTTTGTTCTGCGACCTCAAGACGGAGAAGGGCCTGGCCGAGGTCATCCGCTGGATGGAACATGGCTACTTATTCGCCAGCTGAAAATCTGGGATTGCACGGGCGCTTCGCGGTGCGCTGCGAAGCGGGGCCGGACGGCATCACGGTGCTACGTCGCGACGAGGTCTCGGCGCCCTTTCACCTGAGCAAACCCTATTGGACGGGCGAGGTGTTGGTGGTTCAGACCGTGAACGCCACGGCAGGCGTATTCGCCGGGGACCGGCTGGCTCTGGACGTACGGGTGGAATCGGGGGCCCGCGTACTGTTGACCTCGCCCAGCGCGGCCCGCATCCACACCATGCCAACCGGGCGGGCGGAGCAACGCCAGCGATTTCACGTGGCCGCGGGGGGGTGGCTGGAAGTATTGCCGGAGTTGTTCATTCCGCAGGCGGGCTGCCGCTATCAGCAAACCACGGAGGTCGACGTGG
>CAYTVN010000373.1:0-2702 GCA_964441655.1 uncultured Verrucomicrobiota bacterium | reverse complement strand
CTCTGCGATGCGGCCCTGGTCCAGGACCAGGATGCAATCCGCGTGCTGCACGGTGGACAGCCGGTGGGCAATGGCCAGCACAGTGCGGCCCGCCATCAGGGTGTCCAGCGCGCCCTGCACCAGACGCTCGGACTCGGTATCCAGCGCGCTGGTGGCCTCATCCAGGATCAGGACGGGCGGATTGCGCAACAGGGCGCGGGCGATGGCCAGCCGCTGGCGCTGCCCGCCGGACAGCCGCATGCCGCGCTCCCCGATCACCGTGTCATAGCCCTCGGGCAGCGCCTCGATAAACTCGTGGGCATTGGCCCGGCGGGCCGCGTCCACCACGGCTTCCCGCGACACCGTCTCCTCGCCATAGGAAATATTGCGCGCCACCGTGTCGTTAAACAGCACCGTCTCCTGGGTGACCATGCCCAACTGGCGACGCAGCGAGGCCAGGGTCAGGTCGCGCACATCGTATTCGTTGAGGCGGATGCACCCGCCGGTCACGTCGTAAAACCGCGGCACCAGGCTGACCAGCGTGGTTTTGCCGGAGCCGGAACTGCCCACCAGGGCCACCACCTGACCGTGTCCCGCCGTAAAGGAAATATCGCGCAGTACCTGGCCCTCGCCGTAGCTGAAGGAGACATTTTCGAACCGCACCGCCTGCAGGGGCTCCTGGAACACCCGCGCCCCCGGCTTTTCCTTCACCTGGATGGGTTCGTCCAGCATTTCAAAAATACGGTCCGCGGCCGCCGAACTCTGCTGGATGTTCAGGTGCACCTTGCTCAGCCGTTTGACCGGGTCATACATCGCCACCAGGGCGGCCCCGAAGGAAAAGAACTCATCGAACGTCATGTGCGACCAACGCGCGTAGACCAGGATCAGGGCAAACCCCAGCAGGGAGATCAACACGATGATGGGTTCCACGGAGGCGCGGGCCCGCGTCACTTTCATGGCCCGGCTGAACACGCCGCGACACCGTTCGGAAAAACGCGCAATCTCGTAGGGCTCCATGCCGAAGGCCTTCACGATGCGCACGCCCAGAATGTTCTCCTCCAGGATGGACACCAGATCGGCCATCTTCTGCTGGCCCTCGCGGGAGGATCGCCGCACCTTCCGGCCGAACAGAGCCACGGGCAGAATACACACCGGGAACACCACCAGGCTGACCACGGCCAGATGCCAGTTGGTCCAGATCAGAAAGCCAATCAGGCCGATGAGCGTGAATGGCTGCTTGGCCAGGTCGCTCAGCACCACGGCCACCGCGCGCTCCACCAACTGGGTGTCGTTGGTGGTGCGGGAAATCACATCGCCCGTGCGCGCCTGCCCGAAGAAGCCGAGGGAAAGTTCCTGGTAATGCGTGAACAACGCCTGGCGCAGATCCATGACCACGCGATTGCCCACCCATTCGATCAGGTAGGTGCTGAAATAATCGCCCAGACCCCGGATCAGTCCAAACAGGGGCAACAGCGCCGCCACCGTCACCGTCGCCACCATGGAGAACTCGCCGGGATTGAACACGCTGGCCAGCGTCTTCTTCAGGCCCACCAGCAAACCGGTGGTCGAACCGCCGAATAGAAGGCCAAAGAGAATGCCCACCGCCAGCCGGCCCGCATACGGACGCGAATAGCGCAACAAGCGGAAGTAGGTATCCCACTCACTCTTCGGCTTCGGACTGGTGGCGGTGTCAGCCATGTGTAATCAGTGTCCCACGGACTCCAAATAGCGTTCTGCTTCCAGCGCGGCCATGCAGCCGGAACCGGCAGCGGTGATGGCCTGCCGATAGCTCGGGTCCTGCACGTCGCCCGCGGCGAACACACCGGCCCGGTTGGTTCGCGTGTTCTGCGTCTTCAGATAGCCCTTGTCGTCCATGTCCAACTGGCCCTTGAAGGCGTCCGTGTTGGGCTGATGCCCGATGGCCACAAACAGGGCCTTCACGTCGAGATCGGAAATCGCGCCCGTCTGCACGTTCTTCAATTTGAGCCCGGTCACTTCGTTCTTCGCCACATCCAGCACATCGTGCACCACGGTGTTCCACACCACCTCAATCTTGGGATGGTTCAGCGCGCGTTCGGACATGATCTTGGAGGCCCGGAACTCATGGCGGCGATGGATCAAATAGACCTTGGAGGCAAACCGGGTCAGGAAGGTGGCCTCTTCCATGGCGGTATCGCCGCCACCCACCACGGCCACCGGCACATTCTTATAGAAGGCGCCGTCGCAGGTCGCGCACGAGGTCACCCCCCGGCCGACTAGTTTTTGTTCGTTGGGCAGGCCGACGTACTTCGCGCTGGCCCCCGTAGCCACAATCAAGGTGTGGGTTTCCAGCACCACCCCGTCATCCAGGGTGATCTTCAGCGGGGAACCCGAAAGATCGGAACCCGCGACCAGATTGAACTGGAACCGGGTACCGAACTTTTCCGCCTGCGCCCGCATGCGATTCATCAACTCGGTGCCATCCACGCCTTCGGGAAACCCCGGGAAATTCTCCACCTCGGTGGTGGTGGTCAGCTGCCCGCCCGGCTGTAAGCCCTCGATCACCAAGGGCTTAAGGCCTGCGCGCGCCGTATAAATGGCGGCCGTCAGACCCGCGGCGCCGGTGCCTAAAATAATCACGTTTTCCATAGGTAACTCCAAGAGCTTTTCTGTTTAGCAAAATTGGGCGCGCTTGGCACACCTCAATTGACGCACCCTGCGCACAAATCTATGGTATGGCCACT
>CAYTVN010000372.1:0-2707 GCA_964441655.1 uncultured Verrucomicrobiota bacterium | reverse complement strand
CGCCACGCCGCCACACGAGGTGCCGTGATCGTCGCCGACGATATCCGGGCTGGGATCGTTGTCACTGTAGTTGATGTCGTAATCAATGTTGGTATCGCAGTTGAGGGCCAGATCGGGATGCGCCACCTGCAGGCCGTCGTCGATGATCGCGATGTAGATGTTGCTGCCGCGGTAAGTGTCCCAAACATTGGTAACGCGGATGTCGGTACCCGCGGTTCCGCTGAACTGGCCTGTGTTGCGCAGATGCCACTGATTGGTGAAGAGGGTGTCGTTGGGAAGAAGTTTCTTGCTTTGCTGCCGGGCCAGGTCGGGGTTGGCTGCGGTCACGCCAGGGGTCGCGCGCAGGGCTTCGGTCAGGGTCAATGCCGCGGAGGAATCCGCGGCTTGGGCGAGCCAGGCTTGCGGGATGCCGGTCGCCTTGATGTCCAGGGCGCCCGCCGCCTGCGCAAGCTGAGCGGCGTCATAGCCCGGCTGCACGAAGAACAGCACGGAGGACGTGACGACGCGGGGTTTGCCCACGCGGACGCCATTCGACACTTCATAGAGCACCAGCTCGGCCGTCTGACCCGATAGAGCCGCCAGTCGGGTCGCCGCGAGTTTGTGCTCCTGGACCGATGCAGACTTCGCGGTGCCCGTGATCACGCGCTTGTGTGTGGCGGAGGACAGAGCCACCTCGTCCAGCGCCAGCTCGAATTGGCGCGGTTGTCCCGCATCCTGAAAGGTGTAGCGCTCCGCAGATTGAGCCTTCCCGGTGACGGGAAAGAGTGAAAGAGAGACGGTCAACCCGAGCATGCAGGCGTGAAGCGAGTGTGTACGCATGAAGAACCTCTATGATGTTCCTGACCCAGCTCCAGAAGGACCCACCCCTTGGAGCAATAATGTGAATATGCTCCTCCCTGATAAAACAGAGCAAGCGATAAGAAGCTGTTCACTTAAATCTAACCAGAACCTTTCCCTGGACAAAAAAGACCCGCCCATGGGGGCGGGTCTTTTGAAACTGAGAACGGTGCTTTGGTTAGGTTTCGGATTCCACCAGGCGAATGGTGCGAGGCTTGGTGACTTCTTTGATCAAGCTGTCCGAGGTGGTCAGGTGCTGGCGCAAGGCGCTGAGGGTCTGGGTGAATTCCACCCCGCTGGCCAGCTGTTTGAGCGTGCCGTCGGTAACCTGCTGGATGTGAAGAACTTGCTTAATATCCTGCTCCAGCTGGGCAATTTTGTCCAGTTGCGAGGCCAGGGCGGTGGTGGCTTTTTGCAGGTTTTCCGCGTGGCTGGCCAGCAGCAGCTTCAACTGGTCATTGCCGCCAGAAGTCGCTTTTTGCAGGCTATCGGCGTGGCTGGAGAGCAGTAGTTTGAGCTGGTCATTGCCGGCGGCGATGGATTTTTGCAGGCTGTCGGCATGTGCGGTCAGGAGGGATTTGAGCTGCTCGCGGCTGGCCGTCTCGGTTTTCTCAATTTGCTGGGCGTGCGTGGTCAATGCGTTGGCCAGCTTGGTGGCGGCTTCGTCGATGGCCCGGCCTGCGGCGGATACGCCTTCATTCGCCTTCACGGCGGCCTGGGTTACTACTCCGGACAGCGCGGCCGACATCTTGTCGGGCTGCGGCACAAATTCACGGAAGGCGTTTTCAATGGATCCGCCGAGGGCGCTTGCCAACTCCTGCGCATCCACGGCGGGTGCGGGTGCGGCTTCGGCTGGTTTGCCGAGGGTAAAGAGTTTGATCAGCACTACGATCAAGACCAGGGCGCTGATGACCGATGCGATTGCCGTAACGTTTTCCATTACACACCTGCTAGTTTAGAATGATGCGTCCGCGAACAACGTGATATCGTTGGACAGCATAGACGAGAGAGCGGTGCGATGTCAAAACCATCATCCAACCTTGGTGTTTTCCTGCTGGCGGCGTTTTTCGCTGCGGGCGGACTTCCAACGATTGGAAATCGGCCGGTCGCCGACTTCCAACGATTGGAGCTTTTGGCCGCGGGACCATCCTGTGTGCGCGCGCCATCGTGGGAGCCGACGTGGGTGGCCATTCCGGCGGGTACGAACTGGCTGGGCAGCCGGGCTGGCCGCGCTGGCGAGCAACCGCGAGAATATGTCAGCCCCGGCTTCCGGCTGGCCGCGACCGAACTCACCGTGGGGCAATTTATTGCTTACCTCAATGCGGCCGGCGTGAAAGAGGTGGATTTCCCCCAGGTGGCCGGCCGACCGGGACAATGGAGTGCCCGGGTGCCGGAGGGGGTCCCCATGGGAAATCTGGGTCTGCGGGATGCGGAGTCGTATGTGAAGTGGTTGGGCGAACAGCTGGGGCGTGTGGTTCGTTTGCCGACTGAAGACGAGTGGGAGTATGCGGCGCGCGCCGGCGTGGATGGCGCTCCATATCCATGGGGATGGGAGCCGCCCGAAGACCGGGCCTGTTTCGCGGGAGACGGGCCTGTAAAGGTGAGGAGTTTCGCGCCAAACCGGTGGGGTCTATATGATATGGCCGGGAACCTTTCCGAATGGTGCTCTCCGGGAGACGCGACCCGCGGCGGCAGTTGGGCCGATCGCTCCGCCGACCCATTGCGCGTTTTTCACCGCATAACCCTCCCTGCCGCCTACCGAGACGCCGACGCAGGCCTCCGCCCCCTCCTCGAAAACTAGAAGCACCGGGGTGGGGGGGTTTAAGTTTTAAATTTGAGGCGCCCGCCCATTTGTGTAATTTAGAGAAAG
>CAYTVN010000371.1:0-2735 GCA_964441655.1 uncultured Verrucomicrobiota bacterium | reverse complement strand
CCGAGGCAATTTCCAAGGAAATCATGGTCGCGGGGTTCTGCTCCATCACTTCCCCTACGCCGGGCGGACCGCCGGGATAGGTGTGCCGATCGCCAGGCTTGGTACACCACACACCCATCCGCGCGGCACGGAGGACTGAGCCCCGCCAGCGGGCTGTCCCCAGAATAAGAATGACATCAAGTTCGTGCCTGCGAAGTTCTGTTACGCATTGTTCCTCGACGATCCAAGCGTCGTCCTGCTGATACGCCTTGAGGGGCTGCACGGGAGCACCCTTCAACCAGGGCGAAACATCCCCAGGTTCATCAGCGTGCGGACCGGGGGCCGGGCCCAACGGCAGAAGGTTCGGATCAGGAACAATACGCCGATAAAGCCGGCTTACACTTCGCCATAATGACCGCGAGCCAGTATCGCCGGAATGGTCGGGTGCCGCCCCATCGATCACCATCACCTGCGCAACCTGCACACACGCCAGCGCCTGAACCTGCCGAACCACATCGCACGCCCACGCGGGCTGACGCATGCCGTCAAGCAACCAGCCAACTTTCAGCGGGCGTCCACAAGCCGCCAGGCGTGAGCCGATGTCATGGGGAACCACGTGAAAGGAGCCTTCCCGCCGCCGTCACTGTTTGCGCGCGTACAAGCCAAATGAACCGCTGGTCATGAAGCGGTGCTTCTTCGCCGCTTCCCGCCCAACCAGCCTTCGCATCACGGCATCAAAGGCGCGCTGGAGCGGATAGGTGATCTTTCTGAAGTTGTGCATGCCCAGGGCATAGGAGGATACGGCGGGTATGAAACCCCACCCGGACCACACATCTATTAGCTCAAATTGTGCCGACTCGCAGAGCAGCTTCAAGCCACCCGGCGTGCAATGGAAACAGGAGATGCCATGCCAACCTTCCCAGAAACTGCCGCTGGCTATCAGCACTCCGCCTTTCTTCAACACACGGCTCATTTCATGAAATGCGGCGAACGGATTGTAGAAGGCATCAATGGTTGCAGTGGTGATGATCATGTCAAACGATTCGGGGGCAAAGGGCAACCGGTGCGCATCCACCAGGTATTCGGCCCCAGTAGATTTGTAATCAACCGCAAGAACTTCAGTGAAACCCAGGGAGGCCAGATAACGTTTATTGCCCCCATTGCCGCATCCTAGATCCAGGATGGCGGCATCGGTCCCCTTCTCCCTCCGGAATTGATCAATGTAGTAGAGGATTTCCTTCTGCAATTTGGTGCCGAATTGCCGGCGGAGTTCTTCGCGGGATGGACACTTGAATTCCACCTCCGTCGCCTTACCGAACGGCTCGACCGTACAGGATGGCAGCGGGGTTTGCGGTATCGTCACCCGCAAAGCAACCGTGGTGGTCTTATCCACACACCGGAAGTCCACCAGGCTTTTGCCGGCAATCTGCACCAACGGGAAAGTGGTCCGGCAGGCGGGGCACACCATCTCCACGGAACCCGTCAATCGTTCCCCATCAAGCGGGCATACCAACCTGTTCATCGCATCACGTCCTTTCACGATTCGCGGACTCGCACCCAGGCGTTACGCCAGCTCGCTGCTCCAGGTGGAGCGCAAAAAGACCACACCGTCGGACTGCAGAATCCGGCCCGTTCCGAATACATTGGCCGGTATCACATCGAAGCTGTGGGCCGCTTGAATGCTGTCTATCATCTGGCTGGCCCGCACATCCTTCAGGGTGATCTTCACGCTGTATCGTCCGGGCAGGAGATTCGGACTCGCCATACGCACGGTCACCAGTCGGTCCGCACCCGGGTTGAGCTCATAGTGCGTATTGGCGTGCTTCTCGCTGGACAACTCGACGATCACACGGCCCATGGTGTCAGAAATCATGACCGCCGCCTTGGCCTGGGCGATGGGCGCAAACGTCTTAACAGCCATGCGGAAGGTAATATCCTCACCCATCTGAAATTCCTGGATGGGCTGGCCGGCATCATTGCGCAATTCGAGCCATTGGAAATGCGCCTGTCCGTTGCCTTCCCGACGCGTATCCACCAGGCTCACCCGGGCATTATGTGCTGCTGATTGCTGATTGTTTTCTATGTATCGCTTGATGACCTGCTCGGTCTCGCCGTTGGCAATCACCCGGCCGCGATCCAACATCAGGCAGGAATCGCAAAGATGCTGCACTGCGGGCATGTTATGGCTGACAAAAATCACCGTGCGCCCCTCGGAGGTGACATCCTTCATTTTACCCAGACACTTGTTCTGGAAGGACAAATCACCCACCGCCAGCACCTCGTCCACGATGAGGATTTCCGGCTCGAGGTGGGCGGCCACGGCAAAACCAAGCCGCACCCGCATACCGCTGGAGTAGCGCTTCACCGGCGTATCGAGAAACCGTT
The DNA here is from genome assembly GCA_964441655.1 of uncultured Verrucomicrobiota bacterium. Taxonomy (GTDB): domain Bacteria; phylum Verrucomicrobiota; class Kiritimatiellia; order CAIVKH01; family CAIVKH01; genus CAYTVN01. Next base: position 371 of record CAYTVN010000371.1, on the reverse strand, counting down.
CCACGCCGGAAAAGGTGGCTATTTCATCGAGCTTCGATTTGGTTTCGCGCGCACTCAAGCCGTGCAACGCCGCATTCAGAAAAATGTTCTCGCGACCGGTCAACTCAGGGTGGAAGCCCACCCCGACTTCCAGCAGGGCATTGACCCGACCGTGGATGACGGCGCGACCGCTGGTGGGATCGGTAATGCGGGAGAGTATCTTCAACAAGGTTGACTTGCCGGAGCCATTGGCGCCGATCACGCCAAGCACTTCCCCCATTTTCACCTCGAAGGAAATATCCCGGCAGGCCCACAATGTGTCCTCATCCGTCGCCTCCGACATCCGGTATTTGAGATAGCGGAATGGCGAGGTCAGCGCATTACCCAAGGCC
>CAYTVN010000370.1:0-2762 GCA_964441655.1 uncultured Verrucomicrobiota bacterium | reverse complement strand
TGGTCGTTCAGCCAGGCCCATTGTGCGGGGCCCAGCATGGTGACCGAGCGATCCGTGTTGGCCGTATATTTACCGCCATCCGGCCCGGTGTTGCGTTGCAGCGGTCCGCGGAAGTAGCGGGTGTCGAGCAGGATGACCTGGATGCGTTGCCCCGGCGGCCCGAAAATTTCCGCGTGATAGACGCCTTCCCGGCGGCGGCGGGGTGAGTTGGCGGGCACCTCGAAGAAATCCAGGAACAGCTTTTGCGAGCTGACCTTCTCGCGGAATTCCGCGCCGGAATCGTTCAGTCCGTAATCGTGGTCATCCCAGGTGGCCCGGATGGGGCAGGTGCGCTTCAGGGCTTTGAAGCCGGGCAGGGCGGCCAGTTGCTGGTACTTCTGCCATTTGAGGTCGGCGTTGTAGGTGTCGGCGTAGATGTTGTCGCCAAGAAACAGGAAGAGGTCGGGCTTGGCCTGCACGATGGGCTTCCAGATCGCCTGGGACAGCCCCTTGACCATGCCCTGGTGCGCGCAGGAGCCAAAGGCAATGCGGCTCAGGGGTTCGGCGTTGGCGGCGCTTGCCGTGGTGGCCGCCAGAAGAAGGATGAGCCCGGAGGCCCGGATGAACTTGTCTAACATGCGCGGCATGATGAAGGGGTGGGTCCGTTTCGGTCAAAGTGAATCGTCATCGCTTGACTTCAACGGGGGCCGGTCCATTTTTATGCCCTTATGGATTTCGCGGCAATAGGTTGGATGGTGGCGGGCCTGGTGGTTTTGACCCTGGGCGGCGAAATGTTGATCCGCGGCGCCTCGCGCCTGGCGGCGTTTCTGGGACTTTCTCCGCTGGTGATTGGTTTGACGGTGGTGGCCTATGGCACCAGTGCGCCGGAAATGGCGGTCAGCGTTCAGGCTGGGCTGGCGGGCAACCCGCACATTGCGGTGGCCAACGTGGTGGGCAGCAATATTTTCAACATCCTGTTTATTCTTGGCCTGTGCGCCCTGATCCTGCCGCTTACGGTGAGCCCCGCGTTGGTGAGGCGCGATGTGCCGGTCATGATGGCGGCCTCGGTAGCGGTCTATCTGCTGGCCCGGGATGGACACATCAGCCGGTGGGATGCGGGCCTGCTGTTGTTGGGCGTGGTGGCGTACACCATCAGCACTCTTCGCTCCGGGCGGAAAAATCAGGAGCCGGTTATTGTGGAATACGCTGCGGACTACGGGCAGGCGCCCGCGGGCGGGAACCGGGGGTTGCGCGTGCTGGGTCTGGGGGTGTTGATTCTGGTGGGCCTGGCCCTGTTGGTGGTGGGCTCCCGCTGGCTGGTGGCCGGCGCGGTGCAGGTGGCGCGCCTGCTGGGGGTGTCCGATGTGATCATCGGGCTGACCATTGTCGCGGCGGGTACCTCGCTGCCCGAAGTCGCGGCTTCCATCATCGCGGCCATCCGCAAGGAGCGTGACATTGCCATTGGCAATGCGGTGGGCAGCAATATCTGCAACCTGCTTGCGATTCTGGGGGTGGCGGGCCTGGTGACGCCGGGCGGGCTGGCGGTGGCCCCGGAGATGTTGCGGGTGGATCTGCCCATCATGGTGGGGGTGGCCCTGATCTGCTGGCCCATTTTCTATAACGGCTACAACATTACCCGGCGCGATGGCTTCCTGTTGTTCCTTTCCTATGTGGGCTACACCCTGTTCCTGATCCTGCATGCCGCGGAGTCGAACCTGCGTGTGGTGGTGGGTAAGCTCGCCTTGTATGCCGCCCTGCTGGGGTCCGCATTTCTGGTCACGCTGGCTGCCCGCACCTGGCACCACCAGCGCCGGGCGCGTTGAGCGGATACGTACTCTGATCTTGGCATTTTTCCATTTTCCCGCCACGGTGACGCCATGAATAACCTGCTTGTGACGGGCGGCTGCGGATTCATCGGGAGCAACTTCATCCGCTATCTGATGGAGGAGATTCGATTCCCGGGCCGCATCATCAATGTGGACAAGCTGACCTACGCCGGCAATCCGGAGAGCCTGGCCGATGTGGCGCGGGCGGCGGGGGACCGCTATGTGTTTGTCCGGGCGGACATCTGTGACCGGGCCGCCATGGCCCAGGCCCTGGATGCCTACGCGGTGGATGCGGTGGCGCACTTTGCCGCGGAGTCGCACGTGGACCGCTCCATCGTGCGGCCGGACGACTTTATCCAGACCAACATCATCGGCACCTATACCCTGCTCCAGCTGGCCCGCGAGCGTATGCCGCGCATCCGGCTCTTTCATCACGTCAGCACGGACGAGGTGTTTGGCACCCTGGGCGACACCGGATTGTTTACCGAAGAAACCGCCTACGCGCCGAACAGCCCGTACTCCGCCTCAAAGGCCGCCTCCGACCACCTGGTGCGGGCCTACCACGAGACCTACCGGCTGCCCGTCACCATGAGCAATTGTTCCAACAATTACGGCCCCTTCCATTTTCCCGAGAAGCTGATTCCGCTCATGATCCTCAATGCGTTGGAGGGCAAGGCGCTGCCGGTGTATGGCGATGGGAAAAACGTGCGCGACTGGCTGTACGTGCGCGATCACGCCGTGGCCATCTGGACCATCATGAACCGGGGCGTGCACGGGCAGACCTACAACGTGGGCGGCCGCAACGAAATGCAGAACATCGCGGTGGTGCACGCCGTCTGCGACGTGCTGGACGAGCTGGTGGGGCCGTTGCCCGGCCGGGCCTCGCGCCGCGAGCTGATTACCTATGTGAAGGATCGCCCCGGGCACGACCGGCGCTATGCCATTGATTGCGGCAAG
>CAYTVN010000369.1:0-2785 GCA_964441655.1 uncultured Verrucomicrobiota bacterium | reverse complement strand
CCGTGATCGGTATAGTAGAAGCGGCGTCCATTCATCTTGTAGCGGGCATTCACACGGTACGCGCCGCACTTGTCCACCGGCAGGGTCACGGTGTAGGGACCATTGCCGCTGCCGCTCATCGCGTAGGCGCGGTGATAGGTGGTGGCGCTGGACGTGGTCACGCTGTCCGGATCCTCGTCGCCCGGCAGCACCGCGAAGTCGCGGCGGTTCAGGTTCGAGAACAGCTCGACCTCGGAAATCACGTTCGTGCCGCCCGGCCCGTTAATGTTGAGGATGAAGCTGATGGAGCCGGTTTCACCCGCGACTTCGTTCAGGAAGAAGCGGCGGATGTTGTAGTTGGCATCGTTCGTGTTGCCGTTGACCACCGACAGCAGAACCGGCTTGCCCGCCTCGTAGATGCCATCCAGGTTCTCGTCGCGAATACTCTCGATGTGCACAGCCTGGAATTCACCGATTTCCAAGTCGCTGTCGCTGTTGCCATACTTCGCCGGACACTGGCTGAGGTTGGCGCCGGCATCTGCGTCGCCGTAGGCCACGGTGGCGATGTAGATCGTTTCCGGAATGTAGCCAAAGACTTCCAGCAGGTTCAGTTCGCCTTCCAACACCTGGCCATTGACGCCCATGGCGGAGCGGCCACTATTGCCACTGTTGTTGAAGGCGTTGTAGCCACCACTGGCCGCGGATTCGGCAACCAGCATGGGCTTGGTGGCTTTGTTGAAGTACACATTGCCAGCCTTGGCCCACGGGGACGGCTCGGGCGTGCCGAACTTGTCCGTCACGTAGACGAAGTGATCCGCCCCGTTGACATCGCCGTTGGCCGACCAGGTGGCCACGTAGAGATTGTTGCTCTTCACCGCGGCCAGGATCTTCATGCCGGTGTTGACGATTTCGTAGTTGGCGTTATCCGGCGCGCCGTCCATCACGAAGTAGTTCGTGGTCACGATGCAGGGACCGACATTCACGCCCCAGTCGAGACCGCCGTTGTTGTCCCAAACACTGCCCGCGGTGTTGCGGAATACGAAGTTCACCTGGGTGGCCACGCCGGGCACATTGTAGGTGTACTGCCACTGACCGCCGCCCAGATTGTTCATCGTATTCGTGGTCACGCTCTGGAAGCCATTGTGACCGATGTAGATCTGGATCGGCGACGCGTTGCTGAGCACGCCCTGGTTGGGCTGGTAGGTCACGGTCAGCGTGCTGCCGGGGCACTGATTCGGCGTGGTGGGCGTCCACGACGCAGAGGAAGGAATGAGACCGCCGCCGCCGTTGGTTTCCACGCAGCTCGAGGGTTTGCTGCCGCCGTTATAGATGTTGTACTGGTACGCATTGCCGGTGGCCAGATAGCCCTGGCGCACTTCGCAGCCGTTCGGCACGCCGTCGCCGTCCCAGTCTTCGCTGTCATCCCAGCCGCCCGCATAATCGGTATTGGCGTTCATGGGATTCAGGCGGGTCCAGGTTTCACCGTAATTGGGAATCATGTCCTGATTGCCGCTGCCGGAATTGTCACCCGGCCAGGGCACGTTGGGACCGGGCGCGGTGCCAGCGAAGAAGTTCGGCATTTCCACTTCATCCGGCAGCCCGTCGCCATCGGAATCAATCTGGTTGTTGCCGTAGAGATTAAACACCACGCGTTCCGCGACCCGGCTGGTGGTGCCGCCGTTGACATTGACCGCCTCGAAGAAGTGCACCCCGTTTACAAACGCGCCATACAGCGTCTGAGTAACTCCGCCCGCCACATACGCGCCATTGAAGATATTGCTCAGCGTGCCGCCGGAGCCGGCCAGAGGCAGTTCGAAACCATCCCAATAGAGCTTGGTCGTGCCGCCGGGAATTCCGCTGACCGCCGTCTTGAAGAAAGGCAACTCAAGGTTGGAACCGATACCGCGGTTGTAGGCGGAATGAGCGATGGACAGCGGGGAAGCGCCGCTCACGCTGAACACGCGGGACAGTGTGCTGGTGTTGATGATGTTGCGGGGGTTGCCATAGTCGGCTTCCAGCGCGCGCACGGCGACCGTGTGGACACCCGACGCGAGGGCCGGAATCAGGGCCTTCCAGCTCCCCTTCATCACTTCGTCACAGGCGGAATAAGCGCCGCCGTTGACGCTGTATTCCATGTAGTAGGCCGTCTTGTCGCTGTTGGTGATCGTCATCACCGTGGAGCCTTGAATCGTCGCGCCCGTGGCCGGGTGGAAGACGTCGAGATCGGGTCCGCGCCGGTCCACATAAACCACTTCGCTAAAGGTCTGGTAAAGAGCGGGCAGGCTGACCGATCGACCGGTAAAGGCACGGGCCTTCACCAGATTCAAGCCTTCCGGCATGTTGGTGATCGTGGCCTGAAGCCAGAACTGACCGGTGCCGCCGTTGCCGCCAACCGTGACCGGGTTGGCTGACTGGAACTTGCCGCTAACGTTGTCTACACCGGGCGAAAAATAGTTGGTGGCGTGCATGCGCAGGCCCAGGCCCCACTTCAGCATCACCGCATCCACTGCACTATCCGAGGGATTGCTGTAATGCACATCAATATCCACCGTATTGCCGGTCAACCGCACCACCTGGCGCGGTTTATTGGTGGTCAGCGAGCCGCCGGGCACGATCCACGAAATGGTGCCGGCTGGATTACCGCCCACGGAGAACCGGATGGGATCGCCGTTGCCGTTGGCGTTTTGCGGAGCGTAGCAGACCCAACTCTGGCCGTTGTTTCCGGGCGGCACATTTAAGTCCACCTTCCCGTTGGCCTTTACCGTGATGATGCCGCCGCCGTTGATAGAATAGTCCTTGAGCACGG
>CAYTVN010000368.1:0-2798 GCA_964441655.1 uncultured Verrucomicrobiota bacterium | reverse complement strand
CCACCACCAGCACGGTTTCACGCCCCGTGTAGTCGGCCTTCAGTTCAAGGGTCTCGCCCCCGACCGCGGCCACCGGGAAACACGCGGTAAAACTGGTGCCCTGTCCGGCGCGGGTCATGACATCGATATAGCCGCGGTGATCCTCCACCACCCGGTAAACCAACGTCATCCCCAAACCGCTCAGCACGCGGTGGCCCATGGCGGCGCGCACATAAAACGGCTCAAATATACGCTCCACATCCTCCGGTTTCAGGCCGGGTCCGGTGTCCGACACCCGCAGGCTGCAGTAGTCGCCCGGCTGGCCCGCGCCATAGCGACCCACCGGACGGTCAATATGACCGCTGGTGGTATGAATGGTCACCACCCCGCCACCCGGCATGGACTCGCAGGCGTGGGTGACCAGATGGCCCAGCAGGAGCCCCAGGGAATCCGCCGCGCCTTGCACCGGGGGCAGCATCTGGGCCAGCTCAATTTCAACCCGCACCTTGGGATGCAACTTTTTCAGCATCAGGTAATCGGGCGACTTCATGAAGTGGTCCACCACGTGATTGAGATTCACCAGCGCGGTCTCCCGCGGGCGCCCCCGGCCGATGGCCTGCAGGTCGTTAATAATCGCCCCCGCCTTCAAACCCGCCTCCTCGATTTCATCGACCAGCGACTGTGCCGCCGGTTCGGCGGGCAGGGCCTTCCGCAGCGGCGCGATATGGCGCAACAGCGGGGAAATTATTTCGGAAAGATCGGTGGCCGCACCTTCGGCCAGCAAGCCCAGCGAGGCCATGCGCTCGGCCCGGATAAGCTGCTCGTGGTTCTCGCGCTTGCGCGACTCCGTGCGCTGCCGTTCCGCGCTGAGGGTGTTGCGCAGATGCACCGAGTCGAGCACGGTGCGCAGGCGATGCTCCACCTCCTCCGGATCGGCCGGTTTCTGGATATAGTCGCTGGCCCCGCTGCGCAGGGCATCCAGCGCATTCTTGATGGAGCCGTGGCCGGTGATCATGATCACGCTGGTGGCGGGCGACTGGGCCTTGATGCGGCGCAACACATCAATGCCGTCAATATCGCCCAGCACCAGATCGCACAACACCAGGTCCATGTGCTGCTGCAGGGCCAGCCGGATGCCCTCCTCGCCGCTGGCCGCCATGGTGACCCGGAACCCGGCCCGCTCCAGGTTGGCGGCCAATCCGGTGCGCACCAGTTCATCGTCGTCCACCACCAAAATATGTTCGCTCATTGCCGTTCCTTTCGCGCCAGCGGAATCTGCACCGTGAAGGTGGTACCATGCCCGGGCTGGCTCTTCACCTGAATTAAACCGCCGCAACCGCGGACCAGGGACTCAGCCACGCTCAACCCCAGGCCGGTTCCCTTGGTCCCCTTGGTGGTAAAGAACGGGGTGAAAATGCGGCCCAGAATTTCCGGCGCAATGCCCGTTCCGGTATCCGCGATGGTCAGAAAACCAAATTCGCCATCGTTGCGACAGCCCAGAGTCAGACTGCCGCCCGAGGGCATGGCATCGCGGCTGTTGATCATCAGGTTCAACAACACCTGGATCAATTCGCGGCGCGGCATGGCCAGGATGGCGGGCGCCGAACCTTCCTCCCGCATCATGCGGATGCGGGCCCGCCGGAACTGCGAATCCAGCAACTGGGTGACAAAGTCCAGGGCCTCCCCCGCGTCGGACATCTCCCCGCCCTGGTCGGTGGCCCCCAACGACAACAGTTTCCGCACCAGCATGGCGATGGTATCGATGCCGCGTTCCACCATGGTCAGGTTGGTGCGGGCGGGCGACGATTCAGGCAGGGCTTTCTGGACCGCATGCACGTGGCTCAACATGCCCTGCAGCGGATTGTTGATTTCGTGCGCCATGCCGGCCGCCAGCACGCCCAGGGAATTCAGGCGGTCCGTGCGTTCCATGAACTCGCGCTGCCGCCCTTCCGCCTGCGCCTGCTCCTCCTCGGCCCGCTTGCGCGCCACCATGTTGCCCAGCAGCGAACAATAAACGGCCAGCACTTCCTGCTTGATGGGGTCCGCAGGAGCGCCTGAGATCGCGGTATCGTTGCAGAACACACCCACCGCACCCTGCGCGCTGGACTGGATGGGGGTGATGCCGATCCAGCCCCGCTGCGGCAGCTTGACCGTGCCGTCGGTCCAGAATTGGTAATTCTCCTCCACCAGGGACCACCGCTGTTCGTCGGCCTCCCGCACGCGAAGACGTTCCCGCCAGGTGTCATCGAGGGGGATGCGAAGTCCGTGCTCGGTCGTGGTCTGGCTGTCCATATCAGTGCCGTAGGTGCCCACGATTTCGTGGCCCTGTCGGATCAGGATGCCACACCGCTCCAGGCCCAGCCGCTCCCGGGCCAGTTCCACCGCGCGCAGATAAAGGGCATCCTCGCTGGGGCAGGCAATCAGCTCATCCGCCAGTTGCAGCACCTTGCGCAAACCTTCGGTGAGGGCGCGCTGGGCCAGCTCCGCCCGCTTGCGCTCCGTCACATCCAGCAGGGTGCCGAATAATTTTACCACCCGCCCGTCCTGCAACACGGGTTGTCCCTTGACCGCCGTATAATGAAGCCCTTCAGGCGTGGCATGGCGGATTTCCAAGTTGAAGGGCTTGGCCAGGCGGACGGATTCCTCCAAGGCCCGCTCCAGCACCGGGCGGTCCTCGGGATGCAACGACTGAAGATACGTCTCAAAGGCGGGGGCCTCGCGGGCCGGTTCCAGCCCGGCAATGTAGTATGTTTCGGCGGACCACTGCATGCGGCGCGTCGGCCATTCCAGCACCCAGTTACCCAGGCGGGCGATCCGCT
>CAYTVN010000367.1:0-2800 GCA_964441655.1 uncultured Verrucomicrobiota bacterium | reverse complement strand
ACGTTCAGCACATCGTCGATGCGACCCATCAACCAGTAATATCCATCGGCATCGCGACGGCAACCATCCCCGCTGAAGTACTTGTGGGGATAGCGGGAGAAATACACATTCTTGATCAAGGCCGCCTTGGGGTCGCCATACACACCACGCAGCATGCCGGGCCAGGTATGGGTGATCATCAAGCTGCCGCCTTCGTTGACCCCGGCCTCGGCACCGTCTTCCTTGATAATCTGAGGACGCACACCAAAGAAGGGTTTGCCCGCGGAACCGGGTTTGGTGGGCATGGCACCCGGCAGCGTCACAATCATGATCCCCCCGGTTTCCGTCTGCCACCAGGTATCCACAATAGGGCAATTTCCCTTGCCAATCACGTTGTGGTACCACATCCATGCCTCGGGGTTGATTGGTTCCCCCACCGTGCCCAGCAGGCGCAGGCTGGAGAGATCATATTTGTTCGGCCATTCCTCGCCCAGGCGCATGAGAGCCCGTATGGCGGTGGGCGCAGTGTAGAAAATGCTGACCTTCTGTTCGGCGATTGTTTTCCAGAACCGGTCCGGTTGAGGCCACGTCGGCACCCCCTCAAACATCACGCAGGTGGCCGCATTGGAAAGCGGACCATAGGTCAGGTAGGAATGACCGGTGATCCATCCCACGTCCGCGGTGCACCAGAAGACATCCTCTTCGCGGTAGTCGAAAACGTACTTAAAGGTCAGATGGGTGTAGAGCAGGTAGCCCGCGGTGGTGTGCAGCACCCCCTTGGGTTTACCGGTGCTGCCGCTGGTATAGAGGATAAACAATGGGTCTTCGGCATCCATCGGTTCGGGCGGGCAAAGGTCGGTAATGTCGGCGCTTTCCATTTCTTCGTGCCACCAATAATCACGACCGGCCTTCATGTTTACCGTGGTTTGTGCGCGATTATAGACCAGCACCTTCTGCACGGTCGGACATTCGGCCAGGGCGTGATCGGTCTTGTTCTTGAGATCGATGATCTTGCCTGCATGGAACCCCGCGTCGGCCGTGATAACCATGTAGGACTGACAGTCCTGGATACGGCTTTTGAGGGCGTCGGGGCTGAAGGCGGAGAACACCACGGAATGGATGGCGCCCACGCGCGCACAGGCCAGCAAAGCGGCCGGCAATTCGGGGATCATGGGCATAAATATTGTTACGGTGTGCCCTTTTTTGACGCCGTGCTTTTTCAACACATTGGCCAGACGGCAGACCTCGCGATGCAACTGCAGATAGGTCAGGGTCCGTTTTTCGCCCTCTTTTTCGCCCTGCCAGATGAAGGCGGCTTTGTTGCGGCGGGGCCCGGTCAGATGGCGGTCCAGGCAGTTGTATGAAACATTGAGCTTCCCACCGGTAAACCAGCGGGTATAGGGACCATCCTGCTCGCCGATATGTTGAAACCGCTGCTCATGAACCTGGGTCCAGGGCTGAAACCAATGCAGATTTTCGCTGGCCATGCGGCCCCAAAATACATCGGGTTGTTCCACCGATTCGCGATACAATCGCTCGTAGTCGGCCAGACTTTTAACCTGGGCCCGCTGGCTGAATTCGGCGGATGGCGCAAAACTGCGCACCTCATTCATCATGGATTCGATATCAGATGCCACAACGGTTCCTCCCCCTTGTTTGCGGTAGTTTAGTGGGTTTGGGCGCCCGCGCGAAGTGGAAAATGAGGGGCAAGCCCTGCTCCATCAACGGCTTGCCAGTCCGATGGCGGCGGTCTACACTCGAAAAAAAGAGGTAGCGTCATGAGCCGAGCCATCACAGAAGCGTTTGTCCGCAGCATCCCCAAAACCGAGTTGCACATCCATCTGGATGGATCCCTGCGTATCCCCACGCTCATCGAATTGGCCAAAGCCGGCAAGGTGAAGCTGCCGTCCTACAGCGAAGGTGGTCTGCGGGAGAAAGTGTTCAAGGATAAGTACAAGGACCTGCCGGACTACCTCCGTGGCTTTGCCTATACCTGCGCGGTCATGCAGAACGCGGAAAACGTGGAACGCATCGCCTACGAACTGGCCCAGGATAATCTGGCGGAAGGCGTGCGGTATGTCGAAGTGCGCTTTGCCCCCCAGCTCCACATTCACGATCAATTTTCCATGGAGCAGGTGGTGCGGGCCGCGGTCAAAGGTTTGGAGCGGGCCCAGAAGGAACACAACCGGACGACGGCCGTTAAGACGGGCCAGGACATTCCGTTCCACTTCGGCATCATTGTTTGTGCCCTGCGCTTCTTCAACGAGTTCATGTCGCCCTACTACGCCGCCATTTCCAAGGTCATGTCCTATGCGCCGCGCAAGCAGATCATTGCCGCGGCGTCCCTGGAGCTGGCCCGGGCAGCCGCCGTGCTGCGCCACGACCTGGGCATGCCGGTGGTGGGCTTCGATCTGGCCGGGGCGGAAGCCGGGTATCCGGCGGAAGATCACAAGGCCGCCTACCAGTATGCGCACAGCAACTTCTTGCGCAAAACCGTGCATGCGGGCGAGGCCTATGGTCCGGAATCCATCTTCCAGGCCATCACCGATTGCTATGCCAACCGGTTGGGGCACGGCACCTGGCTGTTCGCCGACGAGATGATCCGCAACCCCGCCATCGAGGATGCCAAGGCCTATGTGCACAACCTGGCCGACTATATCGCCAGCCAGCGCATCTGCATTGAGGTGTGCCTGACCAGCAACCTGCAAACCCTGCCCCAGATGAAATCCATCGCCCAGCACCCACTGCGCAAGATGTTGGATCACAGCCTCTCGGTCAGCATATGCACCGACAACCGGCTGGTGTCCAACACCACGGTAAC
>CAYTVN010000366.1:0-2829 GCA_964441655.1 uncultured Verrucomicrobiota bacterium | reverse complement strand
AATAACCAGCATATCCTTGTCTTCGTGAAAACAGTTCACCGGACACACCGTTACACACACGGTGTTCTTACATCCTATGCAGGGCTCGGTTACGACGTGGGGCATCAGAAAATTGATCCGAAATCCGAAATCCGAAATCCAACATTCATGGGGACACTCTCCGCAACTCATCCAACGTAATACCCGTCAGCTCATCGCGCACGAAATCAGCCAGTCCCAAATACGCCCGGTCGTAGCTGTTGGTTAGCGCCAGCACCTTGAGGCCGGCCTCTTTGGCCGCAGTGATCCCGGCCGGCGTGTCCTCAATCGCCAGACAGTCGGCCGGCCGCAGTGGGCGGTGGTGGTGCCTGGCCAAACGCTCCACCGCCAGACGGTAGCAGGCCGGATCCGGCTTGGACATGGGGACATCATCCGCCGTAACCAGAAGGTCAAAAAGGCCCTCCAATTTGAGCGCGCGAAAGATGGGCTGGATATCCGAACGTAACGCCCCACTGCACAAACCCAGTGGAATGCGTCCGGAAAGGGAACGGATCAGCTCGATCACCCCGGGGAAAGGAGTGGGCGCCTCCGCAGAAACGGATTGATGGAACAGGGCGGCCTTCCGATCCACGAGACCAGCCAATTCACCGGCCTGCAGGGTCCGCCCAGCCACCTGAAAACGATTCAGAAAGACGCCGCGATCATCAAACCCGATATAGGTTTGCACGTACTCTTCCCAGGTAATCCCCAGGTCCAACTCCTGCAAAACGCGGTTTAACGCCGCATAGTGCAGGCGTTCGGTATCCACGATTACGCCGTCAAAATCAAAAATGATTGCTTCCAGTTGCATGAAAAAATGGACTCTAGCGCCTGCGCGCCCCGGCGAGAAGTTTCAATAGTTCCTTTAGCGGGCGCGTATTCAGCACGTCGCCCTTCTCCAGCCACCCCCGGCGGGCCTGCCCGATGCCAAACGTTATCAGGTCGAGGTCCTGCGCCCGGTGCGCGTCCACATCAATACTGACCAGCACCCCCGCCTGTTTGGCCATGTGGCAATACACATCGTTCATATCCAGCCGCATGGGATTCGCGTTCAATTCCAGGAAACATCCCCGCTGACGGGCATGCTCAATGACGCGCGGCATATCAATGTCGAACGGCTCCCGCTCCAGGATCAAACGCCCCGTGGGATGGGCCAGGATGGAGGTGCAGGGATGGTCCAGTGCCCGCAGCACACGTTCGGTCTGCTTCTCGCGCGACAGGTTGAACTTGCTGTGGACGGAAACCACCACCAGATCCAGTTCCTTCAATATCTCATCCGACAAATCGAGGCTTCCGTCCTCCAGGATGTCCACCTCGCTGCCCTTCAGCAGTCGGAATCCCTTGAAGCCTTCGTTGAGCTTGTCGATTTCCTTGATCTGCCGCGCCAGCCGCGCCTCGTCCAACCCATTGGCCACGGTCAGGCGTTTGGAATGATCGCACAAGGCGAGATATTCATAGCCGCGGGCCTGGGCGGCGGCCGCCATTTCGGCCACGGTATGCGCGCCATCCGACCACGTGGAGTGGTTGTGCAAATCGCCGCGAATGTCTTTCACCTCGATCAGCTGGGGGATGTCCTTCCCGGCCGCCCGCTCCACTTCGCCTCGATTCTCGCGCAGTTCCGGCGGCATCCAGGCCAGGCCGAGGGCGGCATAGACCTCCTTCTCGGTGCGGCCAGCCACCGCCTGCTCGCCGCGGGTCACCGCGTATTCATTTACCTTCAGTCCCTTGGCTTGCGCGATTTTTCGTACGGCAATGTTGTGCTCCTTGCTACCGGTGAAATATTGCAGAGCCGCCCCAAAGCTTTCCGCCGGCACCACGCGCAGGTCCACCTGGATGCCCGCGCGCAGCAGTACGCTGGATTTGGTGTCGCCTTTGGCCAGGATCTGCTGCACCTCGTCATAGGTGGTGAACCGTTCCATGACCGCATCGGACGGATCGGCTTCAACCAGAATATCCAGGTCGCCCACCGTTTCGCGCGCCCGCCGGTAGCTGCCCGCCAATTCGGCCTGCTTCACGCCGGGGGTGGCGCGCAAATGCCGCAGTAGCGCTTCCGCATATGGTGTGATGGAGGCGCGGCGGAAACGGCGGCCTTCGACCTGCCGGGTTTCAATGGCCTTCAGAATCCCCGCCACGATCTTCTCCCCGAATCCCTTCAGCTCCTGGATTTTTCCCGACTTGGCCGCGGCCTCCAACTGCGTCAGGTCCTGAATCTTCAAGTCGTCATAGAGAATCTTTACTCGCTTGGGGCCCAGCCCGGGCAGGCGCAACATATCCAGCAAACCCGCCGGCATTTCCTGGCGCAATTCCTCCAGATAGGCGATGCGACCGGTAATCACGATCTGCCCGATCTTGGCCGCCAGATCCTTGCCGATGCCCGCGATCTGGGTCAGGTCCTCCCCCTTCTCCACCCGTGCCTGCAGCTCCTCGCCCAAATCGCCGATGGTGCGGGCGGCATTTCGATAGGCTCGAACGCGGAAGGGATTCTCACCTTTGATCTCCAGCAGATCCGCGATTTCGTCAAATGCGGTGGCAATGTCAGTGTTGTGGATGGGCATGGGGGATGTGATCCGTTATCCGTGTTCAGTGGTCAGTGGGACAAATACGGGGCGTGTTCTTTCAGCCATTGCTCGGCGATGTTTCTTGCCGGGAATGCGGCGTCCACGTGGGCCCAGAAGCGGTCCGAGTGATTCATTTCCCGCAGGTGCATCAGCTCATGAACGATGACATAATCGCGCACGTGGTCGGGGGCATGCACCAGACGCCAGTTCAGCGAAATGGTGCCCCGCCGTGAGCAGGAACCCCAGCGCGAGC
>CAYTVN010000365.1:0-2851 GCA_964441655.1 uncultured Verrucomicrobiota bacterium | reverse complement strand
CCTCGATGGGCGGGGCGACGGGCTGTTCCAGCAGTATGTCAGGCGCCACTTCAATTGGCGCGGGTTCGGTCGGCGGTTCGGGCTCCGTTACGACGATCGGCTCCACCACCACCGGCTCCGGTTCCGTTGCCATCTGCGTTTCGGCTGGCTGTTCCTCCACGACTGGTTCCGGCATTGATTCGCTGGGCTCGATGGTTTCAACGGGAGGAAGCACGTCCGCGGAGGGAGCTTCGATCTCCGGCACCGGTTCGGGCTGCGGCTCGGGTTCAATCGCGCCTGCTTCTTCGGCGGGGATGACCGCGGGTGGTTCAGCTACGACGACTGGTTCCGGCACTGGCGCCGGAGGGGTGAGCAGGCCTTGCTGGTTGGCCATGAAGGAGGCGACCAGGGTTACCAGATACTCCACGGCGGGCACCCGGCTTTTATTTTCCTGGTTGTAAATGGCCTGGCGGACGGACTGGATCAAGCGGGGCGCATGACGCGACTGGGGATCAAACACCTCTTGAATGGGGATGTTGGAGGCGGAGCAGTAGGCCTGTAGCTCGCGCAATGCCTGGGCGACAACGTCATCCAGAACACGCAGGGGTTCCGTATAGATATTGGTCCGCGTGGTTGCGGCCAGGGCTGATAGTTGCTCGGGGGTCAGTACGCCGGCGCCTTTTGCACTGAGTGTGGCGCGTTTGATCACCACATAAAACTGGCGCTTGGAGGAGAAGAAACCGCCGTCTTTTTGATACACCGAACCGGAAAAGGCGTACTCCTGTCCGGTCTGCAGGCTGGCCGCTCCGCCTTCCAATTCCGGGTCGAGGTAGCACGTGCCGATCAGGCGCGTTTGCATGGGGCTATAGCGTTTATCGCCCAGTTTGACCGGTTCTCCGCCATTCACGTTTTCCACGATGTCGGAAAATACGATGCCACGGGCCCAGAAGGCCTGGGGATTGCTTTTGAGCTCGCCAGGATCGACCGTTATATATTCATCGGCTCGCAGCCGGGAGGTCGCGACGAGCGTCAGCAGCAGAATCATAAACAGACGGTGCAACCGAATCATAAAATGTAATCCCCTTCCCACGGGTCTCTAGCGTTAAGGCTAAAGAATTAGCGCGGGGAGTCAATGCGCGAAGCGCGTGCTGGTCAGACCCGGTGGGCCGACGGGCAGAGCCCCGGGAGTGGGCAATCATCGCATTTGGGTTTGCGGGCCAGGCAGGTATAGCGACCGTGCAGGGTCACCGCGTGCGACCAGTCGGTCCAGTCGGCGGGCGGCAGCAGGTCGCGCAGCATGAACTCTATTTTGGTGGCGTCGGTTTCCGTGGTGAACCCGAAACGCTGGTTCAGGCGAATCTGGTGGGTGTCGATAATCAATCCGGGCTGGCCGAAGGCATCGGCCATAAGAAGATTCGCTGTCTTGCGTCCGATACCGGGAAGCTTGATCAGCGACTCCAGATCGCGCGGCAGGATTCCGCCGTGGTGTTCCATCAGGGCGGCGCCCAGGGCGCGAATGCTTTTGGCCTTGTTGCGATAGAAGCCGGTGGATTTGACCAGGGCTTCCAGTTCCGCGGGATCGGCTTCGGCGTAGGCCCGGGCCGAGCGGTATTTCTTGAACAGGGCCGGGGTGACCAGGTTGACCCGTTTGTCCGTGCACTGGGCAGCCAGAATGGCCGCCACCGCGAGCTCCAGCGGGGTGCTGAAATCCAGTTCGCAGCGCAGGTCGGGAATATGTTTCCTCAGCCGGTCCAGAATTTCCGCGGCGCGGCGCTGGAGGGCGGAGGGCATGGAAAAGGTGATCCGTGTTCCGTAATCCGTGATCCGAATTTACGGACCACGGATCACGGGTTACGGAAGACGATTGGCTTACTGCTTCTGATCCATCTCGGCCATGGCGGCCTTGCGGCTCAGGCGGACCTTTCCGCTTTCATCCACAGCCAGGCACTTGACCCACATGAGGTCGCCCACCTTGCAGATGTCCTGTACCGACTTCACGCGGAAGTCAGCCAGTTCGGAGATGTGCACCAGGCCGTCCTTGCCGGGCAGGATTTCAACGAAGGCGCCGAATTCCTTGATCCCGCTGACCGTGCCCTGGTAGAGCTTGCCCACTTCGGCTTCGGCCGCGATGAGGTTGACCTCGCGCACTGCCGCGTCCATGGCTTCCTTGTCCACCGCAAAGATACGGACCGTGCCGTCGTCGTTGATGTCGATCTTGGCCCCGGTGGTGTCGGTGATGCGGCGGATATTTTTGCCGCCCGGCCCGATGAGGGCGCCGATCTTCTCGGGGTTGATCTGCACCACGGTGATGCGGGGCGCGTAGGGCGAGAGCTCGGCGCGCGGGGCCGGGATGACCGTGGTCATGTAATCGAGGATCTTGGCGCGGGCCGTCTTGGCCATGGCGAAGGCGGTCTCGACGCTGGACCAGGCCAGGCCGCGGATCTTCAGGTCCACCTGGAATCCGGTGATGCCATCGCGGGTGCCCGAGACTTTGAAGTCCATGTCGCCGCAGTGATCTTCGGCGCCCAGGATGTCCGTGACCAGTTCGGCCTGGCCGTGGTCACCTGTGAACAATCCGACGGAGATGCCGGCCACCGGCTTGGTGATGGGGATACCCGCGTCCATGAGGGCCAGGGTGCCTACGCACACAGAGGCCATGGAGCTGGAGCCGTTGGAGCCCATGATTTCGGAAACCAGGCGCACCGCATAGGGGTAATCCTTGGGGATCACCGGGAACAGCGAGCGTTCGGCCAGGTTGCCGTGTCCGATTTCGCGACGGCCCGTCATGCCGAGGCGGCCCACTTCGCCCACCGAGTAGGGCGGGAAGTTGTAGTGCAGGATGAAGCTCTTCTCGTCCGGTCCGCCGGCGATG
>CAYTVN010000364.1:0-2882 GCA_964441655.1 uncultured Verrucomicrobiota bacterium | reverse complement strand
GTTTCACCAGTCGCTGGGTGCCGCCAATCTCTTTCTTGAGGCTAACCGTATTGAGACGGGCCTTGTTCTTCAGGGTCAATAGCCGGACATGGATGGCCAACAGCGTCTGGGCGATTTCATTCTGCAGTTGACGACTGGTAGCCAGCCATTCCCGCTCCATAACCGTCAATATCGTATGCGTCTGTCGTCGCACCTGTTTCTCTAGGCGATTCGAGTCCTGCAACAAGCGCGCCTGCTGATGCCCGCTTTTGTCCAGTGCAATCTCCACCGCCTGGCGGCGCGCGATGCCCTGCTTCATGTTTCGGGATGAGGCGAAGGACTCAGCGGTACGGCGACGCAAGGTTTGGGCCACGCGGCGCACCCTAGCCGTGGTTTGCTTGGCGACTCTGTGGGTTTTCTCAATGGGTTCCAACATCACATTGAAGTATTGCTGGGATCGCGCGGCCATGCGGATTTTTGAGCAGGGCGAAGTGCCTGCGGTGATCAGCGCGTGCATGGCCCGGGCATGAATACGGGCCACATCCAAGGTTTCCAATCCAAGTTGAACCGCGCGCCGACCCAGCCCCAGGTTGGACCTTGCGCGTAGTCCCCTTCCGGTATGCAGGTGTCTGCGCAATGCTGCTTGATAGCAGGTCTCCCAATCGGCTCTGGCTGATGTTTTCAAAGGAAATCCATCTAGTTAAAAAACATAATCACTACACGCGTCGACCTTGTATGATGCGCACCAGCACTACCACCACGGCCAGGACCAGCAGCACATGGATAAAACCTCCCATGGTGTAGCTGCTTATCAGCCCCAGCAACCAAAGTACGATTAACACTACAGCTATGTTCCACAACATCGGGCGCTCCTCTCGGGCTCTCCAGAAAAACAGCTCGATCTGGACAAGCATTTGTTTTCTACACGTACACCATACAAGTTACATGATGAGGCGCAGAGGAGCAGTGGGGTAAAACCCTACCAAGCGAAACTACCCAGCTAAACGGCTGCGCCTACGACGGGCTTGCCCGAGTCTTCGAGGGTCGGTCTTCGAGGGTCAGCCCTTAAATCTAAAATAATGATTTCCGGGCACCGCTAGAATTGACCCCGTTGTACAAACCCATGCACCGCGTCTTGCGGCTTCTTGATCTGCTTGCCACTGCGCGGAATGTCGCCGTAGTATAGACCGCTTGAAGCCCGGTTATTGTGGTGGTCACAAGTCGAGGGTTGCAACGCTGGCGCCACCGGCTTTACCGCGTCTTACAAGGCGCTTGTAAACAAGCGCTTGTGATCGATCGGGCCCGTAGCTCAATGGTCAGAGCAGGGGACTCATAATCCCTTGGTTGGGGGTTCAAGTCCCTCCGGGCCCACCAGCCTTCGCTCGCCGCGCATCGCGGTGCGAAGGCTGCCACGCCGTAGTCGCCGTCCCCGGCGCGAAGGCGGGCTTCCCCAGCGAGACTCCGGCTTGGCGTGCCAGTCCCACCAGGACCGGAGCCGTCCCCGGCGCGAAGGCGGGCTTTCCCGGCGAGACTCCGGCTTGGCGTGCCAGCCTCATCAGGATCGGCGCCGTCCCCGGCGCGAAGGCGGGCTTTCCCGGCGAGACTCCGGCTTGGCGTGCCAGCCTCACCAGGATCGGCGCCGTCCCCGGCGCGAAGGCGGGCTTCCCCCGCGAGACTCCGGCTTGGCGTGCCAGCCTCATCAGGATCGGCGCCGTCCCCGGTGCGAAGGCGGGCGCACTGCTGTTCCCGCAATGCTCTGGTCAGCTGGCTGACGGTTCGTCCAGCACGTTGCGGATTTTGGTGGCCAGGGATTCCACGGTGAACGGCTTTTGGATGAAGTTCAGTTTTTCATCCACCACGCCTCGATGCGCGATGATGTCGGCGGTGTAGCCGGACATGAACAGGCACTTGAGGTCCGGGATGATGGAGCTCAGCAACTGGGCCAGCTCGCGTCCGTTCATGGTGGGCAGCACGACGTCGGTGATCAACAGCTGGATGGGGCCGCGATGCTGGCGGGCCATATCCAGCGCCTGTTCCGGGCTGTTGGCGATCAGCACCTGATAGCCCAGCCGGCGCAGGCTTTCCTCGCCGAAGCGCAGGATGGCCTGCTCGTCTTCCACCAGTAGCAGGGTCTCGTCGCGACCTCGCTCGGGGGCGGATGAGCCGGACTGCGCCTCGCGACTGGGGTTTACCATGCTACGGGGCAGCCCGATGGTAAAAATGGCGCCCAGGCCGGGTTCGCTCTGTACATCAATGAAACCCCGGTTTTGTTTCACGATGCCGAACAGCGTCGCCAGGCCGAGACCCACCCCCTTGCCGGGGCCTTTGGTGGTGTAGAACGGCTCAAAGATATGCGTGCGCGTTTCCTCGTCCATGCCCTTGCCGGTGTCGCGCACGGTCAGCACCACGTAGTCGCCGGGGTGACAGTCCGTATACGCGCACGGCGATTGTTCCACACAGGTGTAATTGCGGGTTTCGATGGTGACCGTGCCCACCCCGCCGATGGCGTCGCGGGCGTTGACGGCCAGGTTGGCCATCACCTGGTCGATCTGGCTGGGGTCAACCTTGACCGGCCACAGGTCGGAGCCAGGCGCCCATAACAACTGGATGTCCTCGCCGATCAGACGCCTCAACATTTTGAGCATGCCGGAGATGGTGTCGTTCAAGTCAATCACGCGCGGACTGATGGTCTGGCGGCTGGCAAAGGCCAGCAACTGGCGGGTCAGATCGGCCGATCGCTGGGCGGACTTGAGGATTTCCTGAAGATACTCGCTGAGGGGGCCGGAGGGGGCCTCGTCGAGGGCCAGCGCGGCATTGCCCATGATGGCCTGCAGCATGTTGTTGAAATCGTGGGCGACACCACCGGCCAGCCGGCCCACGGAATCCATTTTCTGGGCCTGTTG
>CAYTVN010000363.1:0-2883 GCA_964441655.1 uncultured Verrucomicrobiota bacterium | reverse complement strand
AGGTGGACCGGCCCAAGGGCCAGACCGAAGGCGAAACCCTCAAGCGCGAGGAGGCGGTGGCCCAATTTGTTTCCCATCACCTGGCCGGCCTGCAGCGCGCGGGCTCGCGCTTTATGATCCCGGCTTCGGCGGTTCGCCTCATGGAGGCTGGTCCGCTGCGCGGACAATTGGAGGAGGCATGGAATCGCGAAAACCGCTTCCCGCTCTCCCTCATGCTGGCGCTGCGGCCCGCGTTCAAACGCATGCGTCTCCACCTGTTTAAAGTCGGTCGCGGCGAAACCTTTGTCACCGCTATTGTACCCAAACCGCTGGATGCCGCCCATGCGGTGGACGATTTGCGCGCGATGCTGACCCTGATCCGTGAACATCCGGGCTGGAGCCGTGCCTCCCTGCTGGATCACCTGCAGCCTGGCTTGGCGCATGACAGCGAGGAGGCAGGACGCCTGCTCAGTCCGTTGCGCTGGCTGATCGAAAAAGGCCACGTCATTGAATTCTTCAACGGAACCCTGTCCGCCCCTTCCGGCACGTCCGCCCCGGCCCGCGAACCTGTCGTGGAATCATCCGTTCCGGCGGCGGAGACGGTCAGCAGCGACCCCGTCACGCCTGAGATTCCGTCCATCGAACCGGCGGGTGAAAATTCCGCCAGCGAAGCGCCGCCGGCTCAGTAAGTCAGCAGGACAGCTTGCCGGTTGCGTTTGGGAGACATCGTTTCTGACACCAGAAAGTGCGCCACATCCGCGCGCGCTATTTTCCCGCAGCGCACACCTTGCAGGTCGGTGAGAATGCGGTAGCGACCGGTCTCCGGCGCGTTGGTCAGAAAGCCGGGTCTCACCACCACCCAATTCGCATCACTGGCGGCCAGCAGGGCCTCGGCGCGATCTTTGTCGGCATAAATCGGGCCCAGCAGAAGGGGATTGAGAATCCGATCGTAGAAAAACCCGCCATGCCCTCGCGAGTCGCCCGCCCCGATGCCGGTCACCAGCAGAATGCGCGTCTTCATGTGAAGACTCAGCAGGGCGTTTATCGTGTCCGAGAACAAGGCTACCGGCTTCCGGGTGGGTGGCACGCCCAGGCAGATGACCACGGTCGCGCAGCCCTCCAGCGCGTGGCGAAGAAAGTCGGCCCGCCTGCAATCACCTGCATAAACCGGAACGTCCGCGGGAAGATCACCTCGATTGGATGAGGGACGAATCAAGGCGCGCACGGCCAGACCTTCCGCCTGGGCGCGCTTGACCGTGATCAAGCCCAGGCCGCGGCTGGCGCCCACTACCGCGAATCCCGGCGGGGTCATAGTCCGAGCGATTGTTTCTGCCAGGCCACCTGTGCCGCCAGTCCGACGCTATAGGGGGTGGTCGGCTGATAGCCCAGCAGGCGCTTGGCTTTCTCGATGTTGGCCGCCGTGTGCTTCTGGTCGCCCGGGCGGGGTTCCTTGCGCACGATGACGGCTTTCCGGCCGGTGAGTTCTTCCAGTTGATGAATGACGTTATTGAGCGATACGATTTCGCCGCCGCCCACGTTAAGCACCTGGCCCAAAGCTGCTTCCCGCCGTTCCGCGGCCAGCATGGTGGCCTTCACGCAGTCCGACACATAGGTGTTGCTGCGGGTCTGTTCGCCGTCGCCAAACATGGTGAAGGATCCGCCGACCAACAGATTCTTGATCAGAATGTTGTACGCCATGTCGGGGCGCTGCCGAGGGCCGTACACCGAGAAGTAGCGCAGGATGGTGATAGGGAGACCGAAGTTCGCTTCAAACGCGCGGCATAGGTTTTCGGCGGCCAGTTTGGTGATGCCGTAGGGTGAGAAGGGCTGGGTGGGGGCGTCTTCTCCTTGGGTGGCTTCCTTGCCGTAGGCGCTGGACGTGGAGATGTGAATGAACTGCTGGATACGCGCATCGCGGGCGGCTTCCAGCAGGCGAAGGGTGGCGTCTTCGTTGCAGGTGTTGTAGAGGGAGAAGTCGCTCCAGCTCTTCATCAGGCCGGGCATGGCGGCCAGATGGAAAATGGTGTCGCATCCTTCCAGGATGGGGCGTAATTCGGCGGTCCGCAGATCGGCCTCCACAAAACGGAAGCGGGGTTGGGTCAGCAGGCCGGACAGGTTGGCCTGTTTGATCTCACGCGGGTAATAGGGAATGAAGGCGTCCAGCCCGACCACATCCACACCGCGGGCAAGGAGGGCTTCGCTCAGATGGGAGCCGACAAAACCTGCCGCTCCGGTGACCAGTACTTTGTTCATGGCCGCACTTTAACCGTCCGCCCGCCAAGAGGCAACGGATTGATGTAGGCCGATCAGGCTTCCACCATGCTGCCGAGACCGAGCTTGTCCATGCGGTATTTGAGGATGCGTCGCGTGGTACCCAGTATTTCGGCCGCCCGGGTCTGGACGCCGTCGGCCTGGTGCAAGGCCCGCAAGACCATCTGCCGTTCGAAGGCATTGACGGCGGACTCCAGGTTATCCTGCTCCGATAGGGGCGGAACGGCGGAATCCAACTCGGGGGCGACCGAGGTCCCGAGCATTTCCGCGGGCAGATGGGAACGCTGCAGGACGGGGGCCCGGCCGTGCAGGACCATGATGCGTTCCATCACATTGCGCAGTTCCCGCACATTGCCCGGCCAGGCATAGGCCTGCATCTGTTGCATGAATTCGGGGGCGATGCGTTCGGTGGCCGTATGCATGCGTTCCCGGAAGCTCTCCATGTAATGTTGAACCAGCAGGGGAATGTCGGCGGCCCGTTCGCGCAGGGGCGGGATGTGGATGGGCAGCACATTCAGGCGGTAATACAGATCCTCCCGGAAGCGTTTCTCCGCCATTTCGATTTTGAGATCGCGGTTGGTGGCGGCGATGATGCGGGCCTGGGTGCGGATCACCTGGGTGCCGCCCACCCGC
>CAYTVN010000362.1:0-2888 GCA_964441655.1 uncultured Verrucomicrobiota bacterium | reverse complement strand
CTGGAAACGGCCAGCCCTGCTGTACGCGATTTATCTGCTGGTCGGCTTGCTGCTGGGGCCGGTGCTGAATCCGGACATCAAGGAACTGCTGGCCGACATCGGCCGCTTCGGCTTCATCCTGCTGCTGTTTGAAATCGGACTGGAGATCGAACTGCCCCCGGTAAAAAACCTGCTGACCCCGGTGAAACTGGCGCTCAAATGGAGCGTCATCCAGATCCCGATCCTGATCGGCCTGGCCCATGGCGCGGGCCTGACCTGGACGGAGAGCACCCTGGCAGCCGCGGCCCTGACCGGGTGCTCCGTGAGCATGACGTTCGCGGCCTGGCTGCATTTCCCGGCCCCCAGCCAGGAAAATAAACAGCACCTGCTGCTGTGGATGGTCAGCATCGAAATCATGGCCATCCTCGTACTGACCGCGGGCAGCTCGCTGCTCAAGCGAGGATTGGGTCCGGCCTTTCTGGGCGAACTGGCTTTGATCGCCGTCGCCGTCGGCCTGATCAGCCGTTACGCCAATGCCTTGACCCGCCTGCTGGGCCGGCACCTCGCGGGCACCAACCGATGGAAAGTCCATTTCGTGGTGCTGTTTGTATTCGTGGTGTCCGCCATAGGCGCCCGCCTGGGCTTGTCCGAATCCAAGACGGCATTTTTCCTTGGCCTCTTCATGAGCCGGGCCACCCACGAGGGCCTGGCCTTGAGCCATCACCTGCGTCCCATCGGCCAGCATTTGCTGATCCCCATCTTCTTCGTCGCACTCGGCGCCTATGTTCCTCTTCCCATGCTGGCCTCGTCCATCGGAGCCTGGGCCATGGCCACAGCGCTTCTCGTGCTGGCACTGCGGGATGTGCTGCACCGTACTTGGGTAAAAAGCGGATGCCAGCGTTCCGCCTTCCTGCTTGTGTGTCCGAACCTGACCATTGTGGCCATTGCGGCCAACACCATGCGCGAATTCGGGTCACCCGCCGACCACGTGGCCTGGGTGGTCCTCACGGGGTTGACGCTTTCCCTCTTCGCTTTGATCCTGCTGCCAAAACCCAGGGCGGCCGACCCGGTAGCTGAATTTACCGGCATTGCACCCGGTCGCCAGGTTTGATTCTATTAACCCTTCGTGAATCCATTGCTCCAACGCATACCGGAACGGATCCGGGTCGTGGTGTTAACCATCCTGTATGGGGTGACCGGCGGCCTGGTGGCCACCTTCTTCATGCTCAGCGTGAACGGCCTGTTCCAAGCCCTATGGAGCCGGATCACTGCCCACGGCCCCTTCCTCTTTGTGCTCAGCAGTTTTGTCGTCGTCATGACCTCCGCCATGCTGTCGGGCTTTCTCCTTGCGCAGGTATGCCCGCAAGCCGCGGGCAGCGGAATACCCCAGCTGAAGATCGCCTATTGGAAGGAGCTGGGCGTGGTGCCCTTCCGGGATATCGTGGTGAAATTTGTCGGCGGCGTGCTGGCCATCGGCGGCGGTTCCAGCGTGGGCCGGGAAGGCCCAGCGGTGTTCATCGCCGGCGGCCTGGCCTCCAGCCTGGCCCGGGTCTTGGGCGTGGAGCGCCGGCGTCGTCGCCACGCCGCGGCGGCCGGCGCGGCGGCCGGCCTGGCGGCTTCGTTCAACACCCCGCTGGCGGCCATTAGCTTCGTGCTGGAAGAAATACTGGGCGATCTGAACAGCCGTCTGCTGGGCAGTGTAGCGCTGGCCTCTGTCATGGGCGCCTTCATCGTCTATGCCCTGATTGGACAACAACCTTCCTTCGTCATGCCATCGGTCGACTCGCCCACCTGGGACCTCTACCTGGTGGTGCCCCTGGCGGCCGCCCTCAGCGCGGTGGCCGGAGTACTATTCCAACACGGAGCACTGCGCCTGCGCCAAAAGACCCGATCCTGGAAGCAAATTCCCCTCTGGCTGCACCCTGCACTCGGGGGATTAGTCACCTGGATCATCGGCTGCACTGTCTATCTGCTGGTGGGTCGGCTGGGTGTTTTCGGCCTGGGCTATGAGGATCTTTCGCGCGCCCTGACCGAAGGCGTGGGCTGGAAAATCGCGGGGCTGCTGATGGTGGCCAAACTGGTCGCCTCCATCGCCAGTTATGGCACCGGCGGCTGCGGCGGCATTTTCTCCCCCACCCTGTTCATCGGGGCCATGTGCGGTTTCTTCGTCGGTGATGTGGCGGGCCATTGGATCCCCCTCACCGGCGCCGATCGCCTGATCCTGGCCGCCACGGGGATGAGCGCCTGCTTCGGCGGCGTGGTCAGGGCCCCCTTTACAGCCATTCTGATGATCTTCGAGATGACCCATCAGTTCGGGATGGTACCCGCCTTGATGTTGGGCACACTGGTCAGCCAGACCATTGCCCGCTTGGCCGACCGGGTTAACTTCTACGACGCCATTCTGGAACAGGACGGCCACGATCTTCATAAAATCATTCCTCCCCGTGACCTTTCCAGCTGGCGCAATCTGCCCGTGGGCAGTCTGGCCAATACCAAGCCAATCGCGATCACCAGCTTGCAGCCCGACCACGTGCGTGAAGTCTTGAAACGCCATCCCTACCGCAGCTTCCCGGTCATTCTGCAAAATGTCGTGCGCGGCGTGGTCACGCGGGCGGAACTTCAACATGCCTTGGTCCGCGGGGTGGAACCTGTCATCGAAAACGCGGTGTTGTGCCGGGCCAATCAGACGCTGGCCGAAATCGAACCTCACCTGATTAATTCGCCCGCGGGCCTGTTTCTGGTCACGCAGCGGGATCAGGGACCTGTGACCGGCCTCTTTACCCTGCACGACCTGCTGCGCGCCCAAGTGGCCCTGCTGGATTAACCCGGATATTTCACCGCGGAGACGCGGAGGCCGCAGAGAAGATCGTACGAGATGGGCGATCATCCTTTTTGACACAGCCATGCCA
>CAYTVN010000361.1:0-2914 GCA_964441655.1 uncultured Verrucomicrobiota bacterium | reverse complement strand
TACCGATGGGGCTGGAGCGCGCGACGAATCTCCACCAGTTGATGCAGGTTGTAGAGACCGGTGGCGCTCATGGGCCCGTGTACCACCAAATCCTGCCCCAGGGACGAAGCCCATAGCAGATGTCCGCACACCAACGAATCCCATACCCGCAAGGGCTCAAGGCCCAGCGCTTCCGGGAATCGCCACCACGTTTCGGCACGTTCGCCACCGGGAATGGCAATGCCCTCCAGGATCAGCTTGCGGGACAGATACCCGTCGGCTGAAGACTCAACCATGGATACATGTACAGATGTTTTCATCAGCGGGGCCACGTGCGACCCACCCCGGCAGCCGCACGCAGCCAGCGCAGCGTTCCCATATGTTTTTGGACCTGGTCGTGAAGGGCAATGCGTTTGGCCAGCAGGGCTCGTGCAGAGTTACGATCACCACGCCATTCCCGGTGCAACGCCTGCGCTTCCGCCGCTCCCCGGGCATCCAGTTGCGGTAACCGAACCCAATCCCGCACCCTGCGAACGGGTTCCTGGCCGGCGGCCACCCGGGCCAGATGCAGCCAGCGGCAGCCGGAACAACGTCCGCAGGCGGGCGCATGACGAGGTTGGCGCCGGCAATTTGAAATCAGTTTTAGAAGAGCGGGATAGGCTGCCACTTCGTGAAGCATCTGCACCGAGCTGGCGGCACCGCCGTCTGCCCGAATGTTCACCGCATCACCGGACCATAAGTCGGGCAACGCAGGTTCGGGTCGCGGATAGTTCAGTTGCGAAGCCCAGGTATAGGGCCGGGCATGCAATCCGACCGGATACAAAGCTCCCAAACGATGCAGGGCGGCGGCCACCCAGGGCAGGTCGCCAAAGGCCGGATCCAACAACGATTGCTCCGCGGCCCGGGTCGTCACAATGGTCAATGTAAGGCCCAGATCGGCCAAGGCCTGACGGGCCGGTTCCAGCGCAGAGTCTGGATTCACGCTGCGCTCGGCCGGATGCAAGCCCCACACCCGCACCACCCCGGTCACCTTAAACGGACGAATTGCGCCTCCGGTGCATTGTCGAATCAGGGTGTGGGTTGAGCGAAGGCTTCCCGACCACGCGACAGCGGCTTGACTACCCGTGGAAGGTGCCGCGAGATCCACCACGTGATCAGGCGCCAACGTTACAACATGAAAGTCACGGGGCCGCCAGTTGGCCCAAGCCTCCTCTATTTCGGTGAAGTTCCGCAACGCGCTGCGGGACAGCGATCCTGCCACGCGTAAACGACCACCGGCGCGCAACAGCAGGGGCCACACCGCCGCCACCACGCCATCAAGGACAGGCGCGTCGGGAGATACCCCCAGCGGTTGCAGTTCGAGTGTGACGGCTGGGCCGGTCGCGCGACGAAATCGGATGTTTCGATCCGGACCCGGCTCCACCTCGAGCACGTTATCCAGCATCGCGGAACCCTTCATGACAGCGAGGATTTAGGAACAACCCCGTTTATGCAAGGCTTATGCCTCACCGCGCGGGTGCGCCCAGCAGCCGCAGCCGTTCCATCAATTCCGGAAGCTCAACTTCCACCTGCTGCCCGGAGGTGAAGTCCTTTAGCATGAAGGTGCCCTTTTCCAGTTCGCTGTCGCCGCGCACCACGACCAGTGAGGCCAGGGACCGGTCGGCCGCCCGCATCTGAGCTTTCATGCTGCGCCCGGCCAGGTCCATCCCGCAGGCGATCCCCTGCTGTCGCACGGTTTGCACCAGGTGCAAATTCTCCGCGAACGCACGTTCCCCCAGCGACACCACCCAGGCGGCCGGACGTCGGGCGGGCGCGACAGGCGGAACATCGAGCTGCATGGCCATGATCGCCCGCTCCATCCCGATGGCGAACCCCACGCCCTCCACGGAACGGCCGCCCACGTTCATCCGGTAACGACCACCGCCGGAAATCGCATCCTGAGCACCGAGTGCCGGATGGGAGATTTCCCACACCGTGTGCAGATAATAATCGAAGCCGCGCACCAGGGCGGGATTCACCACCGCCTTCAGTTCCAGGCGTTCCAGCAGGCGAAGCACCTGCTGTAAATAGTCCCGAGACGCGGGCGCCATGTAGTCGGTGGCGGGAGGCAGGGACGCCACCACGGCGCGACATTCCGCGCGCTTGCAGTCCAGCACCCGCAATACATTGGTTTCCATGCGGCGTCGACAGTCCTCGCACAGCTTATCCGCGTGTGGCGCCAGGGCGGCTCGCAAACCCGACTGGATGGCCGGACGGTCCTCCGGAACCCCGAGGGTGTTGAGTTGAAGATGAAAATCCTTGAGCCCCCACGACCGGAGCAGATGCAGTTGCAGCGCGATGGCTTCCACGTCGGCCGCTGGACTGGGAGCCCCGATGGCCTCCACCCCGATCTGGTGAAACTGGCGACGCCGTCCCTTCTGCGGACGTTCACCGCGGAACATGGGCCCGATATAGTAAAGGCGGGCATCCTGGGCCTCCTGCCCCAACGAACCCACATAGCGCATGACCCCGGCGGTGCCCTCGGGGCGCAGAGCGTACTGCTCTTTCCCGTCGCGGCTGGTCAGGGTGTACATTTCCTTCTGCACCACATCGGTATTATCGCCGAGCGAGCGCGTGAAGACGGAAATTTTCTCCAGGATGGGGGTGCGGATTTCGCTGAAACCGTAGTAGCGGAAAACATCACGCGCCGTGGTTTCCAGGAATTGCCAGGCCTCGATATCGGGCGGACCGAGGTCGGACATGCCCTTGATGGGCTGGAGATCTTCGTCCGCCATGAGAAAAACGCAGAACCGGTTTAGCCGCCGGTGATCAACTGCTTCATGACTTTACCGGGCTTGAACTTGACTACTTTCCGTTCAGGAATAGTCACCACCTGCTCCGGCTTGTTGGGATTGCGGCCAATGCGCTGCTTGCGTTGGCGTACTTCGAAAACACC
>CAYTVN010000360.1:0-2918 GCA_964441655.1 uncultured Verrucomicrobiota bacterium | reverse complement strand
GGCCCTGCGCCTCTGCGAGAGGCTGTGGCTACATTGTTATTTAATACGCTCTAATCACGTCAGCGGTGTGGGGCGCAGACCCGCCGCGGGGCTGCGTACCTCACAACCGGCTTGTGCGCCGTGAATTTACAATCCCAGAACAAGTCTGAGACCTTCTTCAACTTCTTCAAGTGTCCCATCATCAAGTCGCTTTACCTTTTCCGTCAGAAGACGTTTATCGATCGTGATGATTTGCGATACGTTGACGACAGAATCTCTCGGCAATCCAGATGTTCTTGCCTTGAGAATCTTATTCCCGGGTGCTGTCGCAAGGTTCACGTTTGAGGTAATGGCAGCCGCAATAAGCGTATTGATTCGGCTTTCGTTGAATTCATTTGCCTGAATGATCAGTACGGGCCTGCGGTAGCCAGGGGCCGACCCTTCTGGATCGGGTAGCGATGCCCACCATATCTCGCCACGTTTCATTACCAAGTCTCCCGTGCGATTGATCTGGTTTGCATAGCCTGCAGAACTGGATCCAGTTCGCTCGATTCCTGCCCATAGATTTCATTCAAGCGACCGGTAATGTCTTCCGGTCTGCGTTGATCCATGAATAGCTTGACGGCTTCGGTGTATAATGCGCTGCGGCTGAGTCGGTTGCGCTTGGCGAATGATTCGGCCTGCCGGTACACATTGTCGGGGATTGATATGGCTGTTTTCATGTAAGAAGTATAACCGTAGTTATACTATTGTCAATATTGTCCGGCGAACGATCATTCAGAAAAGTCCGTAACAATGGAAAAGTTCCAATCATTGGAAATCGGGTGTTTTGCGACTTCCAACGATTGGAACTTTTGGGGCCCCGGGATGGGGGTACGGGTGGCTATTTGGTGGCGGACCAGGTTCCGCTGCCGCCGCCGCCGGCCACGATGGTAAAGCTGCCGTTCATGGATGTGCGGGCGTCGTTGGCGGCGCCGGTCCATTCGGAGGTGGCTCCGCCTGGAATGGTCACGGTCATGGTCAGGGCGTTGCCGGAGATTGTGCCGGCTACATTACCGCCGAGGGCGCCGGTGGAGTAGGTGCCGGTGATGGCGTCGCCGGTTTGGGTCAGGTTCATGGCGAAGGCCACGCCGGTTCCGAAGGTTCCGCTCCAGGTGCCGGTCATGGTGGGGGCGGGCGCCTCTTCGGCCTCGCCGTCTGCTTCGTCCACTCCGTTGGTGGAAGCCTCTGCGGCCGGCGCGGGATCGTCGTCATCGTCGCCGCCACTACAGGCAACCAGAACGAGGGGTAGGGCGGGCAGGAGCAGCATCAGGATCAGGCGCAACAGGACTCGCATCGTCATTCCTCCAAGGGTGGATTCGATCAACGTCTGCACGTTGGTCAGTATGGTGAAGTGCTGCGTGCGGGGCAAGCGCACGGTTGAGCGGAATTCCTGACGCGGAACGGGAAGTCGCCTCTTTTGGCCGCGCGAAGCCATGGGTAGCGCGGAATTTTAAAACGCACATAAATATGGCGTTATATCCATCCTGACAACGAGTAACGCCGAAGGTAAAAAAGTTTACCAAATCCAGTAAAAGCGCTTTACTTAATCATTAAAACGCTTTAACTTGGGTTTTGTAAGGTAAATGTTCAGGCACATGTGAACGGGAAGAGGTTAAAAATGCGCACAATTCGCAATGCGATTCTGGTTGGGTTGATGGCTTTCTCGGTTACGGCGCGCGGGCAATTCCCGTTTGGGGCCTCGGACACGACGTATGGGTTGCGGTCGCGTGTGGCGGAGAATGGCGCTTTTACGTACTTCCCGAGTCCGGCGGACTGGCGTGACGTCAACATTTACCAGTTGTTCACCGATCGGTTTGCCGATGGCGACTCCGCCAACAACAACCTCAAGCCGAGTTGGGATGTGGGCAACCGCAGTTTTCCGCAGAACCGCAATTTCCATCACGGCGGCGACTGGAAGGGGTTGAAGAACAACCTGGACTACCTTTCCGGAATGGGCGTGAAGGCCATCTGGATGTCCGGCGTGCAGATGAACGACCAGGGCAAGGACACCAATTACACGCCCTACCACATGTATCACCCGACCGACTTCTTCCGCGTGGATCCGGTCATGGGCACCTTTCAGGATCTGAAGGACCTGATTGACGCCTGCCATCAGCGCGGCATCTATGTGATCCTCGACGTGGTCGTCAACCACATGGCGGACAAGAACGGCGTGGATAACGACACCGGCTATTATGCCAATGGTGGAAGCAACTTCCGCTGGTGGAACAACAGCAACCAGCATGCGGCGCCCTTCAACGATCTCCAGTGGTTTCACAACAACGGCACCATCAACTGCTGGGATTGCTCCCCGGAGAACCTGCTGGGCCAGTTCAAGGGCACGGACGACCTGAAAACGGAAAACGCCACCGTGCAGGGCTGGATGGATGAGGCGTTCAAGAATCTGATTGATGCCACGGACTGCGACGGTTTCCGGGTGGATGCCATCAAGCACGTGGAATACAACTGGATCAAGCAGTGGGCGGACAACATGCGCAAGCATGCGGCGAGCCGCGGCAAAAGTGATTTCATCCTGTTTGGCGAATACTTCTCCTACGACAACGGCGCCCTGGCCAGTTACTGCAAAGACTCCGGGTACTCCTTCAATTCCGCCCTCTTTTTCCCGCTCAGTCAGAACATCAAAAACGTGTTTGTGGATAACGGCGGGCCCAGCCAGCTGACCCAGCAATTAAACCAGAAGAGCCAGTACGGCGAGGGCGGGGACCGGCTGGTGGCGTTCATTGACAACCACGACCTGAACCGCATCGCGTTGATGAACGGGGGGGACAACGGCAACGATGTGTGGAAGCTGAAGCCGGCCCTGAGCTTCCTCTATCTGGCCACTCCGGTGCCCTGCCTGTATTACGGCACGGAGCACGCGTTTGACCAGGGCGGTC
>CAYTVN010000359.1:0-2925 GCA_964441655.1 uncultured Verrucomicrobiota bacterium | reverse complement strand
GGATGCGGGTACCTATGGCGAATATCGTTTCGGGGCCGGTCAGAAGGCGCGCTGCGTGCTGGGCGTTTTCCCGGGCACCGGCATCGGCGGCGGCTGTGTCTACGAAGGCAAACTGGTACGCGGGCGGACGGGATCGTGCATGGAAATCGGCCACTTGCTGGTGCAGCCCAACGGGCGGCTGTGCGGGTGTGGGCGGCGGGGTTGCCTGGAGACCGTAGCCAGCCGGCTGGCCATCGCCTCCGAATGCGCCACCGCGGTGTTTCGCGGCGAATCACCCATCTTGCAGAAGCTGGCGGGCACGGACCTGGCCAACATTCGCAGCGGCACCCTGGCGGAAGCCATCCAGAAGGGCGACAAGGTGGTGGAGAAAATTGTGCGCAATGCGGCCAAGCAGATCGGCACGGCCATCGGGAGCGTGGTCAATCTGATGGCGCCCGACGTGGTGGTGCTGGGCGGCGGCCTGGTGGAGGCCATGAAATCGCTCTTCCTGGAGGAAGTGCGGGACGCCTTTGCCAAGCGCGCCATGATGTCTTTCATTAAGTCCACGGAAATTGTGGCGGCCAAGCTGGATGACAATGCCACCGCGCTCGGAGCGGCCGCCCTGGCTTCGGAAGCCGCCCAGGAAACCTAACCCCATCCCATGACCGCGGGCACACCGCGCGGCACCCTCGAGAATTTATGACGCCCCGAAAAACCAAAAGCGCAGTGGAACCCGCCCCGGTACCGGCCGAAACCCGCGCCGCGGGAGCGGCCCTGCCCCTCCGCGTGGCCGCCGTCATTGACGTGGGCTCGACGGCGGTCCGCATGGAAGTGGCCGAACTGCAACCCGACGGCAGCACGCGCGTGCTGGACTCGCTTCAGCAACCGGTGCACCTGGGCAAGGACTCCTTTACCAAGGGGCGCATTCTGCAATCGACCCTGGAGGAATGCGTCAAGATTCTCAAGGGCTACCGCCGGGTCATGCTGGAGTATGGAGTCACGGATCCCAACCTCATCCGGGCCGTGGCCACCAGCGCGGTGCGTGAAGCGGGCAACCGGGAAACCTTTCTGGACCGGGTCTACATGGCCACCGGGATCAACGTGGAGGCCATTGATGAGGCGGAAGAAACGCGGCTGACCTACCTGTCCATCCAGGGCCTGCTGCCGGGCGAGCCCACGCTGCAGAAGGGCGACACCTTGGTGGTGGAGGTGGGCGGCGGGGACACCGAATTGCTGCTGCTGCGGGACGGGCGTATTTCCTATTCCAACACCTTCCGCCTGGGCACCCTGCGCATGCGCGAAACCCTGGGCACCCAGAACGCATCGGCCCAGCGCACGCTGGCCACTTTCACGCGCCACATCCAGATTTCGGTGGACCAGATCAAGCGCAGCGTGCCGGTGGGCAAGACGCCCCTGCTCATTGCGCCGTCCAGCGACGCCCGTTTCGCAGCCACCCAGATGCAGCCGGAGTGGATGCAGCAGGCGGCGGCCCGCCTGGATGTGAAAGCCTTCACCGCCTTCGCCAAGAAAATCGCCACCAGTTCGGGCGATGAGTTGGTGCGCAAATACCGCATCACCTACCAGGAGGCGGAAACGGTGGGTCCGGCCCTGATGGCTTATGCACAACTGGCGCGTGAATTTGGGGTGGAGCAGATTCTGGTGCCCAAGAGCAGCCTACGCCAGGGCTTGCTGCAGGAAATGGCCACGGGCGGGCTGTGGACGCAGGCGTTCACCGACCAGGTGGTGCACTCCGCCATATCGCTGGGCGCCAAGTATGCTTTCGACGAGCGGCACGGGCGCCAGGCGGCCAACTTGTGCCTGCAATTTTTCAAGGAGTTGCAGCCGGAACACATGCTGGGCCCGCGCCATGAACTGCTGCTGAACGTGGCCGCGCTCATCCACGAAATCGGGCTGTTTGTGAACAACCGCAGTCACCACAAGCACTCCATGTACCTGATCATGAACAGCGATCTGTTCGGGCTCAGTCATCACGACATGCTGATGATCGCCATGGTGGCGCGCTACCATCGCCGGGCCACGCCCCAGCCCTACCACGAGGGGTTCTCCACCCTGGACCGTGATGACCGCCTGGCCGTGAGCAAAATGGCGGCCATTCTGCGCGTAGCCGACGCCCTGGACCGCAACCACATGCAGCAGGTGCGCGACCTGCGCTTCACCCGGGAGGCCGGGCAGTTTGTGGTCTGGGTGCGTGACGTGGAGGACTTGACCCTGGAGCGGCTTGCCCTGCAGGAAAAAGGCAGCATGTTCGAGGAAATTTACGGCCTGAAAGTAGTGTTCCGCACGGAAAGCAGCAGCGAAGGATTAACCACCGATGTCTGACGCCACCCCTCGTTTTTTCAATCGCGAACTTAGTTGGATTTCGTTCAACAACCGCGTGCTGGAAGAGGCCCTGGACTCAGGGACGCCCCTGCTGGAGCGGCTCAAGTTCCTGGCCATCGTATCCTCCAACCTGGACGAATTTTTTATGGTCCGGGTGGGCGGTTTGCAACTGGTGCGCCAGCAGGGACGCAAGGACCGCGATGCCTCCGGGATGACGTCCAGCCAACAACTGGCCGAAATCAGCCGCCGCGTACACGAAATGACGCTGACCCAATACCAGTGTTTTCTTGATGAAGTACGGCCGCAACTGCGGGAGGCCGGTATCTACCGCCAGAACGTGGATGACCTGACGCCCCCGTTGTACGAGCACGTGCGCACGGTGTTCGAACACGACCTGTACCCGGTGCTGAGCCCCATTTCGGTGGAAGATGCGGAAAGTTTGCCCCAATTGCCCGGACTGACCCTGCATCTGGCGGTACGCCTCAAGCCCGCGGGCGAAGGGCGCAAGCCCCGCTATGCCGTGGTGACGCTGCCCAAGAAGCTCGGGCGCTTCATCACCCTCCCCATTGACGAGGGTCACAACTATGCCCTGGTGGAGGATGTGGT
>CAYTVN010000358.1:0-2940 GCA_964441655.1 uncultured Verrucomicrobiota bacterium | reverse complement strand
GGGCGGAGGGGGTCCTGCGTGCAGCCGCCGCGGCCGGGGTGGACGGCATGCTGATCCTGGATCTGCCGGTGGAGGAATCCGCGTCCTATGTGCAATGGATGCGCAAATCGAACCTCAACCATATTACGCTGGTTACGCCCACCACGCCACCCGCACGCATTGCACGAATCGTGGCCCGAGCTTCCGGTTTTGTGTATTGCGTCTCCAGGGAAGGGGTGACCGGTGCGCAAAAAAATCTGGGCCCGGCCGCGCTCGATCTGGTCGCCCGCACCAAGGCGTTGACCGAGCTTCCGGTGGCCCTGGGTTTTGGTATTTCAACCCCGGAACATGCCCGCGCCGCCGCCCGCGCCGCCGATGCCGTGGTTGTGGGCAGCGCCATTGTGCAGCGGTTCCATGAAGCACCGGCACATGCGGCCGGACGTCGCGCCGCCGCCGCCTGGGTGGGTCGTCTGGTGGCCGCCGTGAAGGAGTCGTGATGGAACACAAACGATATGCCGTCATTCTGGCGGGGGGCCGGGGCGAACGTTTCTGGCCGCTCAGCACCAGCAAGCGTCCCAAACAATTGCTGAATCTGGTGGGCGAGGGCACCTTGCTGGCCCAGGCCGTGGACCGTCTCTCCGGCTTGGTTCCACCTGAGCAAGTGCTGGTCATAACCAATGCGGACCTGGTGGATGCCTCGTGTGACGCCGCGCCGATGCTGCCGCGGGCCAACGTTATCGGGGAGCCGGTCGGGCGCGATACGGCGGCTGCCGTGGCACTGGCCACCGGTCTGGTGAAGGCGCGCGATCCAGAAGCGGTGTTCGCCATTCTTACCGCCGATCAGGTGATCGGTCAGATCCCGGTCTTCCAGCAGACGTTGCGGGCCAGCATGGACATCGCGACGCGCGGGCAACACCTGATCACCATGGGCATTACGGCCACCTTTCCCAGCACCGCTTATGGCTATATCGAGCGTGGGGCCATAGCCGAGGAACGGGAGGGTCTGTCATTCTGCAAGGCCGTGCGTTTTGTGGAAAAACCCAACCTGGAACGCGCCACCGACTACCTGGCCACCGGCCGATACCTGTGGAACTCCGGTATGTTCATCTGGTCGGTGAAAGCCATAGAGACCGCTTTCAAGCTCCACCGACCGGAGTTGGGCAATCTGGTGGATGAATTCGCCGCCGCGGCGCGAAAGGGCAGCCTGGTGGACGCCCTGGCCCGCATCTATCCAGGTTTGGAAAAAATCTCCATTGATTACGCGGTCATGGAAAAAGCGGACAACATCCTGGTGGCCGAAGGCACGTTCAGCTGGGACGACGTCGGTTCCTGGACCGCGTTGGAGAATCATTTCCCGAAGGATGCCGCCAACAACATCGTGGTGGGCGAAAGCGCCGTCTGGAATGCCTCCGACAACATCGTGTTCTCGCGAGACCGCGTGACGGCGTTGGTCGGGGTGCGCGATCTGGTGGTGGTACAGGCGGATGGTGTAACCCTGGTGTGCCATCGCGACCAGGCCCAGAACATCAAAAAGTTGCTGGAAAGCATTCGGCAATCCGGCCGCCATACGGAGCTGCTCTAGATGGGGCGCATTGCTGGAGTCGATTTGGGGGAGAAACGCGTGGGCTTTGCCCTCAGCGATGAAAGCCATTTCCTGGCTTCGGCCAAGGAGGTGATCACCCTGGTCGGTCCCGAGCAGGCCACCAACGTCATCGAAGCCTTCTGCCGCCAGCACCAGGTGGAACGCCTGGTCATGGGACTGCCCATCAATATGGACGGATCCCGCGGGCCGGCGGTGCGCAAGGTGGAAGAAGTGGCGGAGCGGCTGCAGAAGCGGTTGGGCATTCCGGTGGAGTATTGGGATGAGCGCCTGACCACCAAGGCGGCCCACGGCTTTCTCATCGAGGCGGGCACGCGCCGGGAGAAACGACGCGAGGTGGTGGACAAGGTGGCGGCCCAGCTGATCCTGCAAGGCTATCTGGATTCCAAGTCCCCGGGAGGGTGATGTGCATCTGCCCGCAAAACGATATCGGGCCACCGTGGCTTACGACGGCACGGATTTTTCCGGGTGGCAGATTCAGCCGGGCCAACGCACCGTACAACTGGAGCTGGAACAGGCGCTCACGGCGCTGACCGGTCAGACCGCGCGGGTCAATTGCAGCGGTCGCACCGATGCGGGCGTGCATGCCCGCGGCCAGGTGGTGCATTTCGATCTGGCCACCCGCATACCTCTGGCCCGCTTAAAACTGGCCTTGAACAGCAAGCTCCCGCCCGATGTGCGGGTACTGACGCTGCAAACGGTGCGTTCCGATTTCGACGCCCGCTTCAGCGCAACCGGCAAGGAATATCGGTATTTTATCTGGAACGACACCCAGTTGCTGCCCGATGTTCGGCGGTTTCGTTACCACGTGCGCACACCCCTGGATGTGAGGGCCATGCGACGCGCGGCACGCATGCTGGAGGGCCGCCACGATTTCGCGGCCTTTTGTGCCAACCCCGGCTACGAGCGCGAAGGCACCGTGCGCCGGCTCTATGCGCTTCGGGTCACCCGGCGCGGCCCCGAGGTGACCATCGTGGCCGAAGGGGAGGGGTTCCTCTATAAAATGGTGCGGAGCCTGGCTGGCTTCCTGGTGCGGGTTGGTTTGGGTGAACTGGATCCCGAGGACACCCCCCGCATCCTCAAATCCCGCGAGCGCACGGCACGCGTCCCCACCGCACCGGGTTGCGGCCTGTTTCTGTGGCGCGTCTCCTACGGGAAACGCCCGCGATAAACGGCCTGCCTGCCTTGACGCTGGGGGGCCAGTCCTCTAGGCTGTCGCTTCTTTGTTTCAACCTATTGCGGTGTTTGAATCATGCCGACCCTACAGATACAACCTTCGCTGCTTGCCGCCCCGGTGGGGCGACTCGAAGAGGGCTGCCGACGCGCCGCCGAGGCGGGTGCTGATGGACTGCATATTGACA
>CAYTVN010000357.1:0-2969 GCA_964441655.1 uncultured Verrucomicrobiota bacterium | reverse complement strand
CCGAACCGAAGCGGATTCGGTCCCTTGTTTATCTACTCCGGAGTATTGTCACATCACATGTCAGGCGAGTGTCTGAAATGGACAGCCCGTCGGTTGCAACCGACGGGCTGTCGCGAGGGTGCAGGCCGTTCGGTCCCTTGGGTCTTTGAGCCCGCTGGGAGCTGGGTCGCATCCTCGCTCATGTGCACGAACTCGAACCATTGCCGGAGCTCGGAACTAGTACTTCCGCAAGCTCGTAACACAAGGCGGAGTCTACCATGAATCCATCCACCGTCCACATCGGCGTTGACGTGGCTAAAATCACTCTCGACGTGGCCTGGCCTGACAAGGTTCAGACCCTTGAGAATTCCACGAAAGGCTTCGTCCACCTGATGAAGAAGATTCGTCAGCTTGACGCCCCTGTTCTCGTTTGTTGTGAGGCGTCCGGCGGCTACGAGCGCGCGCTCACCGAGGCCCTTCTCGCGGCGGGTATCGCCGTCGCACGGGTTAACCCGCGTCAAGTCCGCGACTTCGCCAAGTCTCTAGGCTTGCTCGCCAAGACCGATCCCATCGATGCGCGTCTGCTGGCCCGCTTCTCCGCCACCTTCAACCCCAAACCTCTGCCAGCCTTCTCCAGCGTTCAGCAAGAGCTTCGCGATCTGGTGGATCGACGCGACCAACTCTGCCGCGCTCGCGCTGCAGAGTCCGCTCGGCTCGATAAATTCAGCAACGCCTTCATCTGGAAATCGATCCGTCAGTCGATCCGCGCCCTGGACAAACTCATCGCTTCCTGCGAAGTCCAGATCGGGGCTCTCATCGAGGGTTCAGAAACCCTAAAAGCATCGTTCTCCCGGCTCTGTCTTCCCAAAGGAGTTGGCCCCTGCACGGCTTGGGCCGTTCTGGCTTACATGCCAGAATTGGGTCAGCTCAATCGCAAAGAGGCTGCAGCTCTGGTGGGTACGGCACCCTTCAATCGGGATAGCGGCAAGTGGAACGGTAAACGCTTCATCCAAGGTGGCCGTTCATCCCTAAGAAAACACATCTACATGGCCGCCTTCGTCGCAGCCCAACACAACCTTGTTCTCAAAGCCTTCTATCTGCGCCTGCTTGAGGCCGGGAAACCCCGTAAAGTCGCCTTGGTTGCCGTGATGCGAAAGCTGGTCATCCTCCTCAATCGCATCCTGCAGGATCCAAACTTTGTTCCCGCATGAAATACCATTGCTCCCGATCATTTACAGGGAGGGACGGCATCCGTTTCGGTGCCGTCCGATAATCGTTCACCACCGCAATTCATTCACCACACCCCAGAACAGCCACTCCTCCGGCGACTCCACCAGACCCGCCCGTACCGGGTTGTTCCGGACATACGCCCACTTTTCCGAATAGCTCTCATGGCGGCGCAGGCGGGTATCCCAGTAGTCGCGCTGCCAGGCCCCCGCACCCGTCACCCGCAAAAGGGAAAAGGACCGCTTCCAATGTCGAACCCAGCGCGAGAGTTCGATGTCCATTTTCCGTGGCGCACAAAACAGGTGCAGATGATCCGGCATCAGAACATAGGCACCCACCGACCAGGCATCCGCTTTGCTCCATACGGACAGCAAAGCCTGATGAACCAACTCCTGGGCCATCCAGGGCGCGCGATTCTTGGTGCAAATGGTGACGAAGACTATGGCGGGGGAGGATAGATTAATATCCACGCCATGAGCGGGTCTACGGCGTTCCGGCAAATCGATCATGAGGAATACCGTACCCAGCACATGAGGTATGACAAGAACGGACTCGGACCGAACCGCGACGGATTCGGTCCCTTGTTTATCTACTCCGGAGTATTGTCACATCACATGTCAGGCGAGTGTCTGAAATGGACAGCCCGTCGGTTGCAACCGACGGGCTGTCGCGAGGGTGCAGGCCGTTCGGTCCCTTGGGTCTTTGAGCCCGCTGGGAGCTGGGTCGCATCCTCGCTCATGTGCACGAACTCGAACCATTGCCGGAGCTCGGAACTAGTACTTCCGCAAGCTCGTAACACAAGGCGGAGTCTACCATGAATCCATCCACCGTCCACATCGGCGTTGACGTGGCTAAAATCACTCTCGACGTGGCCTGGCCTGACAAGGTTCAGACCCTTGAGAATTCCACGAAAGGCTTCGTCCACCTGATGAAGAAGATTCGTCAGCTTGACGCCCCTGTTCTCGTTTGTTGTGAGGCGTCCGGCGGCTACGAGCGCGCGCTCACCGAGGCCCTTCTCGCGGCGGGTATCGCCGTCGCACGGGTTAACCCGCGTCAAGTCCGCGACTTCGCCAAGTCTCTAGGCTTGCTCGCCAAGACCGATCCCATCGATGCGCGTCTGCTGGCCCGCTTCTCCGCCACCTTCAACCCCAAACCTCTGCCAGCCTTCTCCAGCGTTCAGCAAGAGCTTCGCGATCTGGTGGATCGACGCGACCAACTCTGCCGCGCTCGCGCTGCAGAGTCCGCTCGGCTCGATAAATTCAGCAACGCCTTCATCTGGAAATCGATCCGTCAGTCGATCCGCGCCCTGGACAAACTCATCGCTTCCTGCGAAGTCCAGATCGGGGCTCTCATCGAGGGTTCAGAAACCCTAAAAGCATCGTTCTCCCGGCTCTGTCTTCCCAAAGGAGTTGGCCCCTGCACGGCTTGGGCCGTTCTGGCTTACATGCCAGAATTGGGTCAGCTCAATCGCAAAGAGGCTGCAGCTCTGGTGGGTACGGCACCCTTCAATCGGGATAGCGGCAAGTGGAACGGTAAACGCTTCATCCAAGGTGGCCGTTCATCCCTAAGAAAACACATCTACATGGCCGCCTTCGTCGCAGCCCAACACAACCTTGTTCTCAAAGCCTTCTATCTGCGCCTGCTTGAGGCCGGGAAACCCCGTAAAGTCGCCTTGGTTGCCGTGATGCGAAAGCTGGTCATCCTCCTCAATCGCATCCTGCAGGATCCAAACTTTGTTCCCGCATGAAATACCATTGCTCCCA
>CAYTVN010000356.1:0-2971 GCA_964441655.1 uncultured Verrucomicrobiota bacterium | reverse complement strand
GCGAAGGCTCGCATGTACTTCAGATTGCGAGGGGACAAACCCTTCATATCCGGAAAGGCAGCCCGAAGATCTGCCGAAAGGCGGTCCACCACCTTCGAACCCCAGCCTTCCTCCTTTTGCCGGTGCAGAATGATCTGGCCAATATCCCAGTACAACAAAACCAGGGCGGCATTGGCCGACAAGACTACGCGCAGTCGCTCCTGCGCGATTCGAGTCTTTAGGTCGGCCAATACCGCTATATAGCTCGTAGGCTGAACAGACATTTCTTTTCACCGATCGCCAACCATTAGAAATCGTGGGTCAGGATGTCGCTCGCGCGACGGCAAATCTCCCGCGCGTAATCGGTCCACAAGCCCTGGCCCCAGTAGCGGTAGCAGCTGGTCTGGCTGGTCAGCAGATAAAACAGCGCATTGCGGTAGCGCGGGTCGGTGGTCTTGATGTTGCGCTTGAGCACCTTCTCGTTGAAAAGCGCGCTGACCTGGTCCATGGGGCCCAGCACATTTTCATAGCCATTGACCCACGAGATGTTGCTGGTCCAACTGCCGCCTTCCATATGGAAGCGGTGATCCTCCTTGCGCAGCTCCTCCACCACCTTCTTCAACTTCTCCGGCCCCTCGCCCGGCTTCATGCGATCCCAGATGCGCTTGCTGAACAGCGGTCGCAATTCCGGGAAGTCGGTGTCCTTGAAGCCCGCGGCGAACAGATGCTCCAGGTATTCCGAGCCATTCATCAGCGGTGTTTCGGATCCGGAGGAGTTGCGCACCACTTCCATGAATTTGTGCGGGAATTCGTTCATCATCACCCCGCCGTTTTCGCCGTCGGCGATCTGCGTCACCAGGGGCGGAATCTGACGTCCGGCCAGTTCCCAGCGGCTCAGGCTGGCCGCCTCGTACCAGGGCTGCATCTGAGCCACCAGTTTGGTATCGCTGCCCTGGGTCTTGATGATGGCGATGATGGAGGCCGTTTCGCCGGTCGAGCTGGTGGCCATCAGGCGGTGCGGGATGTGACGTCGCTCCAGGCCGCGCCCGTCCGCCAATTCCACCGTGTGCTCCTGCACGATGACCCAGGTAAAGCCACAGTCACGGAGCGTCTTCACAAACGAATAGGCGACATCCGGGTCGTTGGGCAGGGCCATTTCGGAGGGGGAAAAGCCCTTCACGCGTTCCAGCGCCTCAAGGCCGAAGATGGAGGCGAAATGCTGCTGCCAGGCCAGCACGTGCAGGCGGTAATCCTGGGGTGGCGTGGACGGCGCCACGGCATGGCTCCACGGACAACCCAGCCACTCCACGCAGTGCTGGTAGGCGGGATCCACGGTCACATGCTTCAGGGTGTCGATAACGTCGTGGGCACCCATGTGGCGCAGGCCGTGCAGCAGACATCCCGTGTATTCCAGCATCGCGCGGGGCTGTTTGCCCTCGTTTACCAGCTGGGGTACAAACTCCCCGATGCGCTTGTAGCACCAGGCGAACACCGGCGCGTTGTGGTTATCGCCGACATGTTGGTTGTCCATCATGTACTTGAGATTGCTGATGATGTCCGCCGTCTGCAGGTCGCCCCCGCCGGCCGGAATCAACGGCTGCTGCATGTGCAGGGCAATGGCCGCCGCACTCTTGATTCGTCCAAAATCCACCCGACCCGCGCTGCGGTAGGCATCGGCCACCCGGCCCGTGCGCTTGCGAACCAAATCTTCCTGTCCACAAATGTTCGGCAACCCATCCACATATTCGGACAACACGGTCATATTCGTAACCTCTTTTATTATAAGCAGTTACATTAGGATTCAAAAGCATCCCGAATGTTCACAGCGGCAAGAATGCTATAGCGAATGGCATAAGCAAGCGGGAAATCGTCCGCTAAAGATGAGTTTTTTGTCAATGTGCAGGAATTTGTAAAACTCCCGCCCTCTGACCTAATAATCGATCAGAACAAATCAACCTCCCCTTCTTACATGTAGTCCTACAACTACAATATTTAACACGTAAGCTTCGTGTTACCAGCAGTTTGCATCTCGTTGTATACCGCAAAAAGCGGCTGAATTCTACCCCCAAGAGACCCATGGCTTTCGGACAAAATCCAACAAACTGTAGTCCAACTCCTACATGTTGGCACGATCTTTGCTAAGCCATATCAACGAAGTGAAAACATGAAAGCGCGGATACATCCAGTTTGGCTGGCGGTTCTATGTGCGGGCGGAGGTCTGTGCGCCAACGCAGGCATGGTGCAACCGAATTCCACGACACAGGCCGGAGGCGGAAGTCGCGAGACACCCCGCTACACCTTGGATGATGCGGTTGGCGGTTGGGCTCAGTTGTCCGCGTCAGCGTCCGGAAACTGGGTGAAACCTGACTTCTGCGGCGCATTGGTGGACCCCGTTCAACTGGAGGTGATCAGCCCGGCCCCGAGTATTGGCGAAGGCCAGACCTTTCAGTTGGCCAGCCGGCTTCGCTGCGATGACGGCTCCCTGCTGAGCGAAGGATTCACCACCGACTGGCAAGTCGAAGCCGGACCCTTGCTGGAATCGGGCGATGGATGGGTGACCGGGCAACCTGTCTATCGGCACTCCAACGCCATCGCGCGGGCGACCAGCGCGGGTTTGTCCGGACAGACCACGCTGCAGGTGCTGAACACCCATCTGGACAATTTTGGCCTTTATGCGGGTGACCAGGTGGATGACGCCTGGCAGGTCAATAATTTCGGGCTCGATAATCCCCTGGCCCTCGGACCTGCCGACCCGGACCACGATGGCACCGACAACCTGTACGAGTTCACGACGGACACCAATCCCAATCTCGGCACTGACACCTTCGCCTTGGACATTTTTGCCGAGGGAACCACTTATTATGATGTAGATCCCGAGAATCCCACGAACATCTGCGAAGTGGTCCACATGTGTGACGAGGCCATCAAGATTGGCCTGGGTCCCCTCGCCACCGGTCGCACCTATCGAGTGGAACGGGCGGATGAGCTAATG
>CAYTVN010000355.1:0-2994 GCA_964441655.1 uncultured Verrucomicrobiota bacterium | reverse complement strand
CGTCCTGAGTTGGAGTCTGGCCGTCGCCCTGCTGGGCCTCGTCGGGTGCGCGACCCCCGTCGCGCCGCCGCCCGAACAGCAATACCAGGACCCGGTGCTGGTTCAGCTCGATGCGTCCGCCCGGGCGGCCTTTGCCGATGGCAACTACGATCGTGCCGCCCGGTTTTATGAATTGGCCCTTACCCGGGCCCGGGCCGCGGACCTGTCCGGCGAAGTGGCCAAGGCCGCCTACAACCGCGGCGCGTGCCTGTTGTTGCTGAAGCGTCCCGAGCAGGCTCGTACTTCGTTGCGCGAAGCGTCGGCGGAGTGGGCCCGGCAGCGGGTTGATCCCTCCGCCGCGTGGTTGTTGGAAGCCCGGGCGGCGCGTCAGCTCGGGGATGCCGCCGCGGCCACCGTCCTGGTGGAGCGTGTGCTGGGCGAAGGACGTGATGATGCGGTGCGTCTTCAGGCCTGGCTGATCAAGGGGGATGTCGCGGTGGAGGCCGGCCAGGTGGAGCAGGCGCGCAAGGCAATGGGAGAAGCGCGGCGGTTGCTTACCCAGGACCCCGGTTTGCGGGCGGGGGTGGCCGGACTCGCCGGGCGGATCGCGCTGGCCAGCCAGAAACCAGCCGACGCCGGCCTGCAATTTGA
Organism: uncultured Verrucomicrobiota bacterium; assembly: GCA_964441655.1. Lineage (GTDB taxonomy): Bacteria > Verrucomicrobiota > Kiritimatiellia > CAIVKH01 > CAIVKH01 > CAYTVN01. The sequence goes on along the minus strand of CAYTVN010000355.1, from coordinate 2,364 downwards.
CAAGGAAGCAGCCTTTTACCAGCGCGCGTCGCGTCTGGCTGACATGGCGGATGCGTTGAACCGGGCCGGTCTGGCCTATGCGCAAGCTGACAAACCGGCAGATGCAGCCTTGCGTTTTTTCCGGTCCGCCCGCAGTTTGTACGGACAGGGTCAGTGGGTGCCTGCGCTGCAAACGGTCGAACGGGCCGTAGCCGCGGCGGGGACCGCGGGGGATGAAGCGCTGGCGGCGGACATCGGCCGGTTGGTGGAGGATATCCGGCAGGCCGTGGGGCTTGCTCAGGCGGTGGTTCCGGTTGAATAATTTCCGCGGACGTGCGTCTTAATAGTCAGTCGGAGAACATGCGATGAAACACATGCGAACGTGGTTGTTGATGCTGGCACTGGCCGGACCGCTGGCCGCGGGGGCGGCGGATCAGATGAGCGTACAGGTGCAGAATGCCCAGTTGCGGGCGGACGCCTCCTTCCTGGCCAAAATGACCGGCCAAGTTGCCTATGGCGCCCGGGTGACCGTGCTGCAGGCGCGTGGTGACTGGCGTCAGGTGCAGGCCGAGGGCGGTCCCTCCGGCTGGCTTCACCAGAGCGCGCTGACCAAGAAAGTGATCAGCATGAAGGCGGGCGCCCAGGATGTGGCGACCGCGGCCAGCGGCGACGAACTGGCGTTGGCCGGCAAGGGGTTCAATTCCGATGTGGAAGCCGACTTCAAGAACAAGAACAAGGACATTGATTTTACCTGGATCGATCGCATGGAGAAAATCAAGGTGTCCATGGATGAAATCACGCGTTTTCTGAACGACGGGCAGGTCAAGCCGCGGTCCTGAGGTAATCATGAAATACATACAAACAATCAAACGCGCGTGGATGGTTCCGGGGCTGGTGCTGGTGTTGCTGCAGGCCGGTTGCGCGAGTATCGCGCAGGTTGGGGCCACGTTGGGAGAGGCGGCGGGGGTGATCACGCCCCAGCAAGGCCAGTCGCTCATCAAGGTGGGCCAGGCCGCGGACAAGACCTTTGCCGACATCACGCCCGAGCAGGAGTACTACATCGGACGTGCGGTGGGTGCCACCATCGTCAGCAAGTACAAGGTCTATGACAACGACCGGGCGGTTGACTATGTCAACCTGGTCGGGCAGAGCCTGGCCCTGGCTTCCACCAAGCCGGAAACCTTCCGGGGTTATCATTTCCTGATCCTCGACTCCGACGAGATCAACGCATTTGCCGCACCGGGCGGATTTATTTTCCTGTCCCGCGGCATGCTGCGTTTGTGCCACAGCGAGGATGAGCTGGCCGCCGTGCTGGCCCACGAAATCGGCCATATCGAGCTGCAACACGCCCTGCGCGCCATCAAAGGCAGCCGCCTGACCGGGGCCCTGACCACCCTGGCCGTGGAAGGCGCCAAGAGCTTCGGCGGCGAACAGTTGGCCCAGCTCACCGCGGCCTTCGAGGGCAGTATCAGCGATATTACCGGCACCCTGATGAACAGCGGTTATGCCCGCAAACAGGAATCCCAGGCCGATGCCTCGGCCATCCGTATTACCACCGCCATGGGCTACGATCCGCGCGCGCTGATCCGGGTGCTGGACGAGATGCAGAAGCACTTGAAGCCGGATGGTCACGACTTTGCCGCCACCCATCCGCCGCCCGGCGACCGGGTGTCTGACATCAAGAAGCTTATCGGCTCGACCGGACCGGTGAGCATCCCGGCGGCGCGCCAGCAGCGCTTTGACAAGGCGCTGGGCAGTATCTGATTTATTGAGGATTGGAGATGGATATGCGCCGGGGAAATTCCCGGCGCATATTATGTTCATGCGAACAAAGTTCATCCAGGCGGGGATCATCGGTGTGGTGGCCACCCTGGCGGTGTGGACTGCGGATCGGTTTCACCAACTGGATTCCCTGGAATTCGGGACCTGGTCCTGGCGCATCCGGCACTTCGCCGCGCCCAGCTCCTCCACGCCGAAAATCAGCGTCATCCTGCTTGACCAGGCCAGTCTGGACTGGGGTTCCGCCGAGAACGGCTGGCCCTGGCCGTGGCCGCGCTCGGTGTACAGCGCCATCCTGGATTTCGTAAAACGCGGGAACCCGCGAGCCATTGCCTTCGATGTGCTCTATACCGAACCTTCGGCCTTCGACGTGGCGCGTGCGAGAACCGAGCTCGCCGTCGATCGGATTCGCGCGGGCGATCGCGCCGCGGCGGCCGCGGCCGCGCTCTCCGCCTATCTCGACGGCTACGAGCTCGCCGAGAGCAGCCTCTCCGCGGTCGATCCGACGCTCACGCGGCGGATCGAAGCCGACGTGCTCGCGATGCGCGCGACCGTCGAGGAGGGAGGCGCCGTGCTGCAAGACGTCGAGAAGCGCGCGGCCGTCGT
>CAYTVN010000354.1:0-2998 GCA_964441655.1 uncultured Verrucomicrobiota bacterium | reverse complement strand
CAGATTATTGGCCAGCACCCGCACCACCTGGCCCAGGCCCAGGGTTACCACGGCCAGATAATCGCCGCGCAGGCGAAGGGCGGGCAGGCCGATCAGGGTGCCGGTGAGGGCGGCGGTAATGACGGCGAGTGCGCAAAAAATATAGAAATAGGGCCAGCCCGCCAGCGGGAACGAACCGCTCATGAATTCCGAGGCCTGGCCGGACCCGAAGATGGCCCAGGTATAGGCGCCCATGGCGAAGAAGGCGGCATAGCCGAGGTCCAGCAGGCCCGCCATGCCCACCACGATGTTCAGGCCCAGGGCCATGGCCGCGAAAATGCCGATCTGGGTCAGCAGTTCAAAGAGGAAGGTGTTGGACAAGGCGGCCATGGGGAATGCCACCAGGAGGAGCAGGAGGGCGATGGTCCACCGCACCGAGCGTCGGCCACGGGCGTGCATGCAGCCGAAGAGGACGGCCAGAACGCCCAGCAGCGCCCATACATTACGAGGTTGATGCACCAGCCACGTGCCGGTGAAAGCGCCCACCAGGGCCAGTCCAGCGAGCCACAGGGTGGGGCTCATACCTTTTCTCCCTGGGTTCGACCCAGCAACCCCTGTGGACGGAACAGCAGCAGGAGCACCAGCATGACAAAGCCGAAGACATCCTTGTATTCGTTGCCAAAAGCGCCTTCGGTGAGGAAGTAGAGATAGGTTCCGCCCAGGGATTCCACCACGCCCAGGACCAGACCGCCCAGCACCGCGCCGTAAATATTGCCGATGCCGCCCAGTACGGCTGCCGTGAAAGCTTTGATGCCGGGCACGAAGCCCACGAAGGGGTTGATCTGGGAATAAAGCAGCCCGAACAGCACGCCCGCCACTCCGCCCAGGGCGCCGCCGATAAGGAAGGTGCGGGCAATAATGCGGTCGGGATTGATTCCCATCAGCCCAGCTGTGGGCAGGTCCTGGGCAACCGCCCGGATCGCCTTGCCCAAGCGGGTGCGGCGCACCAGATGATCCAGGCCGAACAACATGAGCGTGGTGACCACGACCACTATGATGGATTTCATCTGGATGGTCATTTGTAGTGGCAGTTCAAAGGTCCGTTCCAGGCGGGGGTCGCTGGGATAGTTCATGTAGAACTCGCCGTGCCAGAGCCCCTCGATGAGGCGCACGAAGTCCTGAAGAAAAAATGAAACGCCGATGGCGGTGATCAGGGGGACCAGCCGGTTGGTGCTCCCGCGTCGGCGCAGTGGACGATAGGCCAGTCGTTCCATGGCCATGGCCACACCGCCCGACAGAGCCGCCGCGGCCATCATGGCGAGCACAGCCAGCAGGTACGGATCGCCCACGTGCGGGCCGAGGTAACGATAGACCTCCACCCCGGCCACTGCGCCGATCATAAATACTTCGGAGTGAGCGAAGTTAATCAGCCCCAGCACCCCGTAGACCATGGTGTAGCCCAGGGCGATCATGGCATACACACAGCCCAGCAGGAGTCCTTCCAGCAGGACACTCGGCAGAAGTTGGATCAGTTCGTCAGACAAAGGCTAGTTCCCCAAAACGCAGGGAACGTAGCAAGCGGAGACAGAAGTGACCAGTGTCCAGTGATCAGTTACGAATTGAACTGATCACGGACAACGGATGACGGATTACTGCTTCTCAACCGGTGCTGGCGGGGAGGCAGTGACCGAGGTTACGGCAACGCCGGGATATTTCGCCTCATCGAACCGCACCACCCAGTAGTCCGCTTTTTCGCGATCACCGCGGCTGTCGAATGCAATGGGACCGGTCAAACCGTCCACCTTGGCGGCGCGCACCGCCTGCATCACCTGCTTGCGGGTGGGTTTGGTGCCGCCATTGGCCGCGATGGCGGACTCAATAGCGGAGAGCACCACTTTGGCGGCGTCATAGGAATAGAGCGCGTATGCTTCGGGGGTACGACCGTGCTTGGCTACAAAAGTCTCGGTAAAGGTTTTGGCCAGCGGATATTTTTCCACCGGGCCGGCGACCGTGGTGTAGTGCGCTCCCACCACCGCTCCCTGGGCGATATCGACAAAGGCCGAGGACTCCATGCCGTCGGGCCCGAGGAAGGCGGCCGTAATGCTCTTTTCCCGCATTTGTTTTAGCAGCACACCTGCCTGGTCGTAGATGCCGCCGAAATAGACCAGGTCAGGTTTGAGCACGCGCATTTGCAGCAGCAGGGACTGGAAGTTGGTTTTTTCCTCCGTGCCGATGAAACCCACCACCTTGGCCCCCAGTTCGCCGGCCTTTTTGCGGAAGGCCTCTGCGATGCCCTGACCGTAGGCGGTTTTATCGTGCACGACCAGAATGCGCTTGGCCTTGAGGTTGTTGACCGCGAATTCAGCGCCTACCGGTCCCTGCACGTCATCGCGTCCGCACACCCGGTTGACGTTGTTCAAGCCGCGTTCGGTTACCCGCGGGTTTGTGCTGCCGGGCGAAACCATGGCCAGGTCAAAATCTTTGTAAACCTCGGAGGTGGGAATGGTGACCCCGGAGTTAAAGTGACCAACCAGGGCGAGGATGTCCGGGTCATTGACCAGACGGCGGGCCACCGCCACGCCGACATCGGGCTGCGCCTGGTCGTCCTGGGGGGCGAATTGCAGATCGAATCCCAGTTCCTTGAAGTGCGCCTGGGCTTCCTCCACGGCCAACCCGGCTCCCAGTTTGATCATCTCACCCAGGCTGGATTGTGGTCCCGACAGCATGCTGGCGGAAGCGACCTTGATGACTTCGGCAGCCGGTGAGGACTCGATGGCCAGCAAGGCCATCACGGCGAACAAGGCGGATAGTGTCTTCATGCGCGTATAGATACGTGGACTTTGCAGGATGTCAACTGCGCTTGGTGCCCGGGGTGGAATGGACTCTCCGCCCGTGGCGGATCCGCCTCAGGCGGAGAACCCACACGCCCTTACGGGCAAGGGATTTTTCCGCCAGAGGCGGACCTGGGCTCTCCATCAAAAGAGGGGGCAAGGCCGCTCCTGAGACCATACGATGGTCT
>CAYTVN010000353.1:0-3016 GCA_964441655.1 uncultured Verrucomicrobiota bacterium | reverse complement strand
CTGGAAACAACCCGGCTATCGCGTCTTTGCCGACACCCGCGTAAGCGTCTACGGCTCCCTCTACTATCAGGGCCTGGCCCGCGCCCTGCTGGGTCAGCCGGAGGCGTGGGATTTGTTGATGAAACGCTGGAATCCCGGCGCGGTGATTCTGAACGGCAGCTGGCCTGGTGCGGGCGCCGCCCTGCGCCGGCTGGTGGATGACCCACAGTGGGCCTTGGTTTATTTTGATGGTATTTCCTCCATCGTGGTCCGACGCACCACAGAGAATCTGGCCCTGATCAGCGATCCCACCGGACGGACCGCCGGCCTTCAGGATCTCGAGCACGCCCGCCAATCCCTGGCTTCCGACCCTTCCGGTATTTTCATGGTGCCCATTTCTGTGCGCTTGTTGGGCGCCGGGTCGACCTACCTGGCTTTGGGCCGTTTCGCCGAAGCGCGCGCCATCTATCACACGCTGGTGCAAAACGCCCCGCACTATGTCACCGGCTGGCTGAATCTCGGCCTTTGCGAATTACAGGCCAATCACTATGACCAGGCCATTCACGCCCTGACCCAGACCACCCGGTTGCGCCCGGAATCCACCCTGGCCTGGCTCTGGCTCGGAAAGACGTACGAAGCCAAGGGCGACAAAACCCAGGCCGCCCTGGCCCAGCGAAAGGCGAAATCCATCAACAAAGCCATGGCTGACGCCTTCGAACAGGGACTTCAGTCCCTGACCAACCACCCGAATACCCTGCTGCCCGCGGACGCCAAGCCGTAAATTAATTGCTGTTCGGGCCGGTGGCGGTGGTACTGCTTTAGCGGGTTTGGATTCGATACCGAGACCCGATTCCGACCCCGACGCCGATGGGATTCAACCGTCTGATCGGGGTCGGTCTCGCTATCGGAATCGGGATCGATCGGCTTTCTCGCGGAGTTCGCGGAGTTCCAGGTTGCAGGTTCCAAGTTCCAGGTCGGGGGCGCGCGTTGGCTCAACGCGCAGGAATTAGCCGCGAATCGAGCGACTTGGGCCCTCGGGCAGGTCTCAGGTAGGGACGGCGCTCCGTCGCCGTCCGTTCGCGTATGGTCTCGACTTGGTGATCATGAAGCACAGCGGTTGAATATTCGGCTACGCCATCGATACTTGGCAGACTGGCCACCTGACGAGAGGCACGCTCGACCAACAAAAAAGCGGCCCGGCTTTCGCCGGGCCGCCTGATCTTACACAGGTTATCGTATTACGGATTGATCATTTCCACCGTTAACCGGTAGTACGAGGAGGTCGTTCCAGCACCCTCTTGCAGGCTCTGGCTCAAACCATCGCCCGCCTGCGGGCCCGCCACCTGGGTCCAGTCAATGCCTGGGATCAGGTTGGTGCTGCCCCACAGCCTGTACTGCCGGCCCGTGACCGAGGGATAGCCCACAGAACGACTGCTGGCGGCGATGGAGACATTGCGGAAGTAGCTGGTCACGCCGCTCGGCAACACCGGAATGGTCAGGGCAATGTACTCATCGAGATTGGAGAAGCCATCCCCGTCATCATCCGCGGTCGCCGTGGCATTGGTGGCGCCACCGAAATACTGGACCTCCCAGTCGTTCGGCAACAGGTCGCCATCAACATCCACCGGAGTGGAGGTCACCGAGATGGTGATCTCTTCGGTATCCACGCCATCGTTGTCCGCCGCATAGAAGGTCATGGTGTAGACCCCCACCGGACCCGGGGCCAGCCACTCAAACGTCCCGATCTCATTGGTGGATCCAAACGTTGCGCCGGCAGGCAGGGCATTGGAAACCGACAGGGTGACCGTATCGCCTTCGGTCGGGGTCGCCGTCACGGCAAAGATCAACGGCGAATTGGTCAGCACGGACGTGCTGCCGATGGCGGCCAGTACCGGAGGCGTGCCGCCCGCCGAGGAAATCACCCCAAATACCACCACATCATCCAACTTGAAGATACCCCCACCCGAGGTGGCTCGTGACCCATTGGTCCACCCTTGAATTTGCACCAGGATAGGCGACGTCTGGTTATCCACGCCGGTCACGGCCTGGCTCACGACCATCAAAGCGCTATCCGGTGCATCCATGGCAAACGTCGCCACCCCGCCAACCGTATAACCCGCCGCCGAGGGGCCGGCACTTGAGGAATAGGCGCGGAAGCTGATACCCGTGATCGAGACTTGGTAGCCTACGTCGGGCGTGATGGTGAATTCATAGGCCTTGGCACTGCCCTGGTCGTTCGCGGTCCACCCCCCGGTCTCCTCAATATACGGCTCATTCGGGAAGTAGGTTCCTGTAGTCACATTCGTTTCCGATGAAGAGAAACTGCCGGCCGACAACGAAACTGTTGAAACGGTAATGTTGGCATCCTTGGTGGACACCTGAAGGTGCGGGCCCGCGGAGAACCGAAAGGCCGCAATGCCCTCCGGCGTCTCTGGCGGCACATCGTTATCGGTAATGGTGAGCGTAAATTCCGAAGGGCTGACCACCGTACCACCAGTTACATTGGCCAGGGTAAGGATCACCGTTTCCGAAGATTCAACCGAACCATCATCGTTGACCGTCACCACGAAGGTGGCCGAGGTCGTGGCCCCGTTCATGGTGAAGTTGGTGGTGTCCACCGTGTAGTCATTGCCACCGCCTTCGGTGGCCGTTCCGCTTAAGGCGACATTCCCGCTGACATTTCCGTCCGCCAGCGTCTTATAAACGGTGACGGTGTAGGTGCCGATGGATTCGGCGACGGAGGCCGCGCTGGCGGTAAACAAAACATTGGTGGGCACAAAGCCACCCGTGGAGGTGCCGAACAAGGTCATATCCAAGCCGGTCAGGCCGATATCGCCTCCATTGGACAAACGCGCAGATCCCGCCGCGGCAGATGCGCCATAGCCATAAATCCGGAATTCCACGCTGGTTTGTCCAGTCAGCGACAACGCGGTGGATACAACTATCGGATTGTTATCCTTGTTGGTAATAACAAACAACGCGAGATCGGCAGCGAAACTGTCCACGCTGGACCGCAGCACAAAATTTGAGGGGCCCG
>CAYTVN010000352.1:0-3042 GCA_964441655.1 uncultured Verrucomicrobiota bacterium | reverse complement strand
CGGTCGGCTACAATCAGGTCCTCCCGTCCGGCCAGGACGGTGACCACGCCCAGCGCCGCCAGGTAGCCGCTGCTGAAGAGCAAAGCGGAAGGGTGTCCTTTCCATGCCGCCAATTGCGCCTCGAGATCGGCATGCAGGCGAACAGTGCCAGCCAGCAAGCGTGAGGCGGTGGAACTGGGACCGACCTCGCGGGCGGCGCGCGCGGCCGCCTCGCGCACCAGCGGGTGCATAGTCAGGCCCAGGTAATCGTTGCCCGCCAGATTGACCAGATGGGTGGTGCCATCCTGAAGATGGGGGCCGGGCGCAGCCCATACATCCATCCTGCGGGTTTCCCCGCGGGTGGCGATGGCGGCTAGTTCGTTGTCGATCCAATTAGACATGGGGGTCGGTTTTACTGGTCCGCGACACTCTAAATGGTGTATCACACCGGCGCAATCAGGGAGAGCTTATGGCAAACTGGGATTATCTGGCGGATAAAGCATTGGCGGGCGAAGCACCTACACGCGAGGAGGCTTTGTCGGTATTGAACTCGGGCAACGATGAGTTGCTTTCCGTTCTGCATGCGGCCTTCCGGGTGCGTCAGCGGTTCCATGGACGTGATGTCCGGTTGCATGTTTTGAGGAACGCAAAAAGTGGATCGTGCCGGGAAAACTGCGCGTTCTGCAGCCAATCCATCGCCGCCTACAGCGGGGTGGACCGCTACCAGATGCAGACCGTCGAGCAACTGGTGGAAGGCGCCCGGGAGGCGCATCGCATGCAGGCGGTCAAGTATTGCATGGTCACGGCGACCCGGGGCCCCTCGCCGCGTGAATTGGAAATTGTCTGCGAGGCGGTGCGCCGCATCAAGGCGGAGATTCCCATCAAGATCTGTACCTCGCTGGGATTGATCACCAACTCGCAGGCCGAGCAGTTGGCGGCCGCCGGGGTGGATCGTTTCAACCACAACCTGGAAACATCACGCAACCACTTTGGCCAGGTATGCCAGACCCATAGCTGGGAAGACCGGGTAGCCACCATCAAGGCGGCCAAACAGGCCGGCATGGAGGCCTGCTGTGGCGGCATCATGGGGATGGGCGAGACGCTGGATGATCGGATTGACCTGGCGTTCGCCTTGCGCGAACTGGAGGTCGAATCCATTCCCGTAAACTTCCTGGATCCCCGTCCCGGCACAGCCATGGGGCATCTTGAGCGCATGAAGCCTCAGGACTGCCTACGCACGCTGTGCATGTACCGTTTCGTCAATCCCACCCGCGATATCCGGGCGGCCGGAGGGCGGGAAGTGGTGCTGCGCAATATGCAGGTGCTGGCGCTCTATCCGGCCAACTCCATGTTCACGGAAGGCTACCTGACCACCCCTGGCCAGGGACACCAGGACGACCTGGCGATGATCGAAGATGCCGGGTTCCGGGTCGCCGAACTGGTCCACGACGGCTGACGGTTTGCCACGGGCGGTGGATCAGTATTCAACTTCAATGCGGTAAAATCGACGGGTGAAGGTGCCGGCATTGGTGTCCGACGTCCTGCTTACTGCGGAGGTTGCCGTGAAGCGGTCCAGAACGTCCCAGGTATTGGTGAGTTGATCGGCGGCGCTGTGAACTGCATACACGCGTCCGGAGACCGTGCTCCAATCAATGGCAATGGCGCTGCCAGCCACTGTTTTTTGGTCAACGATTTTAAACGTTGAAGCGTTGTTGTTGGGGTTGGTTCCGGCCAATGCCTCATCACCGTCCGTAACCCCGTCCGCATCAGAATCATTTTGAAGGGGCAGGGTGATCTGGCCCCCGGGGTTGGCCACGGTCAGTATGTTGTCGTATCCGGTTGTTTCCTCAACGTCAGACAAACCATCGCCATCGCTGTCCACCAGGGGAAAGAAATTGATGGTGACCAGATCTTCGTCGCTGTCAAAACGTCCGTCGTTGACCACCAGGTGCAGCAGGACCGGGGTGGAGGTGAGAACATTGGAGGTCAGGACCAGGGCAGGCTGGAGGTGGTTCAAGTTTGTCGCGACAATGTCCGGGCCAGCGACTTTGGACCACGCATACGAAAGAGGCAGACCAGAAGGCGCCAGGGAATTGTTTCCATTTAGAACTGCCCATTGGCCCGCCTCCACGGATTGGGCCTCCCCGGCTTCGGCCACCGGCAGATCGAGTGCAATGGTGCGCAGGTTAAGGGAAAGGAATTCATTCCCCTGGAGATCGGCATCTCCATTTCCTGCCGGAACCTGCGACGCCCCCACGAGCGCGCCTCCATTCGCGGTGCCATAAGGGGCTACGGCAAACCACAATTGGGTGGGCCACAGACCGTAATGCGCCGCCACATCCAGCGTGCCTTCAAGGACGCCGTTACCGTTGGTGTCATTGTTATTCAAGCCCGAGCTCATCGACTTATATAGTGCGAAATCAGTCAGGCTCTGTTGGTTGCTGTCCAGCCACCCCTGAAAGGCGCCGTCATTCTCATCGGCCAGGATGGTGTCCCAGGTCATTACGGTGCCCGCTTTCGCCCAGTTTGCGGGTTGCTGGGTGCTCTGGTTGCTGGCGATATAAACGAAGTGATCATTGCCCTCACCCGCATCCTGGGTGGCGACATAGAGGTAATGGCCGCGAATGGCGGCATAAAGATTCAAGTTATTCGAGGCGCGCAACCAGCCTGGATTATCGATCAATCCATCGATGGAAAAAGGGTGGCCGATATCAACCCGAAATTCGTCAATCTTGAGTCCGTTTTCGTCGTATTGTTCAAGCGTCAGAAGACCATTCTGAATATCCACCAGCGAATAGCTGTGAATGTTGGCGACCAGACGTGCGGAATAGGGTTTGCGATTGGAGGTCGCATAGAGGCCGGCCCCGCAAGCACCGGAGGTCAGGTAATTGATGCCATCAATCGCGTTGATGCGTTCGTAATGATGATTGTGCCCCTGAAAGGCCATCTGCACGCCGTAGGTCTTCATGACGGGAACGATGTTGGATTTCATGCGCACGTTGTCATCGTGGCTGCCCAGGCTGGTATAGGGCGGATGATGATAGAACACCATTTTCCATGGCT
>CAYTVN010000351.1:0-3046 GCA_964441655.1 uncultured Verrucomicrobiota bacterium | reverse complement strand
CTGGAGGGCGCCTTGGAGCACCAGGACAGCATGGGCAACGGGCGCACCCTGAAGCCGGGCCAGATTCAATTGATGAGCGCCGGGCGCGGCGTGACTCACAGCGAATTCAATCCCAGTCCCGATGCGGGGGCGCACTTCTTGCAGATCTGGATTCAGCCCCGGGAGCGTGGGCTCAAGCCGAGTTACACCGAATGGCATCCCGCGCCGGAACACGAGCACGCGCCCAAGGTGCTGGTGATTTCAGCCGACGGCCGCGAGGGCTCCGCCACGATCCATCAGGACGCGGATGTGTACCGGGTGCGCCTGACCGCGGGCGCGACGCTGACGCATGACCTGAAGCCCGGGCGCGGCTTGTGGTTGCAGCTGATTCGGGGCCGGGTGCTGCTGGATGGTGTGGAGCTGGGGGCGGGGGATGGCGCGAGTACGGAGCAGGCCGGAGCGCGGGCGCTGACCGCCCTCGAATCGGCGGAAGCCCTGCTGGTTGATCTGAAGTAAACGAGGAGTGCGCGATGAAAATAGCCGCGAATATCGCCGGTGCCCTGCTGGGCTTGTTGTTTGTCGTGTTTGGTTCCAACTTCTTTCTGAATTTTATTCCGATGCCGCCGCCTCCGCCGGAAGGAACGCCGGTGGCCATGTTCTTCGGCGCCTTCTTTGCGACCGGCTATCTGGCCTTCGTCAAGGTGCTGGAAATACTCGGTGGCCTGCTGGTCGCCCTTCCGCGCACGCGGCCCCTGGGCCTGCTGCTGCTGGTTCCGATCATTGTGAATATTCTGGCCTTCCACACGTTCATCACCGCCGGAGCAGGTTTGCTGGAGGCGCCCCTCCTGCTGATCGTGGCCCTGACCCTCTTCCTCGTCTGGACGCATCGCCGTGGGCTCGCCGCTTTGCTGGCGGATCGCGGCTAAGGTAAAACACATGACCTTCGTTCCTAAAATTCTGGTGTTTGGTGGAAGCCTTCGCCGCGATTCCGTGAACCAAAAACTGGCCGCGATTGCCGCCGCCGGGGCGCGCGAGGCGGGGGCCGACGTGACATTGATCGCCCTGCGTGATTTTCCCATGCCCATCTATGACGGCGATCTGGAGGCCGCGAGCGGATTGCCTGAACCCGCCCGACGTCTCAAGGCGCTCTTCCGTTCGCATCACGGGCTGATCATCGCCTCCCCCGAGTACAACAGCAGCATCACGGCCGCGCTGAAGAATGCGGTGGACTGGGTTTCGCGGGCGGAATCGAAGGATGATGTTTCGGTGTTTGCCGGCAAAACCGCCATCCTGTGCGCCGCCTCTCCGGGAGCCCTGGGTGGATTGCGGGGCCTGGTGCATATCCGCGCCATCCTGGGCAACATGGGGGTGACCGTGCTGCCCGACCAGGTGGCGGTGGGGCAGGCCTATCAGGCGTTTACCCCGGAAGGCGGGCTGGCGGATGCCAAAATGGATCACCGCGTGCGCCAGTTGGGCTTCACGTTGACCCGGCACCTGGCCAAGCTGCTGGCTTGACTTTGGCGCATGTTATAACAATTGTTATAACATGAAAACCAAGGTCCGCAAAATCGGCAATTCCTACGGTATCGTGCTGCCCAAGGCTGCGCTGCAAGCCATGAAGGTCAAGGAGGGGGACGTGCTCTACCTGACCGAGGCCCCGGAGAATGGGCTGCAGGTTACGTCGCATCGCGACGGCTTCGCCGAAAAGATGCGCATAGCGGAAGATTTGATGGGTCGCTATCGCAATGCGCTGCGTGAGTTGGCCAAATGAAAGAACCGAAGTGGGTGGATTCAGCGGATTGCCATGCCTTTCACGCAGAAATGCTAGCCCGGTTCGGCGGGTTGCCCGGCGTTCGCGATGAGGGTTTGCTGGATTCTGCGCTCAATCGTCCCCGACAGCTTTATGCGTACGGGAAGCCGCATCTATTTGACTTAGCGGCGTCATATGCTGTTGGCATCGTAAAAAACCATCCCTTCCTCGATGGCAATAAAAGGGCGGGATTTATGGCGGCGGCGCTATTTCTCGAATACAACGGCGAGAAGTTCCAAGCCCCCGAGGAAGAGGTGGTGCTACAAACCCTGGCGCTGGCGGCGGGCGAGCTCAAGGAGGCCGACTATGCGGCCTGGCTGCGGGCGTCCTGCCCGAAACGCAGGCGGGTCCGCCGCGGCTAAAAGTTCCAACGATTGGAAATCGGGCATTTTTCGAGTTCCAACGATTGGAAAAATCCGGTTCACTTGCCCCCTTATGTCTGAACTGCCCAAAAACTACGATCCCAAGGCCATCGAGGCGAAGTGGTATGCCTGGTGGCTGCAAACCAACGCGTTTCACCGCGATCACACGAATGGGGGGACGCCGTACACCATCGTGATCCCGCCTCCCAATGTGACGGGCATCCTGCACATGGGGCACGCGCTGAACAATTCCATCCAGGACGTGTTGATCCGCTGGAAGCGCATGCAGGGCTTCAATGCGGTGTGGGTGCCCGGCACCGACCACGCCGGCATCGCCACCCAGAACGTGGTGGAGCGCGAATTGAAGAAAGAGGGCAAGCGCCGCCAGGACCTGGGCCGCGAGGAATTCCTCAAGCGGGTGTGGGCGTGGAAAGAGCAGTACGGCAACACCATCACCAACCAGCTGAAATCGCTGGGTTCGTCGTGCGATTGGGAGCGCCAGCGCTTCACCATGGACGAGGGCCTGAGCAACGCGGTGAAGGAAGTGTTCATCCGGCTCTACGAGAAGGACCTGATCTATCGCGGCAAATACATCATCAACTGGTGCCCGCGCTGCCAGACCGCGCTGTCCGACGAGGAGAGCGAGCACCGCGACGTGAAGGGCAAGCTGTATCACATCAAGTATGCGGTGAAGGGCTCTTCGGAGTTTGTGACCGTGGCCACCACGCGACCGGAGACGTTCCTGGGCGACACCGCGGTGGCGGTGAATCCCAAGGATGAGCGCTACCTGCACCTGATCGGCAAGACCCTGATTCTGCCCGTGCTGAACCGCGAGATCCCGGTGATTGCCGATGATTTCGTGGCCAAGGAATTCGGGACGGGCTGCGTGAAGGTG
>CAYTVN010000350.1:0-3053 GCA_964441655.1 uncultured Verrucomicrobiota bacterium | reverse complement strand
TCGTGCACCTTCGCGATGGTCAGCATGATGCCCAGGGTTTTGGTCGAGGAGGCCGCGTTGTAGGCGGTCAAACTGTGCTCCGGATTGGGCAGACTGTAGACCAGGTACGGAAAGGAGTTCAGGCCATAGAGCGCCATCAGCGAAATCATGGACGCGCAGGAGGACAGGAACGCGCGCCCGTCGTTCCCGTGATGGATCTCCCGCGGGATGTTGGCGATGGCCATCATGTTGACCAAGGCCACCACAAAAAGTTCGGGGTGGCGCCGCAAGGCCTCTGCCATGTGCGGTACATAAAGCAGCGTGGCCACCGTGACCATGGCATAGCACATGATGAAAAAGATGATGCAGTTGTTGACCCAACCCCGGGCCTGCTCGTGCAATTCGCCCTCGGTTTTCATGACCACGTAGATCGAACCGTGCATCATAAACAGGGCCACCGTGGTGACGCCCATCAGCAGGGCATACGGATTAAGCAGGCCGAAAAAAGTTCCGGCAAATTCGCGATCCGGTCCCAGCGGGACGCCCCAGGCGAAATTGCCGATGGTGACACCGAGCAGAAAGCTGGAGAGCAGACTGCCGGAAAAGAAGCTCACATCCCAGGCCTGACGCCAGACCCGGCCCGGCCGTTTGCTGCGAAATTCGATGGCCACGGCACGAAAGATCAGCGCGGCCAGCAGCAGCATGAACGGGATGTAGAAGCCGGAGAAGACGGTGGCGTAGACCTCCGGAAAGGCGGCGAACAGGGCCCCGCCCCCGGTCACCAGCCATACCTCATTGCCATCCCACACCGGGCCGATGGCGTTGATCATGATGCGCCGGTGCTCATCCTTGCGGGTCAGCAGGTGCAACGCCCCCACCCCGAGGTCGAATCCATCGAGCAGGATGTAGCCGGTAAACAGCACACCCACCAGAATGAACCAGATGAAGTGCAGATCGAGTTCACCAAAGTTCATACCGGGCTCCTCTCCGGCAGGGCCAGCTTGCCGCTGGGCATCAGGTCGTGGTCATCCGGTCCGTGTTTGATTTTATCATCAAGCAAATAGACGAAGACCGCGAACAGCAGGGCGTAGATCAGGCTGAACAGGATCAGCGAGCCCAGCACCGCCTCCGCCTTCACCACCTTGGACAAACCTTCGGAGGTGCGCAGCAAACCGTAAACGATCCAGGGTTGGCGTCCAATTTCCGCCGCGAACCAGCCGAACTGGTTGGCCAACTGCGGCCCCAGCACGGACCAGGCCAGCAGACGCAGCAGCCAGTGGGTTTCAAACAGGCGCCCCCGCCAGAGGTAAAGGGTGGCCAACAGGCTCAACCCGATGAGCGCGAATCCGACGGCCACCATGCCGTGGTAGAATTGGAAAACGATATTTACGGGCGGGCGGTCGGCGGGCGGGAACTCACGTAGCCCGGTCACCGGGGCATTGACGTCACCGTGGACCAGCCAGCTCAGCAGGCCCGGCACGGCCACCCCGACGCGTACCTGCTCCTCCTGTTCGTTGACCCAGCCGAACAGGTAGAGCGGGGCCTTCTCCGTAGTTTCATACAAACCCTCGAAGGCGGCCAGCTTGGCCGGTTGATTTTTCGCCACTCCTTCCGCGCTGGCGTGCCCGGTGACCAGTTGCAGCAGCGAAGCCACCACGGCCAGAAACAGGCCGACGCGCAGGGAGGCACGGGCAAAATCCTGGTGCCGGTTCTTGAGCAGGTAGTATGCGCTCACGCTGAGCACCAGGAAAGCCCCGGCCTGCCAGGCCCCGCACAGAGTATGGGTCAGGCGGTCCACCGAGGAGGGATTAAACACCATGGCCCAGAAATCAGTGATCTCCGCCCGCGCGGTCAGCCCCTCGCCCACCACGTGGTACCCGGCCGGGGTCTGCTGCCAGGAGTTGGCCACCACGATCCACACCGCGCTGAAGTGGGCGCCCAGGCACACCATGCAGGTGGCGAAGAAATGCAGGCCGCGGCTGACCTTGTTCCACCCAAACAGCAGCACGGCCAGAAAACCTGACTCCAGGAAGAAGGCGAAGATGCCTTCTGCAGCCAGCGCGCTGCCGAACACATCACCCACATAACGCGAATAGGTGGCCCAGTTGGTGCCGAATTCAAACTCCATCACGATGCCGGTGGCCACCCCGATGGCGAAGGTCAGGGCGAAAACCTTGGTCCAGAAGCGGGCCATCTGATGGTAGATCGGCTTCCCGGTTTTCAGCCACAGGCCCTCGATGAGGACCAGGATCACTCCCAGGCCGATGCTGAGCGGCGGGTAGATATAGTGAAAGGCAATGGTGAAGGCGAACTGGATGCGGGAAAGAAGAAGTACGTCCATGGTGCAACCATACTGCACTTCGTCCAGCCGGTCAGGCCGGAATTTGCCTACATCCGCAACTCCAATCATGCCGAATCCACACTTGTCCCAACCCGCCCCGGCGTGTACATACGACGGCTTTCCACGACCATGACGCACGACTGGATAGCCATTCTCGATTTCGGCTCGCAATACACGCAGCTCATCGCGCGGCGCATTCGCGAACTGAACGTTTACTGCGAGATTCTACGCTGCGACCTGCCCGCCGCCGAGCTGGCCGCGCGCAAACCCGCGGGCATCGTGTTGTCCGGCGGTCCGGCCAGCGTCTACGAAACCGACGCCCCGTCCTGCGACCCCGCCCTCTTCCAACTGGGCCTCCCCACTCTCGGCATCTGCTACGGCATGCAGCTCATGGCCCAAACCTTGGGCGGCAAGGTGGAAGGCGGCGCCACCCGCGAGTTCGGCTACGCGGAGGTGCGGGCGCGCGGTCACAAGAAACTGTTCGACGGCATTCAGGACTACGCCACACCGGAAGGCCACGGCATGCTGCACGTGTGGATGAGCCACGGCGACAAGGTCACCGTACTGCCGCCCGGTTTCGATCTCATGGCTTCCACCGGCTCCTGCCCCATCGCGGGCATGGCGGATGAGGCGCGCAAGTTTTACGGCCTGCAGTTCCATCCCGAAGTCACCCACACCAAGCAGGGCGCGGCTGTGCTGCGCCGCTTCGTGCGCGACATCTGCGGCACCAAGG
>CAYTVN010000349.1:0-3053 GCA_964441655.1 uncultured Verrucomicrobiota bacterium | reverse complement strand
CCTGACACCAGAACGCCGCACAGCAGGCCGCCCAGCATTTCGAGTTTTCCGAACACCCCCACCAAAACCGGTACGACCAGGGCCAGCAAGCCGGGCAAGACCATTTCCCGGATGGCGGCCTTGGTCGAAATGTCCACACAGCGGGCATAGTCGGGGCGCTGGGTGCCCAGCATGATGCCGGGCATCTCGCGGAACTGCCGGCGCACTTCTTCAATCATGGTGTGGGCGGCCCGGCCCACCGCGCCAATGGCCAGGGCGGAGAACAGGAACGGCATCATGCCCCCAATTAATACGCCCGCCATCACCATGGGCTGCGCCACGTCAATGACGCGAATGCCGGCCGTTTCTTCAAAGGCGGCAAAGAGAGCCAGCGCGGTAAGGGCCGCCGAACCGATGGCGAAACCCTTGCCGATGGCGGCGGTGGTGTTGCCCACGGCATCCAGTTTGTCCGTGCGATGACGCACTTCCGGCGGCAATTTCGCCATTTCCGCCAGCCCGCCCGCGTTGTCGGCGATCGGCCCATAGGCGTCCACCGCCAGCTGAATACCGGTCGTGGCGAGCATGCCCAGGGCGGCGATAGCCACGCCATAAATGCCCGCGAAATGGTGCGACATCACAATGGCACCGGCCAGGCACATGACCGGCCAGGTGGTGGACATCATGCCCACGCCCAATCCCGCGATGATGTTGGTCGCCGCACCGGTGGTGGAAGCTTCCACAATGGCATTGACCGGACGCCGGCCCTGCGCAGTATGGAACTCCGTCAGCAAGCCGATGGCAATACCGCCCCCCAACCCGGCCAGCACCGCCCAGTAGATGCCCTGCGCGGTGTAGACCACCTTGCTCAGGGTAAAGGTCGCGGGCGCCAGGTGCATAATCAGCGGATAGGCCACCACGGCAAGCAACACGCCGGATCCCAGCGTGCCCATGTTGAGGGCAAACTGTGGATTGCCCCCTTCGCGGGTACGCACAAAAAATGTGCCGATGACGGAGACCACAATGCCCACCGCGGCCAGGGCCAGGGGCAACGTGATCAGCTCCTGCGAATGAGCAGCGGCCCCGAGGATCATCGCACCGATGATGGCCCCGGCATACGACTCGAAGAGATCGGCGCCCATGCCGGCCACATCGCCCACGTTGTCACCCACGTTGTCCGCCACGGTGGCCGGATTACGCGCATCGTCCTCCGGAATCCCGGCCTCGATTTTTCCCACCAGATCAGCTCCTACGTCAGCCGCCTTGGTATAGATGCCGCCCCCCACGCGGGCGAAGAGCGCGATGGAACTCGCGCCCAGGGAAAACCCGGAGAGAACCTGCAGCACCTGTTTCTGCATGACGCGCATTTCCGTACCCAGCATATCGGTGAAGAACCAGAACAGTGATCCGATTCCGATCAAGGCCAGGCCCACCACGGTCATGCCCATGACCGATCCGCCCGAGAATGCCACCGCCAGGGCTTCCGGCAGCCCCTTTTCCGCGCTGTGGGCCGTGCGCATGTTGGCGGCCGTAGCCACCCGCATGCCGAAAAAACCGGATATCGCCGAACAAAATGCACCGACCAGGAAGGACACCCCGACCCAACGCGCGGTGCCATGATTAAAGAAATAGAGCAAGCCACCGGTGATCAATACGACCACCGCCAACACTTTGTACTCGCGAGCCAGGAACGCCATGGCACCTTCACGCACCGCCGCTCCGATGTTCTGCAAGGCTTGATTTCCGGGGTCCTGACGGTTGATCCACTGCGTTTTCACCAACGCATAGACCAAGGCCAGCAGACCGGCACCTACGGCAGCGTAGACAAGATTCAGATCCATACTGTTTCCTTTGCGTCGAACTCCAAAGCGGAGTTATCCGTGTATTTATTCGGCCAGGTTGACCGTCAGTATGGAGATATAAGGGCCGAGAGGCAAACCGTTTGTGAGGATTATGTAAAGGCGTGTTGCTGCGCCTCAACCCACCACAAAGCTGACCAGTTTGCCCGGAACATAGATTTCTTTGCGGATCGTCTTGCCCGCCAGATGCGGCACCACTCCAGATTCCACCCGGGCGGTTGCGATCACCTCCGCGGCGGACGCCTGCTTGGAAATGAAGATGCGACCGCGCAACTTCCCGTTCACCTGCACCACCACCTCCATGGTGTCGGTGGCCAGCAAGGCCGGGTCGTGCACCGGCCACGGCTCATAGGCCAGGCTCGCCCCGTGCCCGAGTTTGCTCCACAGCTCCTCGGCCAGATGCGGGGCAAAGGGACTGAGCGCCAGCAGGAAGGGCTCCATCAGCGCCTTCGGATGCCGCTCCCATTTGTAGGCCTCATTCACAAATTCCATCATGGCGGAAATGGCGGTGTTAAAACGCAACCCTTCCACATCTTCGCCCACCTTCTTCAACATGGCGTGCAAGGCGCGACGTTGCTCCTCGGTTGGCTCACCGGTCACGGTGGGCAGCACCTGCCCGGTCTCTTCGTCACAGATCAGGCGGTAGACGCGATTGAGGAATCGGAAGACGCCTTCCACACCGCGCATGCTCCACGGCTTCACCGCCTCTAGCGGGCCCATGAACATCTCGTACAAGCGCAAGGCGTCCGCGCCGTACTCGGCGATGACCTGATCCGGGTTGACGACGTTCCCGCGCGACTTGCTCATCTTCTGATTGTCTTCACCCAGAATCATGCCCTGGTTGACCAGGCGCTGGAAGGGCTCCCGGGTGGACACCACGCCGCAATCAAACAAAACCTTGTGCCAGAAGCGCGCATAGAGCAGGTGCAATACGGCGTGTTCCGCGCCCCCGACGTACAGGTCCACCGGCATCCAGTATTTTTCCTTGGCTTGGTCCACCGGCGCGCCCGGGTTTTTCGGATCAATGAAACGCAGGTAGTACCAGCACGAACCCGCCCACTGCGGCATGGTGTTGGTTTCGCGCAACGCCGGTTTGCCCGTCACGGGATCCGTGGTGTGCAACCATTCCGGGATGGTGGAAAGCGGGCTTTCCCCGGTGCCGCTCGGTTTGTAGGTCGCCACGTCCGGCACCAGGACAGGCAGCGATTCCACCGGCAG
>CAYTVN010000348.1:0-3096 GCA_964441655.1 uncultured Verrucomicrobiota bacterium | reverse complement strand
CGTAGCCCGCGAACTTTTCGATGTTGTCGAAAATCTTTTCCGCCTTGCTGCCCGGACTGTGGCTGGTCTTGGCGCAGCCCTCCACGAACTTGGCCCGCATGGCCGCCATTTCCTTCGGGTCCTTCTTGCCCATGGCGCGCCGCAACAAATCGCCTTGGCCGAGGCTGAAACCGGCCAGCGCATTCGCCGCCTGCTGGACCTGTTCCTGGTAGACCATGATGCCGTAGGTCTCCTTGAGAATCGGCTCCAGCTTGGGGTGGTCGTATTCGATGGTGGCCCGGCCGTTCCGGCGCTCCCCGAAGCTGTCCAAAAACTGCATGGGGCCGGGGCGGAAGAGTGCGATGAGGGCCACGAGGTCTTCAAAGCGACCCACCCCGATCTTGCGCAGCATGTCGCGCATGCCCTTGGATTCCACCTGGAACACCGCCACCGTGTCGGCGCGATTCAGCAGATCCAGGGTGAGCGGGTCGTCCATGGGCACCTTGGCCATGTCGAGGTCCACCCCGTGGTTGGCCTTCACCGCGTCCACCGCCTCCTGGATGATGGTCAGGGTTTTCAGGCCCAGGAAGTCCATCTTGAGCAGGCCCACCGCATCCAGCGGCTTCATTTCAAACTGGGTGCACGGCTCGCCCGATTTGTCGCGGGCCAGGGGCAGAATTTCGATCAGCGGTTTTTCGCCGATGACCACGCCCGCGGCATGAATGCCGGGGTTGCGGGGCAGACCCTCCAGCACCTCCGCGTATTTCATGATGCGCAACGCGTTGGGTTCCCGCTCGCAGGCCTGGCGGAATTCCGGGCTCTCTTTCCTGGCCCGCTCCAGGGTCATGTCCGGCACTTCCGGCACCATCTTGGCCAGGCGATCGGCTTCGCTGAGCGGAATTTCCAGCACGCGGGCCAGGTCGCGGATCACCGTCTTGGGACCCAGCGAACCGAAGGTGATGATCTGGGCCACGTTTTCCGCGCCGTACTTGCGCTTCACGTAATCGATGACTTCGCCGCGCCGGGCCTGGCAGAAATCGATGTCGAAGTCGGGCGGCGACACGCGCTCCGGATTCAGGAAGCGTTCGAAGATCAGGTTGTAGCGCAGCGGGTCAATGCCGGTGATGCCCAGCGCGTAGGCCACGATACTGCCCGCGCCCGAGCCGCGACCGGGGCCGACCGGGATGCGGTTCTGGTGGGCGTAGTGGATGAAGTCCCACACCACCAGGAAGTAGTTAATGAAGCCGGTCTTCTCGATGATGCTCAGCTCGTAGAAGAAGCGGTCCGCCACCTTCTTCTCGTCTTCGTTCCGTGGCTGGTGCGCGTCCTCCACGCCGTAGCGTTCGCGCAGGCCGTCCTTGCCCAGCTTGATCAGGTATTCCTTCTGGGTGTAGCCGGAGGGCGCCTGGTATTCCGGGAAGTGCAGCGTCTTGCGCCCCACGGGATCGGCGTGGCAGCGCTCGGAAATATCCACCGTGTGGGAAAGGGCCTCCGGGTAGTCGCGGAACAGGTCCAGCATCTCCGCGCCCGTCTTCATGTAGAACTGGGTGGACCCGTATTTCAGGCGCTTGGGGTCGCTCATGGTGGTGCCGGTCTGCATGCACAGCATCACCTCGTGCGCCTCCGCGTGCTCGGGTTTGATGTAGTGCACGTCGTTGGTCACGATGAGGGGCAGGCCGGTTTTCTTCGCGATTTCCAGCAGGCCCACGTTGGCCACGCGCTGTTCCTCCAGCCCGTGGTTCTGGAGCTCGATGAAATAGTTGCCCTTGCCGAAAATATCGGAGTAGGTGCCGGCCAGCTCCAGCGCACCCTTCATGTCGCCGCGCAGGATGCGGGTGGGGATCTGTCCGTTCAGGCAGGACGAGGTGCCGATCAGACCCTTGCTGTATTTGGCCAGAGTCTCCAGGTCGATGCGCGGCTTGTAATAGAAGCCCTGCAGATGGCCCATGGAAATCAGCCGGGTCAGGTTGGCGTAGCCCTCCGCGGTTTCGCACAGCAGCAGCTGATGGTTGGCCTGGGAGCCCGTCTCCTCCTCGCGCTTGCGCTCCAGCATGGAGCCGTGGGCCATGTAGGCCTCGCAGCCGATGATGGGCCGGATGCCCGCGTCCTTGGCCTTCTTGTAGAAATCGATCACCCCGTACATCACCCCGTGGTCGGTGATGGCCAGGGCCGGCATGCCCAGTTGTTTGGCGTGCTCGACCGCCTTGCTGATGCGGCAGCAGCCGTCGAGCAGGCTGTACTCGGTGTGGAAATGCAGGTGGACAAATGGGACGTGGTTGGGCATGGGTGGATGCTTGAGTCCCGTCGTTATAGCGCAGTCTTCGTGTGAATGAAAAGGCCGGACGGTGCGAGAAATTGGCGGACCTGCGGGCTTGATTGCCCGCGCATTTCGGGCCATCGTGACGGACACGTTTGCCCTCGTCCGTGCGTGGCGCGGGCCCCTTGCTGAAAAGGTTGGTTATGAAGATATTCACGCCTGTATGGCTGTTCGCGGCGGCGCTCCTGGGTTTGACCGCCGGTTGCTCCACGCCCGCTCCCTCCACCCCGGCCGCGGCCGCCGATCCGGCCTCCGCCGAATCCCTGTCAGTGGAGCAGGGCCTGCTGGCCGTCGAGGCTTCCGCCCTGCGCCAGGAGGTGTATCAGCTGAAGGCCGGCCTGGCCTCGTTGCAGATGGATCTGGCCGCGCTCTCCAACCGGCTCAGCGCACCCTGGCCGGCGTCGGCCGCGGATCTCGGCACCAAGGCCGGTCTTGAGAAACTGCAGAACGAGGTGGCCCGCGAACAGGAACAACTGCGGGCGCGCCTGACCGAGCTGGGCGGACAGCTGGAGGCGGTACGCCACGCCAGGACGACGGAAGTGCAGCCGTCCGCGCCTGATGGTGATGTGACCAAGGCGGCGGAACGCGAGCAGCAGGTGCGCCGGGCCGCCCTGGCCGAGGAAGCCCGGCTACAGAATGAAATAGCCGCGTTGCGCAAGCAGTTGGAGGCCGCCCAGAGCCGCTCCGACAATGCCAAAGAGTTGAAGAAATTGCAGAAGGAACTCGAGGACGCCCAGCGCCGCGGCGAACGTGATCGCGGCATATCCGAAGAGCGCGAAAAGCAGATACGTGCCCTGCGC
>CAYTVN010000347.1:0-3148 GCA_964441655.1 uncultured Verrucomicrobiota bacterium | reverse complement strand
GAGCGCGTTGTCGTCGAAGTTCATCTTGCCGTCCAGGGCCACGATCTGGCCGGCGGGCGTCAGCACCAGCGGATTGATTTCCACCAGCGAGCAATCCTTCTCGACGAAAAGCTGAAACAGCTTGCGCATGATGTCCAGCACCTGAGTGGCGTGGGCGGGCCCGAACAGCTTGGGCGCAGCTTCGCGGGCCGCCGCTTCCGGAAAGGCCCGGGACACGGTGTGGAAGCGAAGAATTTTTTCCGGCGCCTTGACCGCCAGCTCCTCGATATCCATGCCGCCTTCCGCGCTGGCCATAAAGAGAATGCCGCGCGAACTGCGGTCCAGAATGATGGCCAGGTATACTTCGCGCTCGATGTCAGCGGCATCGGCGATGAGAACCTTGCGAACCACGCTGCCCTTGATATTCATGCCCAGGATGGCTTTGGCTTTGTCGCGGGCCTCCTCCGGGGAGCGGGCCAGCTTGACGCCGCCCGCCTTGCCGCGACCGCCTGCATGAACCTGTGATTTGACCACCACGGTGCGTCCGATGGCGCGGGCCTGCTGTTCGGCCTCTTCCGGGGTGGCGGCCACCGTGCCGTGCTGGGTCGGGATACCGGCCGCAGCAAACAATTCTTTGGCTTGATACTCGTGAATTTTCATCAGGGATTCCCGGATGCTAGGGAGGCCTCCAAAACCGCGCAAGCGGATTCGCCCGCTTTGTGTACTTTCCCGCGCTTGACGGGCCTTGCCTTCGCGGCCAACGTGATGGCATGAGGTTTGCACGAGGGTTGTTATTCCGCGGGTGCCTGCTGGCCGCAGCGGGCCTTGGACTGGTCCGCGTGGTCCGGAGCGCCCCGCTGGATTACGCACTTCCTCCACCTCCCGTGAACGTGGCCGAGTTGGGTCTGCCGGCCATTGACGTGACCGCGCAAGCTACCAATACACTCGATTTAACCAGTATCCGTGGAATCCGCGACGAAGCCATCCGGGCATTTCATCAACAGCGGTACGACGAGTGTCTGCGCCTGCTTGATCGCATGGCTGAAACCGTGCCCCTCACGCCCAATCTGTCACGGCTTCAGGCCTGGGCCGCCACCTATGCCGGATTGGACGAGCGTGCCGCTGAACTCTGGACCACCCTGGCGAATGCCTCGGCACCCCGCTTGTTGACCCAGGAAATGGCGGGTTGGCACGCCTTCCGACTGGATCGCATGGCCGAGGCCACGTCCCGCTACACCACCTGCCTTCGCCTGCAACCCCAGGAAAACCGCCTGGTTCATATGGCCGGCTTGGCTGCCTGGCGGGAAGGCCGACTGCCCGCCGCACAACGCCTGTTGGTTCAGGCCCTTCAGATGAAGCCCAGCCGCCCGGAAACACTGGTGGCCATGGCGGCGCTGCAAGCGGAGTCCCAGCACTACCCGGTCGCGGCGGGCTGGTTGCGTCGCGCGCTGCCCGATCTAGCACCGGACGCGCGACGACACTGGTTGACCCGCCCGGAGTTTCTGACCATGGCAGAAAATTGGGGTGATGGCTGGCGCACTCTGGTGCAGGAATTCGCCCCGGATCTTCTTGAGGAAGCCCCCCCGCCCACCGCGCGGGACGACACGCCGCTCCAACCCGTGAGCAGTGGAACCAAACCCCGGGAAGGACTCGCCATCTTGCGGTTGACCCTCTTCGCGGGCGATCCCATCACTCGCATGGACCGCATACGCGCCTACCAAACTGGTATGCTGCTGAAACGCCTGCTGGCCGAAGAGCAGTTATCCGAAACCATGTCCCTGGGCGAGTATGAAACCATCAGCACGGTGCGTTGAGGCCGTCGCCACGCTTTTTTGCGGCTTGATGCAGCCCCCCACCTTGCCGGATTATACGCCGGTTTAGAAACAGGTCTGGTTAGGGATTCGCATCATGAATACACAGAACTCCGCCGCACCGTCCACGCCTGCACGCCATAGCATCCTGCTGCTGCTGGCCCTGGCGGCATTTCTCAGCTTCGGCCTGCGCACCATTTCCACCAGTGCTCCCTGGATGCACCTGGCCAGCGGACGCGTCATCGTGCAGGACGGGCGCCCGCATCAGGATCCCTTCTCCTTCACCACCGACACCCAGCGTCCGTGGATCAATGCCCACTGGCTTTACGATGCCAGCCTGTACCGGGCCTGGGAAGCCATCGGCCCGCACGGGGTGGTTATCCTCCACGCCCTCATGGGGCTGCTGGCCTTTCTGCTCGCCCTTCGATCTGATCGCATTCCCCTTTCCCATCCAGCCACGAGTTTTGTCCTGCTCGCCTGCGCCTGGCTGATGGCCCCGGTGTTTCAGGTGGGGCCTCTGCTGCCGGCTCTTTTAATGGCAGGTCTATTTCTTTCTATCTTGGAACGGCAGGGCGCCCGGCCCGTGGCGTGGCTCGTACTGCTGCCCGCCCAATGGATATGGACCAATATCCACGGCACCTTTTTCTTCGGGCCCGCCATGGCCGCCATATTCGGATTGCAGGCGTGGCTGCTCCAACGCCGATCCGATGCGCCCGCCACGACCATCAAGTCGACCCCACTCTTTGCACTCGCCGCTACGCTTCTACTGATCAGCTTCGTCAATCCTTACGGATTGGGGCTGCACCGCCACGTACTGGCCACCCTGACCAACCCCACCCTGGGGGTTCTGATCGAATGGATTTCCCCCTTCCAGGGTGAATTCGCGCCGGCCTTGTCTCGCCATGCCAGCACAGTTATGCTGCTCCTGATCGCCTCTGGCTTTGTTTTCATCCGCGAGCGCCTTCCGATGGGCCCCGCCCTGCTGGCGGTCATGGGCGCCTTCCTGCTGGTGGCCTCACCCCGCTATGTGGCGATCAGCGCTTTGCTGTCCGCCCCGTTTGCCACCATCAGCCTTCTCAATCTGGGCCGGTATCTGGAAAGTAAAATCGGGACCTCCCCGCGGACCAGCCAAATTGCCTTGTCCGGGCTGGCCGTGCTCAGCCTGCTGACTCTTTTCTATGTGACCACGAACCGATACTACGTGCGGACCGGAAGCGCCTCCGCCTTTGGCACCGGCATCACCAGCGATCTGCTGCCTACCGCCGCCGTGGACCGCATCATCAGCCGCTCCGACTTTCCCAAGCAGGCCATCAACCTCGCCATGGACGGCGGGTATCTGATCTGGAAACAACCCGGCT
>CAYTVN010000346.1:0-3189 GCA_964441655.1 uncultured Verrucomicrobiota bacterium | reverse complement strand
GGCGCATCATCTCCACCATGTCCTGCACATCGTATTCCACATACGACAACACATCGGCCACGGTATCGCCCGCGATCTCCTCCGCGAACTCCACCGCGCCGTCGGGCCCCAGCTTCACGCTCACCACGTTGGTATCGCCGAGCAGATTATGCAGATCGCCCAGGGTTTCCTGATAGGCCCCCACCAGGAACACGCCCATGTAGTAATCCTTGCCGTTCAACTCGTGCAGCGGCAGGGTGCGCTTCACGTCGTGCAGATCAATGAAGCGGTCGATTTTCCCGTCGCAATCACACGTGATGTCGGCCAGCACGGCCTTGCGGGAAGGATGCTCGTTCAGCCGGTCCACCGGCATGATGGGGAACAACTGCTCAATGGCCCACGAGTCGGGCAGCGACTGGAACACGCTGAAGTTGCCGAAGTATACATCGGCAATCGCGGTTTCCAGATCCTCCAGCTCGTCGGGAATGTACTTGAGCCCGCGGATTTCATCCGCAATGCGGTTGATGATGCTCCAGAAGATGCGCTCGGCCAGCGCGCGATCGCGCAGCTTCACCGCGCCCTGGGTGAACAGGGAGCGAATCTCATCCCGGCAGAACACCGCGTCGTGGTAGCACTCCTGGGCGGTCTTGGCCGTAATGGCGCCCCGGATCTCCATCAACCGGCGCAAATGCTCGTGGCTGTTTTCCGGCAGTTTTTCCGGCAGTCCGTTGGACTCAAACCGGCTGACGTCGAAGATGTCGAACAGCAGTACGGAATGATGGGCCACCGTGGCCCGGCCTGACTCACTGACAATATTGGGATGCGGCAGGCCGGCTTCGTCCACACGCTGCATGATGCCTTCCACTATGTCCGCCGCGTATTCATCAATGGAATAGTTGGCGCTGCTGGCGAAATTGGAGTGGGAACCGTCGTAATCCACGGCCAGCCCGCCGCCTACATTGAGCAGGCCCATGCGGGCCCCTTCGCGCGCCAGGTCCACATACATGCGACCCGCCTCTACGATGCCCGCTTGCACGCTGCGGATATTGGGGATCTGGGAGCCCAGGTGGTAATGCAGCATCTCCAGACAATCCAGCATGTCCCGACCGCGCAGATAGTCCACCAGGTCAATGATCTGGGCCGCGCTCAATCCGAACTGGCTGCGGTCACCGCCGGATTCGTTCCAGTGTCCGCCGCCCCGGGTGGCCAGCTTGGCCCGCACCCCGATGCGCGGCTTCACGCCCAGCTTGGCGGCGCGGTTCAGGATCAGCTCCAGCTCGCTGGGCATTTCGATGACCATGATGGCCTGCAGTCCCATCTTGAGTGCGTAGAGGGCCAGATCAATAAACTCCTCGTCCTTGTAGCCGTTGCAGACGATGAGGGACTCCCGGTCCTGGCTGTAGGCCAGCGCAGTGATGAGCTCCGCCTTGCTGCCGCACTCCAGACCGAAATGGAAGGGCTTCCCGTAGGCCACGATATCTTCCACCACCTGTTGCTGCTGGTTGACCTTGATGGGGAACACGCCGCGGAACTGGCCCTTGTAGTTGGCCTCGGCCATGGCCTTGTGAAAGCTGCCGTTGATGGCGGCGATGCGGGAGGCCAGGATGTCGCCGAAGCGCAGCAGCACCGGCATGCCGATGCCGCGCGCCTTCAGGCCGTCCAGAATGTCCACCATGCTGATGGTCGCGTCGGACCCCTTGCCGCGCGGGCGCACCGTCAGCTCGCCCTTGTCGGATACATCAAAATATCCGATGCCCCAATTGCGGACTCCGAAGAGATCCGCGGACTGTTCGCTCGTCCACCGCGTGAGCGTTTCTGGCTTCATTCTTTCGTCGTATCCTTCCAACACTTGCACCCGGGTTGCTGGATGCGAAGTTGCGGAATCCTAACGCGTGATGTTCAGAAATCAATCAGCAGGACGGAATTATTTTTACCCCTTACAACCGGGGCAACACCACGCGCAGAACGCGCAGCAAAACCATGAGGAACAGGCTGATCACCACGCAGGTGGTGAAGGGAAAATAGAACCGCGTTCGCTCGCCTTCAAAGCGCAGGTCGCCGGGCAGGCGGCCCATCCAGCGCAGGAACGGAATATGTCGGGCGGCCTGGAACAAAAGGCCGCACAACACCATGGACAGGGCCATGAACAACAGAAAACTGCCCAGGCGGAAAATCATGGTCAGCTGCGGCGACGCCGCACCTCCTCCTTCTCCGCCTCACCCCGCTCGCGCGCCCGGCGCAGATCATCCACCCGCTGGGCCGAAAGTTTAGCCACCGCTTCGGCATCGCCTTTGGCCCGCGCCTCGGCAATTTCCCGGTCCCGCATGATTTCAATTTCCGCCACCCGGGCTTTGATCTGACTCTCGATATCCGCCAGCTCGCGCTTCTGCTCCGCGCTCAATGGAGCATGCGCACCTTCTTTTTGCTGCAATCGTTCCATGGCCAATTCATATGCGCTTTTCATGGGGTGCTCCCGGCTTCTTGTCTGGCGCTTAACAGGGAGTGAATTTTCAGTTTCACTCCACGGCCAACAGTACCATACTCACAGTTATGAAACATCGGAACTTGCACGGGCTGGCCTATGTGGTGACTCTGATCGCCACCGCGGTCCTATTTGCCTACCTCTACCGGGTTTCCAGGGAAACCGTCTTAAACGAAATACGCGCCCAAGCCAAGGGCATCGCCATGGCCGTGGCGGCCGCCATACCCGCTGATGATATCTCATCCATCCAGGTTCCAGCCGACGAGGCAGGTGACCCGTACCACCGGATTCAGAACCTGATCAGCCAGATCGCCCTCCAGAATCCCGACGTGCTCTACGCCTATGTCATGCGCCGCTCCCCGGCCCCCGACGCTCAACCGGGTGACATGGTCTACGTGGTGGATCAGGCAACTTCGGATGACAACAATGACGGCCAGATCACAGAGGATGAAAAACCCTTGCCGATCGGAGCGCCCTACGATGCGTCAGCACTACCGGCCATGATGCTGGGCTGGACGCAGCCGGCCGCCGACGCCGACATCACCCGGGACCCACCTTATCCCGACTCCATTTCCGGCTACGCACCCATCCGCAATGAACGCGGGGGCACCGTGGCGTTGGTCGGCACCGACATCGCCGCCGGTACGGTGGGCAGCAAGCTGGTTGTGGTTCGCATCGGCAATGCGCTGGCCTTCCTTGCAGTGGCCGCGCTCATCTTGGCCTTGGTC
>CAYTVN010000345.1:0-3192 GCA_964441655.1 uncultured Verrucomicrobiota bacterium | reverse complement strand
CTGCGCCTTGCCGCGCCCCTCGGCCAGGGCTTCGGCGAAATTGGCGAACAACACGGTGAACCACAGCCAGAGTGCGATCTGAATATTGAATGAGGTGGGCTCGCGCAGGCAGACCAGGGATACGACCAGCGCGCCCAGATAGACAATGCACATGACCGGGTTGCGTATCTGTTCGCGCGGGTCCAGCTTCCGGACACTGTCCGCCAGCGCGCGCCGCAGCAGGGCGGGCTGGATCAGGGATGTATGCGTTGATTTCATGTATCGCAATCCTTTCGTTACAACGTCCGGCCGGCCAGCCAAAGCAAGTGGTCCGAAACCGGGCCCAGGACCAGGGCCGGCAGGAAGGTCAGTCCGCCCACGATGAGAATGACCGCTACCAGCAAGGCCACGAAGGTCAGGCCATCGGTGGGAAAAGTGCCCGGCGAAGGCGGTGTAATCTGTCGCTGCACCAGTCGTCCGGCGATGGCCAGCATGGGGATGATCACGGCGAAGCGGCCGATCAGCATGGCCAGGCCCAGGCCCAGATTGAAGAAATCGGTGTTGGCATTCAGCCCGGCAAAGGCGCTCCCGTTGTTGCCGGCGGCCGATGCCCAGGCATAGAGAACCTCTGTAAAACCATGCGGCCCCGCGTTGGCCCGGCTATCCAGCGCGCCCGGCCAGACCAGGGTCAGCCAGGTTCCCAGCAACACCACGGAACACGGCGTCAACACCGCCACCGCCGCCCACAGCACCTCGTTCAGTCCAAGCTTTTTGCCCAGATACTCGGGGGTCCGGCCCACCATCAAACCGGCCAGAAACACGGCGAGGATGACAAACGCCAGAAGGCCGTAAAGGCCGGCGCCCACTCCGCCGAAAATGACCTCGCCCAGCAGGATATTGAAGAGTGCCACCATCCCGGCCAGGGGTGAAAGGCTGTCGTGCATGGCATTCACGCTGCCGTTGGAGGCCGCGCTGGTCGCCACCGACCACAGCACACTGGAGGCGAGTCCATGCCGCACCTCCTTGCCTTCCCATGCCCCAGTGGTGACCTGCCCGGCGAGCTGCGCCTCCGCGACATAGGCCAAGCCCAGTCCGACCACGAACAGAATGAGCATGGTGGCGAACAGACACCAGGCGTGCCGGGTGTTGCGGATGATGCGCCCATAGGTGAAGGGCAAGGCGGCGGGTATCAGCAAGATGGCCCAGAGTTGCAGGAGGTTGGAAAGGGGCGTGGGATTCTCCAGGGGATGCGCGCTGTTCACGCCGAAAAAACCACCGCCGTTGGTCCCGAGTTGTTTGATGGCAATCTGGGAGGCGGCGGGCCCCATGGGGATCTGCTGTATTGCCCCTTCGATCGTGTGGGCTTCCACATAGGTGTGAAAGTTCTGCACCACGCCCTGCCCCACCAAGGCCAGGGCCAGGACAAATGAAAGCGGCAGCAGTACGTACAAGGTGGCGCGGGTCACATCGACCCAGAAGTTGCCCAGTGAAGCACCGGTGCGACGGACCAACCCGCGGGCCAGGGCCAGCAGGACCGCCATCCCGGTGGCCGCACTGAGAAAGTTCTGCACGCCCAGGCCCAGCATCTGGGTCAGATAGCTGAGGGTGGCTTCACCGGAATAGGCCTGCCAGTTGGTGTTGGTCGCGAAGCTGATCGCGGTGTTCAAGGCCAGGGGCCATGGCACATCGGGAAACCCCTGCGGATTCAGGGGCAACTGCGCTTGCAGCATTTGCAGGCCGGCCACCGCCAGCAGCCCCAATAAATTAAAGAACACCAGGCTGGCGGCATAGCGGCCCCAGCCCATCTCCTCGTCCGCACGCACGCCGGACAGGCGATACACCGCACGCTCAATGGGCTGCAGGAAGCGTAATCCCGGTGGAGCAACATCTTCAAAGACCGCCGCCATCCATCGCCCCAACGCGGGCGCGACCGCCACCAGGCCGCCGATGTAAACCAGAAAGAGAACCAGATCACTTGTTTGCATGGGGACCAGCTTCCCCCCGAACGCGATTTCGGGGTAGTTAAGAGCAGCCTCATGCGCGTTAAGAAAACGCTAAGGCCGGACCGGCGGAAGCCGAAGATTGCGCACAGGCTCCGTGAACGCTACCTTGGCACGATGGATTCCCTGGTTGATCTACTTCGTGAAAGCGCT
Source organism: uncultured Verrucomicrobiota bacterium (assembly GCA_964441655.1). Classification (GTDB taxonomy): domain Bacteria; phylum Verrucomicrobiota; class Kiritimatiellia; order CAIVKH01; family CAIVKH01; genus CAYTVN01. Next base: position 1,060 of record CAYTVN010000345.1, on the reverse strand, counting down.
CGGTCGTATGGTGCTCATCCGGCCATCTGCTTTCAGAACCGCGTCCTTACCCACGCCGAGTTCGGCAACCTGACCGACCGCGTATCCGCCGGGCTGGCCGAGCGCGGCGTCGCACCGGGGGACCACATCGCGCTGTATTGCATCAACAGCGACGCGTTTGCCCTCGCGTATTTCGGCATCCTGAAGGCGGGGGCCACCGTAGTGCCCATCAACCTGCTGCTGAACCACAAGGAAGTGGCCTATATTCTGAACGATGCCGGGGTGAAGGGATTGATTTATTTCGAAGCGTTTGTGGATTCCGTGAAACTGATGAAGTCCCAAGTTCCAAGTCTCACGTTCCAGGTCTGCATCGGGGCTTCCAACATACTGAAAGATGTACCGTTTGCTGATCTGTTGGCCGGCACGGCCTCAACGCCACGGCCCACCCTCTCGTCCGACTCGCTGGCCGCGATCCTCTATACCTCCGGCACCACCGGGCATCCCAAAGGCGCCATGCTGACCCATGGGAACCTGGCGGCCAACGTGAACAGCATCCGTCAGGCCATGAAGTTGGAGCCGGGGCGCGATGTGTTGTTGTGTGCCCTGCCCATGTTTCATGCGTTTGCCGCCACCGTGTGCATGATCTTCCCGCTGACCCACGGCTGCACGGTGGTGCCGGTCCCCAGGTTCGATCCCGCGGCGGTGGCCGACCTCATTGAGACGCACAAAGCCACGGTATTCCCAGCCGTGCCCAGCATGTTTAATGTCATGTTGCGCCTGCCGGACAGCGCGGTGCCCAAGCTGGCCTCCCTGAAATTCGCGGTGTCGGGCGGCGCGGCCATGCCCATGGAAATCATGCGCCAGTTCGAGGCCAAATTTGGCAAGCTGATCTACGAGGGCGACGGCCCCACTGAATGCTCGCCCGTGACCTGCGTCAATCCGATCGGCGGCCTGCGCAAGCCCGCGTCCGTGGGCCTGCCTGTGCCGGATGTGCAGATGAAGATTGTGGATGACCACGGACAGGAAGTACCGCATGGCACGGTGGGCGAGATCGTGGTGCGCGGGCCCAACGTGATGAAGG
>CAYTVN010000344.1:0-3196 GCA_964441655.1 uncultured Verrucomicrobiota bacterium | reverse complement strand
GGTTGGATTTCATTCGCCTCGCGCCCGCTCGGCTCACCCTACGTGCTCCGGCGGGCTGCCCACGCCCGGGTGCAGTCTGAGAGTGCCCGCCTTCGCCTGGAGGCTACGGCGTGGCAATGAGAAAGGCCGGAACTGTTGTTCCGGCCTTACTCATTGGTAGCGGGGGTTGGATTTGAACCAACGACCTTCAGGTTATGAGCCTGACGAGCTGCCTGGCTGCTCCACCCCGCAGTCCTAAAGTGGAAAAGCAGAGGCGAACATAGCGCACTGAAGGTGAATGGCAAGAAATTTCACGGTTCAGGCCATATTTTGCCTTCAATGATGCATTCCGTTTTTTGGCAACTTCCGACAGGACACGGCGTTGCACATTGACTCTTGCCACGGTTCCCCGTTTAATCAGCGCCACCTATTCATTTCGGATGGGATCAGCATAGAAACCAGCAGCGAATATCATGGTCAAACGACTCATTGCCAAGGTGCTCAAGCACCTCCGGGGCGAAAAAAAGGCCGCCCCCTCCACCCCACATACTCCCGCCAAACACCCGGCATCGCCCGTTCCTTCCGCGCCGGCACTTCATACGAAAGGCGGCAGTCACGCAGCGAACGAAGAATTCCGTCCGCGCCGCCAACACGCGCCTTCCCCCGCCAAATCACCTGCGGACCCGCATGCCGCATCACACCAACGTCATGGTCCGCGCCCGGATCGTCGCCCCCACCATGCCCCGCGCCCCCAGCGCCCGCCTTCCAGCGGCCCCGTAACCGCCCTGCCCACAGTGCAGGACATGGTCGCGCGTTCCAACGCGGCTCATGCAGGATGGGATATCAGCCAGTTCCCGGTCGACGCAGTGGAAGGCAAGACGCGCTTCCAAGACATGGAAATCGCGAGCGAGATCATGCACGCGGTGGCCGATTTGGGCTTTAAGTACTGCACGCCCATCCAAGCCCAAGTGCTGCCGCACACTCTCAAAGGACGCGATGCTTTCGGCAAAGCCCAGACGGGAACCGGCAAGACGGCGGCCTTCCTCATCACCATGCTGAATCATTTTATGATCAAGCCCGGCCGCGCTGATCGCAAACCCGGCACGCCCCGCGCCCTCATCCTCGCCCCCACCCGCGAACTGGTCATCCAAATCCACAAGGATGCCACCGCCTTGATGCCCTACACCGGCCTGGCCGTGGCGGCTGTTTTCGGTGGGATGGATTACGAAAAACAGAAGCGCCAGCTGCGCGGGCAGATCATCGACATTGTGGCGGCCACCCCCGGCCGTCTGCTCGACTTCAAGAAACGCGGCGACCTCGATTTGAGCGAGGTTGAAGTACTGGTCATTGATGAAGCCGACCGCATGCTGGACATGGGCTTCATTCCCGATGTGCGTACCATTGTGCACAGCACGCCCAACAAAGACCGCCGCCAAACCCTGTTCTTCAGCGCCACCCTCACCCCGGAGGTGCAACGGCTGGCCACCCAGTGGACCCGCGATCCCGTTTCCATTGAAATCGAACCCGAACAGGTCGCCACCGACACCGTCGATCAGATCCTCTACATCGTCACGGCGGACGAAAAATTTGCCCTGCTCTACAACATCCTGAAGCGGGAGAACGCCCAGCGGGTGATCGTATTTGTGAACCGCCGCGACCACGCGGAACACCTGCTGGCCCGGCTGAGCGCCTACCACATCAACGGGGCGCTGCTATCCGGTGCCGTGCCGCAGGAAAAGCGCCTGCGCGTGCTCGAGATGTTCCGCGAAGGCAAGGTACAGGTGCTGGTCGCCACCGATGTGGCCGGGCGCGGCATCCATGTGGATGGCGTCTCCCACGTCATCAACTTCAACCTGCCGTTCGACGCGGAAGACTATGTGCACCGCATCGGCCGCACCGGACGGGCCGGAAAACTCGGCACCTCCATCAGCTTCGCCTGCGAAGATGATTCGTTCTATATCCCCGCCATCGAAAAATATCTGGGCATGACGCTGACCTGCAGCCACCCCGAAGATAGCTGGCTGGTCCTGCCCCCACCCCCGGAGGGCCAGGTGGACCCAGGTCCGCGTGCGCGTCCCACGCGCAGCCCGTATGCCGGTGGCCGGGGCGGTCCCCGACGCCGTGGCGGCCCGGGTGGCGGTGGGCGCGGTCGTCCCCAGGGGCGCCGCTAGCCAAATCGCGCATTTTTTCCAACGATTGGAACTTTTGGGGCCGGGAAAGCCGCCCCGTCCCAAACGACGCTTATCCGCCCAATCCGGAAGCGCGTATTTTGTCCCAGCTCAACCCACCGGAACGCTGGCCTGCGGTCAGGATGCGATGGACATACTTGCCCAGCATGTCCGTCTCCAGATTGATGCGGTCGCCAGGGCGCAAGGCGTGCACGGTGGTTTGTTCGTACGTGTGGGGGATGATGTGTACGGTAAAGGCGTCGGGCTTCAACTCCACCAGGGTCAAACTTATACCGTCCAAGGCCACCGACCCCTTGTGAACCATCTCCAGCAACAACGCATCCGGGGTGATGACTTCCAGTATCCAGTCCCGTCCTGCGGGTTGCACGCTGCGCAATACGCCCACGCCATCCACGTGACCGGTTACGAAATGGCCGCCGATGGCATCACCGACCCGCAGTGCACGTTCCAGGTTGACCGGGCTGCCGGGCTTCTTGTCGCCCAGGTTGGTCTTTTCAAACGTCTCGTTCAGGACATCAAAATGAAGGCAGCCACCCTGGGCCTGGGTCAGGGTCAGGCACACCCCCTGCACGCCGATGCTTTCACCCACGGCCGCCGCATCCAGCCAGGTTCCCGCCTCGATGACCAACTGGCCGTGGCCGCCGCTGCGCTGCACGCGCACCACCCGACCCAACTTTTGAACAATGCCGGTGAACATCAGTCCTTCCTCCGCACCAGATGAATCAGTATATCATCGCCCACCACGGCGGTTTGTTCGACGCGCATGCCGGCTGCATCATCCAACCGCCAAGCGACGCCCGCCACCGCAGGCCGGCCCGCGTCGCCCAGGCAGCGCGGCGCCACAAAAAACATAGCCTCGTCCACGAGGTTCTGGCGCAACAGGGCGCCCGCCAATTCACCTCCACCTTCGCAAACAACCTGTAGCAGGCCCTTCCGGCCCAGTGCATCCAGCACGCGATCCAGCCGAAGACCACGGCGGTCAGCCGGCACCACCTGTACCTCGACCCCGCGCGTGGCCAGCTGCTGCC
>CAYTVN010000343.1:0-3236 GCA_964441655.1 uncultured Verrucomicrobiota bacterium | reverse complement strand
TGAGCCCGCTGGGTGTCATGCAAACGCTGAACAAGCTGGGCGGCAAGCACGGCGTGGGCCGCATTGACCTGGTGGAGAACCGGTTCGTGGGCATGAAGAGCCGCGGCGTCTACGAGACGCCGGGCGGCACCATTTTGCATCGCGCCCGCGAGGCGGTTGAGCAGTTGACCATGGACCGCGAAGTGCTGCACCTGCGCAACAGTCTGATCCCGCAGTACGCGAAGCTGGTGTACAACGGCTTCTGGTACGCGCCGGAACGCGAGATGCTGCAGACCGCGATGGACGAGGCCGCGGCCTGCGTGACCGGCACGGCGCGCATCAAGCTGTTCAAAGGAATGGCGAGCATCGCCGGCCGCAAGGCGCCGAAGTCGCTGTACGACCCGCACATGGCCAGCTTCGAAGGCGCGGGCGGCTACGACCAGGGCGACGCGACCGGGTTCATCAAGCTGAATGCACTGCGGTTGCGGGTGAGAGCGAAGAATAAGTAACACAAGTGATCCGTAATCCGTAATCCGTGATCGGAGGCCGGATGACGGATCACTGATTACGGATCACGAATCACTATGTCTGCATTTACCTACCGTAATGGCCAGCTCCACGCGGAAGACGTGCCCGTGGCCGAGTTGGCCGCGAAGTACGGAACGCCGCTCTACGTCTACAGCCGGTCGCATTTGATCGCGCAGTTCCGCGCGTTGAAGGCGGCCATGGCGCCGGTGAATCCGCTGATCTGCTATGCGGTGAAGGCGAACACCTGCGGGGCGGTCATCGCCACCTTCGCGGGCGAGGGGGCGGGGGCGGATGTGGTTTCCGGCGGCGAGTTGTTCCGCGCGCGCCGCGCCGGCGTGGCGGCCAACAAGATCGTCTTCGCGGGCGTGGGCAAGCGGGATGACGAAATCGACTACGCGCTGACTGAAGGCATTCTTTATTTCACCGTGGAATCGGAGCCGGAGCTGGAACGCATTTCCGTCCGCGCGAAGCAAACAGGGACCACCGGGCGCATCGCCATCCGTGTGAATCCCGACGTGGATCCCAAGACGCACAAGTACACCAGCACGGGCAAGAAGGAGAACAAGTTCGGGGTCGACCTCGAGCGCGCTTTCGCCGCCTACGAGCTGGCCGCGCGCCTGCCGAATTTGGAAATCACTTCACTGCACATGCACCTCGGGTCACCCATCATGACCAGCGATCCCTACGCGGAGGCGCTGGCCAAGGTGAAGGACCTGTGCCTGGATTTGAAGAAGCGGTTCCCGACCTTCCGCCACATCGACATCGGCGGCGGGCTGGGCATCGCCTACAAGCCGACCGATCACGAATTCGATTTGAAGGCCTTTGCCGCCGCGGTGATCCCGCCCCTGCAGGAACTCGGGCTGACCGTGAGCATGGAGCCGGGGCGTTTTATGGTGGGCAATGCGGGCATCCTGGTCACGCGGGTGGAATACATTAAGGAAAACCCGCTGAAGAAGTTTGTGGTCATGGACGCGGCCATGAACGATCTGATCCGGCCCGCGCTCTACCAGGCTTACCACGGCATCAAGGCTGTTCGGGAAACGGCGCAAACCATGTTCGGCGACCTGGTCGGACCGGTGTGCGAGTCCGGCGATTTCTTTGCCCAGGAACGCGAGTTGCCTGCGGTAAAGGCGGGTGATTTGCTGGCTGTGATGAGCGCGGGCGCCTACGGCTACGCCATGAGTTCCAACTACAACAGCCGCGGCCGTGCCGCCGAAGTAATGGTGCAGGGCGGACGGCACGAAGTGGTCACCGCGCGCGAAACAGTGGAAGAGTTGGTGCGCGGGGAGAAGATGCCGGAATGGAGTTAGGAGTTGGGAGTTGGGAGCTAGTAGCTGGGAGGTGGCGCTTTCCTCCTAACTACTAACTCCTTGCTCCCATCTCCTAAACAATCAGCATACAATCCCCGTAGCTGAAGAACCGGTACTTCTCCCGCACCGCCTCGGCGTACGCCTGCATCACAAACTCCTGTCCGGCCAGCGCGCACACCATCATCAACAGGGTGGACTGGGGCAGGTGGAAGTTGGTCAGCATCATGTCCACGACGCGGAAAGTGTAGGGGGGATAGATAAAGATATCGGTGCGCCCGCTGGCCGCCACCACGGCACCGTGGTCACGCGCCACCGACTCCAGGGTGCGCACGGTGGTGCTGCCCACGGCAACCACGCGTCCTCCACCAGCCCGTGCCCGCTGGATGGCCGCGGCGGCGGCGGCGGACACCTCATAGCGTTCTTCGTGCATCACGTGATCCTGCACGCGTTCGACTTTGACCGGGCGGAAGGTTCCGATGCCCACGTGCAGGGTCAGTTCCGTTTTCTGCACGCCGCGTGCGTCCAATTGCGTAAATATCTCCGGAGTGAAATGCAGCCCCGCCGTGGGGGCGGCGACCGCGCCGGGGGTTTGGGCGTAGATGGTCTGGTAGCGCTCGGCATCGTGATCCGTGATCGGTGATCCGTTATCCGTTTCACTGACTACGGATGACGGATCACGGTTCACTCGCTTGATATACGGCGGCAGCGGCGTATGCCCGTGGCGGGACAGATATTCCAGAAAGGGCTCGCGGGTGGAAAATCGTATAACCACCTGGCCTTCATCGCCATAGCTAAGAATATCCGCCCGGCCTCCGTCGCCTTCCAGGTCGAGGTGCTGACCGGGATCGGGGCGGCGGCGGCAGCGCATGAGGGCGAGCCAGGAGCCGTCCTGGTTTTGCTCCAGCAGGAAGATTTCCGCCCGCCCGCCCGTGCCGGGTTTCCGGGCAAAAAGCCGGGCGGGAATGACCTTCGTGTTGTTGACCACCACCAGGTCGCCGGATTTCACATAGTCGGGAAAGTCCCGAAACATGCGGTGTTCTACGCGCTGTTCGGCGCGGTGAAGAACCATCATGCGCGCGCCATCACGCCGGTCGGCCGGGTGTTGGGCGATCAATTCCGAGGGCAATGCGTAGTCAAAATCTGCGGTTTTTAAGCTGGGTTGATCAGGTATCATGGTTGACGACCGAATAGCAGGCGGGTATCAATGTACATCGTTGCGGCACCCATAATAACCCGCCGCGCCCGAAAGAAGCATAGGAGTCGATCATGATCAAGCTGTTGCGCCGGATGAAATGCCGTGGTTTTACCCTCATTGAGCTGCTGGTGGTGATTGCCATCATCGCCATTCTCGCCGCCCTTCTGTTCCCGGGTGTGCAGGGTGCCATTAACCGCGCCAAGATGACCACCCTGGCCAACAAC
>CAYTVN010000342.1:0-3279 GCA_964441655.1 uncultured Verrucomicrobiota bacterium | reverse complement strand
GTTTGGCGCATTATCAGTGATCATGCCAACGAGCACGCATCCGAGGATTTCCGGTCTTTTGTGACTCGTTATAAAGGTGAAGGCGGCCGTGCCATAGCCGAAATTATCGAATCAATTCCGCCAAATCCAAACACCGTAGATTCATATCCGTCCATACGCAGGTTTTTGGAAGAAACTGAGTAGCACGCTTTGGTTGTCCCACGGGACCCCGTTTCAGATGCCGGCTTTGCGCAACCGCGCCGCATATGCGCCGTCCATCTGGCGGGCGGGCGGGATGGATTCGGTCTCGGCTTCGAGGGTGAATTCGGGGTGCCGGGCGTGCCAGGCGCGGACTTGCTCCCCGTTTTCGTCCGACTCCAGGCTGCACGTACTATAGATGAGCCGGCCGCCGGGCTTCACCAGGGGGGCCGCGGCGTCGAGCAGGCTGCGCTGGAGAGCCAGGGCGCCCGCCAGGCGGGAGGCGTCAAAACGCCAGCGCGCATCGGGGCGCCGCCGCAATACTCCGGTGTTGGTGCACGGCACGTCGAGCAGGACGGCATCAAAGGAAGCGTCGGCCAGGTCGCCGCGATGTTTCGTGATATCCATCTGGGCGGTTTTGATCCACGGCTGGCCCATGCGCGCCGCATTCTCCACCACCCGGCGCAACCGGTTCGGCTCGGCATCCAGGGCCAGCAGTTCGCCCTCGCCCTTCATACGCGACGCCATGGCCAGGGTCTTCCCGCCCGGGGCGGCACATACGTCCAGCACACGCTCGCCCGGCTGCACGTTCATCAAGTCCACCGCCAGCAGGGTGGACGGATCCTGTACCGCGAACCAGCCCTCGCCATAGCCCGGCAACGCTTCCAGCGATCCGCCCTGCTCCAGGCACAGACATTCGTCGGGCCGCGCCGGATGGGGATGATGATGGATGTGCTGCGCCTCCAGGCGCCGGCAAAATTCGTCCCGGCTGACCCGCGTGGTTTCCACCCGCAGCACGACTTCCGGCCGGGCATTGTTCCACTGACACAACGCCGCCAGCCCGGCCGCACCGAAGCGGGCCTCCCAGCGCTTCACCAGCAGATCGGGATGGGACCAGCGTACGCCTTCCGGCTGCTGTTCGATAGCCGCACGCCAGTGGCCGGGATCGGTCGCCACCCGGCGCAGAATGGCGTTCACAAAACCGGCCACCTTGGGCCCGCCCATCACGCGCGCCGCGTCCACCGCCTGGTCCACCACGGCGTAGGGCTCGGAATGGTCCATGAACAACAGTTCGTAGCTGGCCGTCAGCAAAAGGCCATGCACCGGGGGGCGCGGCTGACGCGGAGCCAGGGTGGCGCGCACAAAGTCCAGCGCACGGTACCAGCGCAGGGTCCCGTTCACCACTTCGGTCAGAAAACCCCGGTCGCGCTGCACGCCCTGCAACAGTACATCGGCAAAGGTGCCGCGCTCCAGCCACTCCGCGAGCAGCAGGGCGGCTTCACCACGGGCACCACCGGGTCGGGGAGCGGAGGAAATGGCCATGCCATCAGCACTACGGAGGATGGCGGCCAACGGCGAGAAAAAAACGCGGACGTCGCGTTATTCTTCCACCCGCCGGCCCAGATGCCGGGGCGGAATACCATTCTTGCGCGGCCGGGCCACATAGATGTCAGACGACACCGGGGTGTCCACCCGCTCTTGTTTCTTCTCGGTGTTGATGTCCCACACCTCTTTGAGCGCGCGCAGCATGGGCGGCGCGTCATCCTCAGACCGATCCGGCTTTTGCGCCGGCACTTTTTTCCCGAAGAAATTCATCCTGAACAGAGACTCATCCCGATCCATGCAAAAGCCGTCACCCGGCCCCCGCGCTGTTCCTCAATCAGCAGGCGAAGCGCCCTGGACCTTTTGAGCCTCATCCTCCCTGTTACATTGCTGGTTAAATTTTAGGGCCATCCTCGCGTGGCCTCGCCTCACAAACACGAACCACCCGGTCGGCAATGGGCTTCCCGTTGACGCCGGCCATGGCCTGCGTGGCCTCTTGAATATTCGGCATGTCGACCAGCGCGAAGCCATGGGCGCGCCCGGACTCGCGATCACGCATCACCCGCGCCTCCGCCACCTCGCCAAACGGCGCAAACGCCGCCCGCACCTGCTCGTCGGTTGCCTGGAACGAAAGATTCCCCACAAAAATAGTCACGCGCCCCGTCCTTCTGAAGTAGTCTTCTTGTACGAAAGCTTTGCGCGAGGCGCAATAGTTGTTATGAAAAAAATGATAATTTCCTAATACTTGCCCCGTTAAGTTACCCAGACCATGCGACGCTTGTTTAATCGTCATCCGAAAAATTTTATCGCTTTGGCCGCCCCCGGCGCGGCCCTCGCGGCCCTGGCGGTGCGGCTCTGGTTTCTGGGCCGGTTTGCCGCCACGCCTCTGTTCACGCAAGTCGCCGGGGGACACGACCGGGCGCTTTACCATCAGGCGGCCCAGGCGGTGGCGGGTGGCGCGTGGTGGCCGGACGGCAGCTTTGCCTTTCTTCCGCTCTATCCATGGGTATTGGGCCTGCTCTATGCCGTAGTGGGTTCCCACTTGTTGGCTGCCGCCGTGCTGGGTTTGTTGTGCGACGGCCTGACCACGTTCCTGCTGGTGGCCCTGGCCCGCCGGCTGGGCGCATCCCCACGCTGGGCGCTGGCGACCGGCCTGCTCTACGCCCTCTACCCGCGCGCGATCGTCTACTCCACGCTGACCATGCCCACGTCGCTAAACGTTTTGCTGGTCACGGCCCTCGCCTTCGCGCTGGCGCGCGAGACCCCGTATTCACGCGCAGGCTGGGCGGGCATTGGCCTCCTGGCGGGCATCACGGGACTGGGCTATCCGGCGGTATGGCCGGTGGTGATCCTCCTCGCGGTGCTGGCCGCGATGAATTGGAGCCGCCTGCTGCTCCCACGATTGCACCTCCCGTTTTTTCTCGCCGCCGCCCTGCTCCCGGCCCTGCCGGTGGCGATCCACAACACGCGCGCGGAAGGGCAACTCACCTTTCTCACCACGCACGGCGGCATCAATGTCTACATGGGCAACCACGAACGGGCCACCGGGTATCCCCTGCGCATACGCGATTTCCGCCTGACCGCCACCGACCTGCTGGAAGATGCCCATCGCGCCGCCGAGCTGGAGGTGGGCCACCCGCTCTCGCGCGCCCAGAGCTCCGCCTGGTGGTCGGCCCAGGCCCGCCGCTTTATGCGGGAGCATCCGGGCGCGGCCCTGCGCCTCACCGCGCGCAAATTCCGTCTGTTCTGGAGCCACACGGAGGTGGACGACTTGCGCAT
>CAYTVN010000341.1:0-3281 GCA_964441655.1 uncultured Verrucomicrobiota bacterium | reverse complement strand
AGAAAATAACGCCAGGCCGAGAGGGCCTCGGGTTCCACCTCCGCTTCCTTGCGATCCGCCAGTACGCGCACCACCTCCTCGAAGCGCCCCGCCTCCAGGGCGGATTCCGCGCAGCGCAGGGCCGCCCGCTGCGCGACCACCCGCGCGGGGAAACCCGTGATCACCTGCTGGTAAAGGGACGCGGCCTCCGCGGTTCGGCCCAGGGCGCGCTCGCTCTCCGCCATGCGGTACAGCACGACATCCCGGTTGGTCAGGGTGATTTGATCGGCCACCGCGCGGTACTCGCGCAGGGCCAGCTCATACATGCCGCGCGCGAACAGCCCGTCGGCCAGGCGCACCTGATCGGTCGCGGTGACCGCCCATCCGGCGGGGGCGGCGACGCAAACCAGCAGGAGGATCAGGCGCATCTTCACGGCGCACATCACTCCGGTACGCCGGTGGCGAAGGAGATGTTCCAGATGTCGGCCTGCCGACACAAATCCAGCACACGGATGATGTGTTCATAGGCCGCGGCCTTGTCCCCGCGCAACAGCACCGGTTGGCCGGGGAACATTTCGGCCAGGCGCTTCAGCATGCCGGCCAGCGCGGGCTCCTCCAGGGTGCGCCCGTTGACCACGGTGTCGCCGCTCTTGAGGATGTTGATGATGATTTCGCCGGGCAGGCGCTGGGGCATCTCGCTGGTCTGCGCGGTGGGCAGGGTGATATCCACCTCGGCTTCCCACTGCGAGAAGACCTGGCTGGTCACGAAGAAGCACAGCAGCAGAAAGACCACGTCAATCATGGGCGTCATCTGGAAGCCCACCGGATCAGGTTTGACTCGCGCGCGGAAGTTCACCGCCTACTCCTTGATGATCAGGGTCAGCAGATCGGCTGAATTTTTTTCCAGGTCGGATATGAGCCGCGAGGTGCGCCCGCGAAAATAGGCGTAGGCCATCATGGCGGGAATGGCCACCAGCAGGCCGGCCACCGTGGTGACCAGGGCCTGCGACACGCCCTGGGCCAGCAGCATGGGCTTGGCCTTGGCCAGGTCGAGGGCCACCGTATTAAAGGCGGTCAGCATACCCATGACCGTGCCCAGCAGGCCGACCATGGGCGCGATGACCGCGATATCCAGCAGGTACTGGGTCTGGTTCTGAATGATGGTGGCCTGGCGCCCGCCTTCACCCTCCACAATCTCACGCAACAGGCCGGGGTCCGGCTTGTTGCTGCGCAACACGTAGTCCAGCGCGGCGCCCAGGATGGAGGCCAGCGCGGAGGAATCGGAGCGGCAGGCGTGGGAGGCTTCCACGGTGCGCCCTTCGCGAATCAGGCCGCGCACATTTTCCAGGAACCGGCGCGGCAGCACCTGTTCGCGGCGCAGCACCAGCAGGAAATAAATGACCAGGGCCACCCCGGCCACCGACATGGCGCCCAGCACGTACATGAGCCAGCCGCCGGTTTCGATGATTTGCCGCATATTCATGCTGTGCGATTCGGCCGCGGGTGCGGCGGCGGCCGCCATCAGTTCGGCCACCACATCGGTCTGGGCCTGCACCTGCGCCACCGCGCCGGCCAGCACCACCATCAGGCTCCACCAGAGTTTTTTCATGGGCAACATCCTCTTCCGTTAGCGTCCGTCGGCGATCAATTCGCGGTGCTGGGCAAAATACATGACCCCGGAACTCACCGTAATCAGGGCCACCGCCATGGCCACCCCGCGCGAAATATAAAAGAAGCAGAAATTATAATCGGTGATCAGCTTGTCGCCCGCCTGCCGCAGCAGGTCGTCCCGCACCGCCACCCCCAGCAGCAGGATCACGATGGCGACGATCTGCCAGACCGTCTTGTGCTTGCCCCATTTGCCGGCGGCGATGATGTTGCCCCGGTTGGCCGCCAGCAGGCGCAGGCCGGTGACCAGAAATTCGCGCGCGATGATGACCACCACGATCCAGGCCGGGACCAGCGGCATGATGCGGCCCTGGTGCACCAGGGTGATCTCCACGAAGCTGACAAAAGCCGCGCACACCATGACCTTGTCGGTCAGGGGGTCCATCAGGCGGCCAAAGGCGGAAATCATGTTGTTTTTACGGGCCAGGTAACCGTCGAGGTAATCGGTGATGCCGGCCACGGCGAACACCAGCAGGGCCGCGCTCTTGGCGAACGGCACCGGCACGGAGAGCAGGCCCATCATCACCGCGGCCAGGCCCAGCCGGCTGAGCGTCAACGCATTTGGAAGATTCATCGGGGTTTCTCCGTCGGTTCCGCGGGCAAGGGCAAATACGGTTCGGGGACATCCTGAAGGGTGGCGGGCACGCCTTTCTTGAACACCGCGGGCCGGGACACGGCGGGGGCGCTATCCGCACGCCGGGCCCAGCGGGCCAGGCCATTCGCAAGCAGCACCAGGGCCACCACCGAAGCCGCCACGATCACGGTCATGCGCCAGGGCCAGTTCGCCAGCGCGGTTTTGATGCGGGTGACGTCCGGACGCTTGAAGGTGATCCACGGTTTGCGGGGCGTGGGCGGCGTGGTCACCGCGGGCTCATCCTCGACGGCCGACGGGGCCGGTTCAGGCGCGCGGCGCGGCGCGGGAGCGGGCGGGGTAGCGGGACGCGGCGGGGCATTGGAGGCGGATTGCAGGCGCGGCGGACGCTGGCCCACATGGACCTCCACGTACTGCTGCACCAGCGGCTGCGGGTCCAGGCCGAGAAATTCCGCGTACATGCGCAGGAAGCCCTTGGCGTAGGCGGGCGCCGGCATGCGGGAAAAATCATCACGCTCCATCAACTCCAGAAACTGCATCTTGATGCGGGTTTGGGCCGCCGCATAGGACAGCGTGATGCGTTTGCGCTCGCGGGCGGCTTTGAGGGTCTGACCTAGGCTTTCCATCCGGCTTATTCCTGGGCGGGTTCCCGGTTGCCCGGAACCTCGCCGTCGAGATCGATCAATATTTCCCGCGGGTCCGCGCCATTGGCCGGCCCCACGATGCCCTTCTGCTCCAGTAAATCCATGATGCGGGCCGCCCGGGTATAACCGATGCGCAGGCGGCGCTGCAACGACGAGGTGGAGGCGCGGCGGGTCTGCCGGATGATCTCCATGGACTGCTGCAACAGCTCGTCGTCCTCCTCCATGTCGGGCAGATCCACCTGCTTGCCCTCGATCTTGTCCTTGATGGAGTTCTCGTACTGCGGGACGCCCTGCCGCTTCCAGTGGTCCACCACCCGGTGCAACTCGGCGTCCGTGGTCAAGGTTCCCTGGGCACGAATCAACTTGGGGCTGCCCGGCGGCAGGAACAACATGTCGCC
>CAYTVN010000340.1:0-3320 GCA_964441655.1 uncultured Verrucomicrobiota bacterium | reverse complement strand
GGTAGCGGGGTCGTACATCTTCAGCCCGAGCACTGCGCGGTCATCGGTCGCGAATACAAAGTCTTCGGTTATCGCGGCAAACAGGTGCGCGACAACATCCACAGCCACGACATGGTGGAGGCCTTCTTCCACTTCTATCAGGCCCCGCGCGTGGCCGAGGTGTACAACATCGGCGGCAGCCGTTTCAGCAACTGCTCCATGCAGGAAGCCATCCGCCTGTGCGAAGAGATCACCGGTCGCCCGCTCACCACCTCCTATGTGGAAAACAACCGCGTAGGCGATCACATCTGGTGGATCAGCGACGTCAGTAAATTCCAGGCCCACTATCCGGGTTGGCGGCTGACCCGCAATGTGCGCGACATCCTGCAGGAGTCCTACGAACACAATCGGACGGCCTGGCGCGCATGAAGATTTCGGTGGTCATACCGGTTTATCAGGAGCAGGACAATGTGATCCCGCTGCTCGAGGAGTTTGTGCCGGTGGCCCGACAATGGCCCGACTTGGAAGTACTCGTCATAGACGATGGCAGCACCGACGCCACCTGGTCACGGCTGATAGAAGCCGCCTCCTGCTTTCCGTTCTTGCGCGGTCTCCGCGCCGACCGCAACCGGGGCCAGAGTGCAGCCATGCTGCTGGGATTGCGGGAAGCGCGCGGCGACATTCTGGTCACCCTGGACGGCGACCGCCAGAACAACCCTGCGGATATCCCGCGTCTGGTGGAAGCCACGCAGCGTTTCGACGTGGTCTGCGGCTACCGGGCACACCGGCGGGACACCTGGTCGCGGCGCCTGGCCTCGCGCATCGGCAATGGCATTCGCAACGCGGTGACCCACGACGGTCTGCGCGATACCGGCTGTAGTTTGAAGGCGTTCCGACGCGTCTGCGTGGCCGATCTGCCCCCTGTAAACGGCGTACATCGATTCATGGGCGCCTATTTCCGATTGGCCGGACGCACCATTGAACAGCTGCCAGTGGATCACCGCCCGCGCACCCACGGGACATCGAAATATACCAACCTGAAACGATTGCCACGCACCGCCTTCGACCTGGTCGGTTTTATGTGGTACCGCAGCCGCATCCTCCGCGACCTGCGCCTGCGCGAGCAAACGGGAAGTTAACGCGGGCGGTGGCGGATCAACTGCACTGCGAAGACCAGGGCGGATGCGAGGGCGGACGTACCCAAGGCTATGACGATGTGCAACACCGTATCGTGCCACAGATATACTCCGCCCACATAGCCTATCGCGCACAGAATCAGCCAGGGCAGGGCTTCAAAGCGGTGCTGCGCCATTTCAAAATGCAACAGCAGATAGGACAGGCCCAGCGGGCTCATGGCCAAACACACCCAACGCACCAGGGCCAGAATTTCCGGGGTTGTGTTCGTCGTAGGATACAAAATCCGCAGCGGTAGCCAGGGCAGCAGCCACACCATGAGTACCGCCAATCCGATCAGGCCCGCAGCCATCAACAAGGCTCGGCCCAGAGTCTGGCGACTCGCGGCAGAAGCCTGTCCGGAAGAGATGACTTTAGGAAAAAGAGCCATGGCGATGGGCATGGGCAGGAAAATAACGGCCCGCCCGATGGTCGCAGCCTGGGCAAAATATCCCGCCTCATCCGGATGGAAATGCCTCACCAGCATCAGATCGGAGTTCATCAACACGCCATAGCCTGCCAGTAGCATCATGGACTGCAGGAAATACCGCACCACGCCGGCTGGCGCGGCCGCCCGATTCAATCCGCGCAACAGGGTGCTTAAACCGTACAGGGCCAACAGCAAGCCAAACCCCTGCGATAACGCGTGGGACCAGACGGCCGATAAGGAGTTGGCCGCCACGAACGTCACCAGGAGGTAGCCCAAGCCCAACCGCAGAACCATCCATAACTGGGTGCCCACACTCATCCACAGAAACGACTGCATCCCCTGCAGCAAGCCTGCAACTACGGGAGCGCACAACATCACCGGAAGCAGTCCACCCACTACCCGCACGGGCAGGGTGGACTCGAGATGGAAGAAAGACGCCACCATGGGAGCAGATAAAATCAATGCCACCCCAGCCAGCAGACCCAGCCCCAGCATACGAACCAGCCACTGTCGACCTAGAGACCGCACCACCGCGCGCTCGCCCTGCTGTTCGGCACGCGCGGAAAAATGGGCCATGGCATTGCGCAAGGCATCCAAAGGCGAGGCTAGCACCAGCATCATGTTCAGCAGCGTGCCCAAAATGCCGTACTCATCCAATGTCAGCGCACGTCCCATTACCGCGTGAAAAGCAAGGCCAGCCAGATTGCCCACCTGGGCCATGCCCATGAGCAGCAAGCCGTGCTGAACCAGTCGGTCCCCGCGCGCATCCCCGCTCATCGGCCCGCCCTCCGGTGCGTCCAGCGACCGAGCGTGACATCGTAGAGCGAGACCACAAAGCGGAAGTGCGAATAGACGAGGCGCAGGCGCACGATGGCGATAAACATTTCGAGGGAGGCGCGCCCCACGCGCAGCTGGGAGCCACCCCGGTCGTGCCACGTGGTGGGCCATTCAATGATGCGATGCCCGGTCCGGCGCAACATGAACAGCAAATCCACATCGAAGGCCCAATGGGTGATGCCGATGAGCGGCAACACATCGCGCACGGCGTCGCGCTTCAACACCTTGGCCCCGCACTGGGTGTCGCGTATTTTCACTTTGAACAGGGTGCGCACCAGGTAATTGAAGATGCGCGACGCCACCCGGCGCTTCAGGGGTTGGGGTGGAAACACCTTGGATTCCGGGAACCAACGCGAGCCGATGATGGCCCCCGCCTGGCCGATGTTGCGGGCGAGATCATCGAAGGCTTCGGGCGGCGTGGAAGCATCGGCATCCGTAAAGCCGATCAACTCGCCCTGAGCGACCCGGAATCCCATCATCACCGCCCCACCCTTGCCAATGCGCCCGGCATCCACCAGCACCTTGACCTGCGGATGCCCCTCCATACGCGCCCGCGCCACCTGTTCGGTGTGATCACGGGAACCGTTCACCACCACCACGATCTCATAGTCCTGTCCGTAGCGCGGCGTGAAATAGGCCAGGTATTGATCGAGGGAATCGCCCAGCCGGCGTTCTTCGTTGTAGGCGGGAATTACGATGGAAAGCTTCACCGGGCAACCCCGTCGGCACGGCGCTGCCAGATGCGCAGGGTGGTCGCGCCCTGGCCAAAATCAGCGATGTCGGTCACCGGCTCATACACCGACGCCACCAGGGTCTGCCAGGCCGCCTGTTCGGCGTCGGACAACTTCTCCACCGCGGGCGCCGCCATCACGAAACTGTAGGCGCTGAACGCGGCCACCGG
>CAYTVN010000339.1:0-3348 GCA_964441655.1 uncultured Verrucomicrobiota bacterium | reverse complement strand
CATGATGACGTTGATCTTCACGCCGGGGAGGGCGCGGTTGTCGAGGTTGTCGCCCTGGAAGGCCTGGGCCACGAACTTGGCCGCGCTGCCGAAGCCGGGGGTGTGGTCGTTCTCTTTGAGGTCGTTATCAATGGTCTTGCAGATGTGGAAGCACTTCATCTGGTAGCCGGCCGCGATGGCCGCTTCGTTGACGATGTGCGTGGTCTCTGCGCTGTCGTTGCCGCCGATGTAGAAGAAGTAGCGGATGTCGTACTTCTGCAACACTTCAAACACCTTCTTGCAGTCTTCCGGGGTTGGCTTCTTGCGCACGGAGCCGAGGGCGGAGGAGGGCGTGTTGGCCACCAGTTCGAGGTTGGCCGCGGTTTCCTTGCCGAGGTCGATCAGGTTTTCCTCGAGGATGCCCTTGAGGCCGTGCAGGGAACCGTACACCTTCTTGATTTCCTTGTGCTTGCGCGCTTCGAGTACCGCGCCGACCAGGCTCTGGTTGATGACCACGGTGGGACCACCGCTCTGCGCGATGATCATATTGCCGACGAGTTTCTTTGCTTTAGCTGCCATGTTCGACTCCTGCGTTGTCTGGTTGGCCACAGGTAGGGCGGGCGCTCCGTCGCCCGCCGCGGACGGCACGGAGTGCCGTCCCTACCGGGGTTAAAAATTGGGTCGAATGTAGCGAAGGGGCGGGCACATTCAAGCCGTCGTTTCGGCGCGCCGGCTGGCGTAGTGGGAGAGCAGATGGACGCCGACCCCGGCGAGCCACAGCAGGGAGGTGGCGACGTGGAGGCCGATCCAGATTTGCCGCCAGGTTTCGTCCACGGCGGTTTGCAGCAGATAGCCGGAGAAAATCATAGGCGGGGCCAGGGCGAGCATGGACAGCCCACTGCGCCGACCCTCCGAGGTGCCGGCCCGCCAGTAGAGCCGCGCGTGGTGGTAAAGAAAGTGCCCGACTGCCAGGACCAGCAAGGGGGCCAGCCAGATGTGCAGGTGCTGCCAGAGCGGTTGGGCCGGGTGGTTGACCACCGCGAAGGGATCGTCGGAGGTGGCGAAGTAGCGGAACCAGCCGTAGACCAAGCCGGTGCCGCCGACGAGGAGGTTGGCGGCGAGGAAGAGGTGTTTTTCGAGGGGGGACATGGCGGGTTGGGTAGTGATCAGTAATCAGTGGTCAGTGATCCGTGGTTGGGGATTTAGGACGGCGTGCAGGGCGAGGGTGCGGCGGACTGCCTTGGTGGTGGCGCGCGCGGTGAGGGTGGCGCCGGAGATGCCCTGGATGTCCTGCTTCAGGTTCAGGCGATTGTCCAGTTTGCGGCTCAGAAACTGTTTTAGCCAAGCCTCGGGGGCTCGGTATTTCGGCGGCTCGGAAAAGGCGAGCACCACGATGTCGGCCAGCGCGCCGTCCGGTTTGACCACGATCATCAGGGTCTCGGACTGGGAGTGTATGCGGTGAACGTCGAAATAGGCCGTGCCCACGACGGCACCGTCCCGGGTGGCTACATAGGCCGTGGCCAGTGCGCTGGGCAGGGGTTTCCCGGCCAGGTCCGCGGCCTGCTTCATCTGCGCGTCGGTAAGCACGTAGCCTTGCCGCTCAATCTGTGCGTCAGGAAAGGCCTGGGCAAGAGCTTCGGCCTGAGTCAGGTAGGTGGCGGCGGGGCTGGTGGCGGCCCAGAGGGCCGCCACCAGGGCTAGAACATGCTTCATCATGCTGATTGTATTCCGCCCCGGACGGCGTGGAGCGCTGTCCCTACCTTTTCGCTTTGCTAGAAAATGTAACCCAGTCCGAGGTTCCACTGGTCCGACGCGCTGTTGGCGGCGTTGTCGTAGAACTGGTACTCAGCCTTCAGCACAATCTCCGGGATGGGTTTGAAGTTCAAGCCCGCGGTCAGGATTTCCGTGTCGTTCTTGCCCGACGCGGTGAAGCCCGAGGGGACCTTCTTCTGGGTGTCCAGTTCCTCGTAGCGCACGAAGGGCGTCAGCGAGGCTTCGCCGGGGCGCAGGATGGTGAAGAGGTCGTAGCCGACCTGGACGTACCAGCCCTGCATCTCTTCGCCGACGGGATCGAGGGCGGTGATGTCCAGCGGATCTTCGGAGCTGGCCAGTAGGTAGGTGTTGAGTTCGTCCGCGCCGTCCATTTCCGCGGCCGTGGCGAGCGCGCGCACTTCGAGGCCCTTCCAGGCCCAGTCGAGATGCGCTTCGTAGATCAGCGTTTGCAGGCTGAAGGGCAGATCCTGCCCGGAGTCGCCGTAGTAGGTGGAGGCGCCGACAACGAGGCCGTCCACGGCCGTGTAATCGAGGCGGGCCACGCCGGCGAGATCATCGGCCTCGGCCTTGGAGCCTTTCTGGCGGCCCCCGCGCAGGCCCGCGGCGGTGAACGCCTCCCCATCGAAGCCGTTCATCAAATAAGCCTTGTAGCTGAAGCCGGCGACATCGCCGAACACGCCGACGCCGTTTTCGCGCCAGGTGCTGGGGATGATGCGTGACTCCACGTCGGGCCGGCGCGCGCTCAGGAAGGTGGTGGGTTCGTGGTATTCGCTCATCAGGCCGACCGGCACCAGCAGCAAGCCGCCGCGCAGGTTCACTTCGGGCCGCCAGAGGTAGTCGAGGTAGGCGAACTCCACGGCGACTTCGCCCTCCTGGTCGTCCGCGGCGTGTTCGACTTCCAGCTCGGTGTTCAGCACGAGCTTGTCGTTGTACTTGTAGCCCGCGTAGAGAATCATGCGCAGGAAATCCCACTCGTCGGTCTTCGTGTCGTCCTCGAAATTCTGGTACAGGGCCTCACCGTAGCCGCCCAGAGACACGCCCTGGTCCTTGAAGTAGACCTTGGAGGCGGACGGGCTGAGCCCGTAGGCCCGCTGGCCCGGTTCGATGGCCACGTCTTGCAGCTTCAGTTTCTCGATTTCCTCGGCCAGCACCCGGGCCTGGCGTTCCAGTTCATCCAGGCGGGCGGTGTCGCTCTCCGCCCCGGCCGTCCCCGTCAGCGCCATGCCCAGCGCCGCCATCATCATCCATCGTTGTCCGCGCATACCGTTCTCTCCTTCTGTTCCCCCCGTTGATTCGGGTCGGTGAGGCCAATATAAAGCAGGTGGTTGATATGGAAATCGTTTTGTTTGATATAGCATACATCAAGCAGTGTCTATCGGGGAAACCACTACAATCGGATGGACGGGCGGGGGCGGATTTCTTAATGTGAAATTAACAATTCAGGAGTTCCCCGCCATGCCCATGTCGAAAGAGCCCAGTCTGTTGCGTTTTTCGACCCGTCTGCTGCTGTCCTCGATGCTTGCAGTGACCACGACGCCCGGGTGGGCGGCGCCGCGTGATGTGACGCCCGAGGAGGCGGCGCAGATTGAGGGGTAT
>CAYTVN010000338.1:0-3366 GCA_964441655.1 uncultured Verrucomicrobiota bacterium | reverse complement strand
GTACTCCTGCTCGGGGCCGGCGGTGGCGAACACGTAGCCG
Source organism: uncultured Verrucomicrobiota bacterium (assembly GCA_964441655.1). Classification (GTDB taxonomy): domain Bacteria; phylum Verrucomicrobiota; class Kiritimatiellia; order CAIVKH01; family CAIVKH01; genus CAYTVN01. The sequence goes on along the minus strand of CAYTVN010000338.1, from coordinate 3,326 downwards.
GGGTCAGTGTGGCCGAAAAGCTTCAGGATGCGCTGGGCCTGCTTGTTCAAGGCCTGCATCGAGCGCAGCACCGGGGTTTTCTTGTCCAGCGCTTCACCCGTCCACGAGCAGAACGCGGTGGGGATGCACAGCGTGGTGCCGTTCGGGTTCTCGAGGATGTAGGCCGGGCTGGTCACGTCCCACGCCGTGTAGCCGCGGGCCTCGAAGGTGGCGCGGATGCCGCCGGAGGGGAAGGAGGACGCGTCGGGCTCGCCCTGGATCAGCTGCTTGCCCGTGAACTCGGAAAACGCACCGTCGTTGCCGTCGGGGCTCAGGAAGCTGTCATGCTTCTCCGCGGTGATGCCGGTCAGGGGCTGGAACACGTGCGCGTAGTGGGTGGCGCCCTTCTCGATGGCCCATTCCTTCATGGCCTGCGCCACCACGTCGGCCACGCTGGCGTCCAGCTTCGCACCCTGCTTGATGGTCTTGGAGAGCGCCTTATAAACACCCTTGGGCAGGCGCTTCTTCATTTCCTTGTCGTTGAATACGTTCGAGCCAAAAATCTGCTCGGCCGGAGTCTCCAGGAAGTTCAACGGCTTCTCGGACGGCTTGTAGGTGGTGACCGCCGCAATGGCAGCCTGACGTGCATTCGAATACTTCATCGCTTTCATGCTCCTTCAGTTCGTGACTCGATCACTTTAAAAACGGCCCTTACACTACAGCAGGCTTCATGCCATTCGCAGTAAGTCGGCCCGGTCAACTCGTCGCATTACATTGAACAGCAAATTATTACAACAAGAACGAGCGCAATGTATTTGTCGTGATGACCGCGTAAATACTACATTAATGTGGCTCGTACGGGGGCTCATCTACATTCTTGCAGAAGGGTTGATTTGGACCACGATGCTGGAGAAGGGGGCCAGGGTCCCCTGATCGAGTTGACCGAACAGGCGTTTTCCGTGGAACGCTTTGGCTTGTTTGAGGGTGCGGGGTTCTGGCCCCAGGTTGACGGCGCAGCGCAGGGTCTGGTTGCCCAGCTGCCGTTCGAAAGCGATGACGCACCGCTGGGCGCGGGGTGCCACTTCGTCCACGTCAATCAGCCGAAACGTTCCTTCGCTGAGGGCGCGCTGGGTCCGACGCAGTTTGATCAGATCCTTGAAGAAGCGGTAGATGGCGGCCCGTTCCTTGGGGTCGCGCGCAAAGGAGTTGCCCTCAAATTCCACCGATTCCTGCTCGCGCACGTGATCGCCGTTGACGATGCGACGCCGCTTGCCGATGGGATTCATGCGGTCGTGGATGGGGGGACGGTTCACCGCCCCGAATTCCTCGCCGGTCAGGATGAAGGGCAGGGTGCGGGGGGCCAGGAACACCAGCTGGTTGATGGCCTTGGTGGCGCCAGGACCATACAGATAAAACCCGCGGCCCTCGTCGTGGTTGTCCGAATAGCGCGCCACATAGGGCTCGCCCGGGCCCAGTTTTTCCTCGTAGTTGAGCAGGGCGCGCGCGAAGGCTCCCGCGATGCCGTCGCTCAGAAACGCCTCATAGCGATCCTTGAAGTCGCCGTTCCCGGCCAGGCCGCCCGCGGGCACGATGGCGGATTCGCCTGCCTCGGTCAGCCCGTACAGGTTGGCCGCCACCTTGTAGAAATCGTCGTCGTAGGCCGCGTTGATGCCGCGCTCGAACAGGTCGAGATTGTTGCCAATGCCGTAGCACTCGGCCAGGAACAGCAGTTCGCGGCCCGCGTGCCGCGCCCGCAGTTCCGGCATGGCTTCGTTCCAGAAGGACTTGTCATTGATGAAATGCGCCATATCCAGGCGGAAGCCGTCAATGCCGTCCGGCTGGCCCTTGGCATTCTTGCCCAGGATGCTGAGCCAGTAGTCGTAGATTTTGACCATCTCGCGGCGTAGGGCGGGCTGGGTGTAGTCCAGCTTGGCCGTATCCGACCAGTCGCAGTCGTAGAAAATTTCGCCGTTGTCCCGCTTCACATAAAATTCCGGATGGGACTTGAACCAGACATGGTCGCGGCTGGTGTGGTTCGGCGTGATGTCGAAGATGACCTTGAAGCCCAGCTGATGCGCCCGGCGCACGAGTTTCTTCATGTCCTGCAACGAGCCGTATTCCGGCTCGATGGACTTGAAATCGCGGCTGGAATAGGGCGAGCCGATGCCCTTGCGGAACGCGTGCCCGATGGGGTAGGGCGGCATGAAATAGAGGACGTTCGCGCCCAGCTTTTTGATCACGCCCAGGTTCTTCGTCACATACGCCAGCGGCGAATCGGCCAGCTTCTTTTCCTGCGCCGCTTCGATGGCGTTGCGCGGCTCGCGCGCGGCCAGCCCGCGCAGGTTGATTTGATAAATGACCGAGGAGGCAATCCAGGATTTCATGGTCCGGCGAAGGTAGCGGGTTCAGGCGGAGGGATAAACCACGAAATACGCGAAAGGGACGAAAAGTGAGCAGGAAGAAAGCGGCTCCGATCCAAGCTGTTTTAAGGCGCCAGGAACAGGTAGCATGACTTAAGCAGCCATGTATACATCGCTCTATCTGGTTTGGATATCCTGCGCGGCCGCGTTGCTCGCGCTGGCCCTGCTCTATGCGCGCGGCTGCGGTTGCTTGCCGGTGACGGTGCTCGCACTCTCTATCGTGATGTATCTGAGCATCAACTGTCTGGACCAGGAGATAACGAATTATCACATGGCGCCCAGTAGCGTTTCCCCGGAGTCGTGGGCGTCGCACAAGAAAAGCGGAAAATTCTATTGTGTCATGCTGCCGCTTTTACCGGTGGACTATCACGATGTGCTCTCTCATCAGTTTGAGGATCGGAGCATGTCGTTTTATAGAAAGCATTTGTATGCGCGCGAGCAGATCGTCTCGTTCGTCGTACGCTGGAAAACCATTGCGTCCGCTATGCTTGTGCTGGGCGTTGTACTGGTTGCCCACGCTGCGCGCACGCCACGCTATCTGGCGAATACTAGACTCAGAAACACGGTTGGCGTGATTGTGGCCAGTCTGAGCGTGGGCACGTGGCTGGGGAATGAACTCTCATTTTTCCTGTCGGGCTATGATCACGTTCACCTCCTTCCCCCCCTGTCCATCATGGCCGAAACCGTGATTGCCGCGGGTGAGGTGTGGGGCATTCCGTTGTTGATTATCAGCGTCGCTGCCGCCGTCATGATGCTCCAGTCGCATTTATCGCTTCCAGTTGGCGGCGCAATCCTCTTCGCCTCTCAATTTTGTGTGGGTTGGTGTCTGATGAAAAAATGGACGGTCATTCGCTATATGCCTCATCACCAATGGGCGTTGCTCGGAAGGTGCGCGGTGGTGCAGCCGAGGATGCAGCTGAGCATCGA
>CAYTVN010000337.1:0-3378 GCA_964441655.1 uncultured Verrucomicrobiota bacterium | reverse complement strand
GATGTGACAATACTCCGGAGTAGATAAACAAGGGACCGAATCCGCTTCGGTTCGGTCCGCGACTGAGTACAGAAGGAACTCTGGTCTGTTTACGTGTTCCGCCCTTTAGTTGCGTCTGCTGCGAACCGTGAGGCGGTCTGCCTTGGCGGGACCACGCGAAGTGCGCTAGACTTCCGGTTTATGCGCATGGTGGTTCTATCCGATATCCACGCCAATCTGGTGGCCCTGCAGGCCGTGCTGGTTGCGGTGGACGCACTTTCACCGGACCGCGTAGTGGTCGCAGGCGACACCATCAATCGTGGCCCCCAGCCCCGTCGTTGCCTGGAAATTATCCTGGAGCGGCGGGACCAGCAGGGCTGGCACGTGATCAAGGGCAACCACGAGGACTACGTGCTGCTGGCCGATCAAGCGCCCCGGACCGCAGACCGGTGGGCTCACGAGCTGTTTGCACACACGCGATGGACGGTGAACCAGGTGCACGACTTGCTGCCGCAGGTCCGGGCGATGCCCGATCACTTGTCGCTCTCCAGTCCCGACGGTCGGGAGATACGTTTCCTGCATGCCTCCATGCAGGGCAATCGCAGCGGGCTCTATGAGGATATGGCCGACGAGCATCTGGCCGCGCTGGTCGCCCCGGCGCCGTCGGTGCTGGTCGCCGGTCACACCCACATCCCCTTCATCCGCACCGTGGATGGGACCTTGATCGTCAATGCCGGATCCGCGGGATTGCCCTTTGATGGCGACCCCCGGGCGTCGTTCGCCGTCCTCGATTGGCACGCGTCTGGCTGGCAGGCCCGCATCGTACGTCTGCCCTATGACCGCGCGGCGGCAGAGCAGGATTTTGTCACCACCGGCTATCTGGCGGATGGCGGCCCCATGATTCCCCTTATTTTGGACGAATTGCGCCAGGCCCGGCCTCGATTGGGCCAGTGGCATCGGACCTATGAGCGCGCTTTTGCCGCCGGCGAAATAAGCTTAAAAGATTCAGTCCAGGACTTGCTTAAAAATATCGCACGCCTTACATTTTCGTCATGAAGGACCGTCGCAACTATCCGCGCATTGAGCACTCGTTTCCGGTGGACATCCGCCTGTTCGATGTGCCGCCCACGGCGACAACATATAAGTTGCCCCTCCTCCGCGGCCAAACCACTGATCTTTCCAAGACGGGACTTCGCATCGTATCCCCGGTCGAAATGCCGGTGGGTCACCGCATGCACCTACGGGTGGTGGTGGACAACCCGCCAAGCAGCTATATGCATACCGCGCTGGTCCGCTGGGTGAAGTCGGAAGACAACCATGCGTTCAGCGCCGGGGTCGAATTCGTCATGGAAACCGCCACCAGTCAGCAGGACTGGTCGGAGCTGATGGAACAGATCTCACGCGACGCCCAGGACCAGACCCAGCTGTCTCTGATCTAGCGCGTCCGTCAAGGTTTCGCAAACGCTGCCATGTATTCGGGCAGCCACGACAGGTACGGCAGATAATCCCTCGGCAATTGGCGCACCGCACTTTCCGCCACTTGAATGGAGCGCTTGCCCGGCCCATCCGGAATCACCCAGCCATCGCGAATGACCAGATAAGGCTGCTCCGCCGGATTCTCGCTCGCCGTCAACACGAAGGTCATGGTGCGGGCTGCCGTTCCGAAATAGTGGTAGCGCTTGATCAGGTCCTTTTCGCCCGCATCCAGCAGCCGGTCAAAACGATCCGCACCGAGCACCGTTTCCATGGCGCGGTACAAGTCCTCCTGCATCGCCGCGCCTTCGCGCTCGTAGGGTGGAATATAAAGGGCCACATGCTCCGGCGCCTTCTGCGTCACAGACAAAAACTTCGATTCCAGCGAGGCCATGGAGGACAGACCGTAATCCAGCGCATCCTCCAGCAAATCACGCTCCTTGGGACTGACCTCGAGAAAATCCATCATGTCCGGATGCAGGCCGAACCCATCCGTCACGGAAGGCAGGTTCAGATTTTTCACGAACCGTTCCTTGAGCAGGAATCGACCGCGCATATTGTTCAGCACCCAATTTGCCAGCTCCTCGTATTGTTTTCCGAGCTTGCGATGCTGGGCGGCCAATTCCTGAAAAGAGGAATCCGGCTCCACCCGGGTCACGGTGGCGGAGGAACCGGGGCCTCCCTCCCCTGGCGCCTTCACGAGGTTGGATGCGTTAGCTTTGGCCAGTTGAACCGACGGAGGAAGACTGTCCGGCGAGGAAAGCAGGCGCACCGCGATGCTGATCAACAACACCGCCAGCAGGCCCGCCCCCAGGCCAATCCACAGGCGACGCCGGGCCGCGGGCGGCAACCGCAGCGAACGGTTGGGCACCAGCATGGAGGAATTGCAGGATGGACACTCCACCAACCGCCCGACCATGGCGGGGTCCGCTTCCATGGCATTGCGGCACGCCGTGCAGCGGAAAAGGATCGAGTTGGTGGTACGCGAAGCCATGGGGAAAAGTGTAATGGCGGCAGGCGTGAAAGCAAGAAAGCGAAGCTCTACACCCCATCCGCGTAGGCCCGCCGGACCTCTTCGGCCAGCACCGCAATGCCTTCCTGCACGACCTGGGCGGGCTGGGAAAAGGTGAGGCGGATGCATTCGTGGCCGTGCTGCCAATCCTCGCCCAATCCAAAAAAGAAATAGTGTCCGGGAATCACCAGCACCTTGCGGGCTTTCAGTCGCCGGTACAGTTCGGAGGCTGGAATGGGCAATCCTTCAAACCACAGCCAAAGAAACAGCGCACCCTCACTGCGGTGAATGCGGTACGGAACCTGGTCCCCGAAGGCGTCGGCCAGCCAGCGCTGCGCCTGCCGCGATTTTTCCAGATAGTAAGGGCGGATCACATCACGGCTGAGCGACAGCAATTCCCCGCTGCGAATCAGCGGCATGGCAATGGCTTGTCCCAGATTACCGTTGGCCAGACTGATCACCGCGTTGATCGACGACAGGGCGCGTATCAGCTCGGGTCGCGCCACCACAATCCCGGTGCGCACGCCGGGCAGCCCGAGCTTGGACAGGCTGAACGACAGCACGTGATGTTCGTCCCAGACCGGCCGTGCTTCGGTGAAGATGATATCGGGGAACGGACGCCCGTACGCGTTATCCACCAGCAGCGGAATGTGGTGCTGGCGGGCCAGCGCGGCCAGCCGGGACATTTCGTCATCCGTAAGCACATTCCCGGAAGGATTGGTCGGACGCGACACGCACAGCGCCGCAATGTCCGGCGTCACGCGCAAGGCATCAAAATCAACGTGGTATTTGAAGCCGTGGTCCCCTTCCCGCTCGATGCGCGGACGCTGGGCTCGGAAGAAGTCAGGGGAAAGTCCCTGGTCCGCATACCCGATGTATTCCGGGCACAGGGGCAGCAGGATGCGGCGCTGCCG
>CAYTVN010000336.1:0-3407 GCA_964441655.1 uncultured Verrucomicrobiota bacterium | reverse complement strand
TGATCCAGAAGAAGATCCATCGCGGCGTCTTCGCGGTGATGGACGGCACCTTCGCGGGCGACGGGCCGGGTCCGCGCTGTATGATCCCCCATGTGAAGAACGTCATCCTGGCCTCCTCGGACCAGGTGGCCATCGACGCGGTGGCGGCCAAGCTGATGGGCTTTGATCCGCTGCGCGATTTGAAATTTGTCCGTCTGGCCCACGAACGGGGGCTGGGCTGCGGCAACCCCCGCGACATCGAAATCGTCGGCGACGTGGAGGCGGGCCAGCAAAACTGGAATTTCGTGGGTCCCTTCAAGAAAATGACCTTTGCCAGCAAGATGCAGCATCTCATCTATTGGGGTCCGCTCAAGAAGCCCATCGAGTGGAGTCTCAAGACCGTGCTGGCGCCCTGGTCCTATCTGGCCAGCGTGGCCTATCACGATTCCTTCTGGTATCCGACCCACCAGAAATACATTCACGAAATCCTGAAGAGCGATTGGGGCCGGCTATTCCATAACTGGGAAAAGGTGCAGCTGGATCCTCACAACCTCGACCTGCCGGGCTGGGCGGATGTGGGCGCGCAGCCCGCCGAACTCAAGCGCGAGAGCATGCGCTATTTCATCGAGTCGTTGCGCATCCTGGGTTTGTGCGTGAAGGAAGCGCCGGAGTTTGCTGCGCGCAAGCGTCGCAAACAGGCCGGTTCATAGGCGACTAACGTGGAAGTTGCTCATGGCGGCAAAACCATTGGAAATCCATTGTCCGGGTTGCGGGCGGGTCACTCTGCTTCTGCGGCAGCCGACCTACGAAGGTTTCACCAAGGTGGGCGAGTCCCTGAGTTGTGCCAGCTGCGGGCACGCCTTTGCCACGGAAGATGAGGTGCCCTTCAAACATGCCACTCCGGTCCGGGTGTTCACCGAGGCGGACCACTCCAAAGCGGCGAAAGTGTTTGATGAGGGTGAAAACGCGCGGTTGTGCCGGTATTGCGTGAACTACGTCATCAACCCGTTTATGCAGTGGTGTGGCCATCACCGGAGGGAAGTGGAAGCCACCGATACCTGTTCCGCCTTCCAGGCCAAGCCGCCGCCCAAGGCGGAGCCGGTCTAGATGACGCGTCCTCTGCTTATTTTTGATGGCGATTGTGGTTTCTGCCGCGCCTGGATCGCGCGCTGGCGGCAGTGGACGGGGGCGGCGGTGGACTATGCGCCCTATCAGGAAGTCGCCGACCAATTTCCGCACATTCCACGTGAAGCTTTTGACCGTGCCGTGCACCTGGTTGAGCCGGATGGTACGGTTACGCGCGCCGCCGAGGCGGTGTTGCGCGCGCTGGAATGGGGTGGGCGCACGGCGGGTGCCCGCTGCTACCGGCGCAGCCGATGGGTGCGGGGCCTTGCCGAGGCGGCCTACGCGTGGGTCGCGGATCATCGGCGTGTGCTGAGTACGCTCACCCGCGCGCTCTATGGGCGCGATGCCGCACGCAAGCCGTTTGCGCGGACCAGTCACGTCGGCCTGCGTGCCCTCGGTCTGGTCTATCTGCTGGCCTTTGTTTCCTTCTGGGTTCAAGCCGATGGTTTGATCGGGGCGCGCGGCCTATTGCCCTTTGGCGCCTGGCTGGAGGCGATCCGTCCCCAGGTGGCAAGGATTGGCTATGATCGCCTGCCGACCTTGCTCTGGTGGTGGCCGACCGATGCGGGGCTGCACGTTCTGTGCGCGGCGGGCACGCTGGGCGCGCTGGCGTTGATGGCCGGGCTGGCGCCTGCGGTAATGGCCTGGCTGCTGTGGGCCTGCTTCTTGTCGCTGGTTGTCGTAGGCCAGACCTTCATGGGTTTCCAGTGGGAAAATCTGCTGCTCGAGGCAGGCCTGATCTCCGCCCTGGCGGCTCCCTGGCGATGGCGGCTGCGCTGGGGACAAGATCCCGACCCGCCACGCCTGGCGGTCTTTCTCCAGCATGCGCTGGTGTTCAAACTGATGTTCCTGTCAGGTTGGGTCAAACTGGCCAGCCACGATACCGCGTGGCGCGACCTGACGGCACTGACCTACCACTACTGGACACAGCCCCTTCCGACGTGGACGTCTTGGTATGCCCACCAGTTGCCGCTCATCGTGCAGAAAGCGTGCTGCCTGATCATGTTTGTAGTAGAGCTGGGATTACCCTTCCTGATCTTCATGCCGCGACGATTGCGGCACCTGGCGGCCACGGGCATGGTATCCCTGATGGTGTTGATCGCGGCCACGGGAAATTTCGCTTACTTCAATGTGCTGACCATCGTTTTATGCCTGTGGCTGTGGGACGACGGGGTCTGGTCCGATCCGAACGCGGTGGCTGCAGCACGGCCCGCGGCCCGGACGCACCAGTGGGTTGTGGGTGCCGTGGGCGCGCTGATCCTGCTTGTGTCGGCCCAGACCATGACCCAGGTCCTGCGGTGGCGCGTTCCCTGGCCGGGGTGGGTGCAGCTTCTTGATGACAAGGTGGCCCCGCTGCGCAGCGTGAATGCCTACGGGTTGTTTGCGGTAATGACCAAAAACCGGCCCGAGCTGGTGGTCGAAGGATCGCGGGACGGGCAAACGTGGCAGGCCTATGAATTCCCGTGGAAGCCGGGTGACCCCGGCCGCCGGCCCCGCTTCGTTGCGCCGCACCAGCCGCGCCTGGACTGGCAGTTGTGGTTTGCCGCGCTGGGCGACCTCGAGGGAAATCCCTGGGTGTATAATCTGATGGGGCGGCTCCTGGAAGGCTCGCCGGCCGTATTGCGATTGGTGGCGTACAATCCGTTCCCGGACGAACCGCCCAACTATCTGCGAATTATGCGATATAACTTTGCTTTCGCCACGCCGCAGGAACATCGCCTCAACGGGGCCTGGTGGAAACGCAGCCTGTCCGGCGCGTATAGTCCGGTGTTACAAAGACGTGCGGTGACAGCACAAAAGGATATGCGATGAAGCGATATTTCGTGTGGGCGGTGGTTCTCGTGGGGGCGGGTCTGCTCGGTTGCTCGAAACCCAAGCCATCCCCCTGGCGGGAGACCATTACCCAGGTTTCCACCTACGAAGCCTTGCAGGGCGGGCGCTATCAGGGCCAGATGGCGGTATCGAATCTGATGGTCTATGGCGATGTGGGCCTGGGCACCTTTGATGGGTTGGATGGCGAGATGGTGGTGGTCAGCGGCGTGGTGTACCAAGTGGCGCACACCGGGGTGGTGAGCGTGGCGCCGCCCGATGCGCTGATTCCGTTTGCCTGTGTGACCTGGTTTGAGCCGGACCTCATCTTTGATGTCGGTCCCATGAATCAGAAAATTTTCCAGCAGACGCTGCAGTGGAAGAATCCGGCGCCGGAGCAGATCCAGGCCCTGCGCATTCGCGGCGCGTTCAAACGTGTCAGCCTGCGCTCGGTGCCTGCCCAGACCGAGCCCTTCCCACCCTTGTCGGAGGTG
>CAYTVN010000335.1:0-3413 GCA_964441655.1 uncultured Verrucomicrobiota bacterium | reverse complement strand
ACGGAACGGATAAGCGCTGAAAGCATCTAAGCGCCAAGCCCACTCCGAGATAAGATCTCCCCTCCGCAAGGAGCTAAAGGCCGGTTGAAGACTACAACCTTGATAGGCCAGGTGTGTACGTGCAGCAATGCACTCAGCTAACTGGTACTAATCGGCCGTGCGGCTTGACCATTAATTTCCTCTTGGTCGTATGTTTCTCATCCTATGCAATTTAATTTTAGCGCGATGATCGGCGTGAGCCGAATATCGTCACAGTTTCCCGGTGACCATGGCGAGGGGGAAACACCCGTTCCCATTCCGAACACGGCCGTTAAGCCCCTCAGCGGCGATGGTACTATGGTGTAGGCCTTGGGAGAGTAGCACGTTGCCGGGTTAAATTTAAGGGCCGTCAGCCTAAAAAGCTGACGGCCCTTTTAATTTTTTGATGTACCATCGCGGTGAACTCCATCTGCACAAGCGTCGCCACACGCGCGGATGCGAAGTCCTGACTGTTTATTTCAATACGTACTTGGCAAGATGACCATCATCGCGTTAAGTGCACATCACTATGAACATGCGTACGGTTCTCGTCGCTGATATCCGTATCGGAGCAGGGCATCCGCTGGCCCTGATCGCCGGACCTTGTGTGATTGAAAGTCGCAAGGCTTGCCTGGATCTGGCCAGGAAGCTGGCCGCCCTGGCCCGCCAGGAGCGCATCCCGCTCATCTTCAAGGCTTCCTATGACAAAGCGAATCGTTCCTCCCACACGGCCTATCGGGGGCCGGGCCTGGAGGAAGGGCTGGATATCCTGTCCGAGATCAAAGCAAAAACAGGTCTGCCCGTTCTGACCGATGTTCATTCTGTGGCCGAAGTGGGTCCGGTGGCGGAGGTCGCAGATATTCTCCAGGTCCCTGCCTTCTTGTGCCGGCAAACGGATCTGCTGCTGGCCTGTGGCAAAAGCGGGCGGGTGGTAAATGTAAAAAAAGGCCAATTCCTTGCGCCCGGCGACATGAAGAATGTGATCGCCAAGGTGGAGAGTACGGGCAATCGAAAGTTGCTTCTCACCGAGCGCGGCGTCAGTTTCGGTTACAACACCCTGGTGGCGGACATGAGGAGTTTGCCCATCATGCGCGGGCTGGGCTATCCGGTGGTGTTTGATGCTACCCACAGTGTGCAGCGTCCCGGGGGCGGAGGCACCTATACCTCGGGCGATGGCCATCTGGTTCCGGTCTTGGCGCGCGCCGCGGTGGCCGCCGGCTGTGACGCCGTGTTCATGGAAACCCATGTCAATCCATCGCAGGCTTTATCCGACAAGGAAAATGCGATCCCCTTTGCGGCACTGCGCGGGTTGTGGCAGGTTCTGAGGGCTATTGATGAAGCAATCGACTGAACAACTGGCCGCCCATATCGAACTGGTGGTGTTTGACGTGGATGGTGTTCTGACCCGTGGCGAAATTGCCTATGCAGGCGCCGAGGGAGAACTCAAGGTGTTTGATGTTCAGGATGGCCTGGGTTTCGTGCTGGCCCGCCGGGCGGGTCTCCTGACCGCGCTTATCACCGGACGCGCTTCGGAGGCCGTTCGGCGGCGCGCCCGGGAACTGCAGGTGGATGTCCTGCTGGAAGGCCAAAGCCACAAAGGCGCCGCCCTGCTTGAACTGATGGCCAAACTGCGTGTCAAACCCGCACAGGTTTGTTATGTGGGAGATGACCTGCCGGATTTGCCAGCCATGGGCCTGGCCGGTCTGCCGGTAGCCGTGGCCAACGCGGTACCGGAAGTTCAGGCGGCCGCCCGAGCCCAAACCGAACGGCGCGGCGGCGATGGTGCAGCCCGTGAAATACTTGAATTCATTTTGAAAGCTAAAGGGCAATGGAAGTCGTTGGTACAGTCGTATCGGGACGAAAGCCTATGAAATGTGCTCGCGCCATGTTGATGCTTGGTTTTGCCCTGGTGGGGTCTGCCGCAGCCCAGAAGCCGGTGGTCCCGCTGCCACCGCAGAATCAGCAGGTGACCGGTTTCCGGGTGCCCTCCTACGACGCGAAAAACAATCTGACCTCCCAAATGTTTGGGGACACGGCCACCATCCTGCCGGACGGCCGGGTGGACATCACCGAACTGCGCATGGAATTTTACTCGGGCACCGCCAGCAACCGCCAAACCGAAATGCGGGTGACCTCGCCGCGCTGTGTGTATAACCGCAATTCAGGGTCGGCCACTTCGGACGCGCCGGTGCGCATTGCCCGCGACAATATGGTGGTCACCGGCAATGGTTTTGAATGGAACAACAAGGATCAGCGCCTGGTCATTCTCCGCGACTCCAAGGTCGTGCTCAAAGAAGCTCAGCGCAGCATTGAAGAAGGGGTGAAGCCATGAAGAAGTTCACAGGATTTGGAATGCTTTTGGCGGCACTCTGCTGGGTGACACCGGTGGCGGGGCTTGCGCAGGTTGATGCCGGGGCTGCCGCAGACCTGACGGTGATCACCTCGGACAAGCTCACCTTCGATTACACCCAGCGCTTCGCCCTGTTTGACGGGAACGTGGTGGTGGTCGATCCGCAGATGAAGCTGTATGCCGACAAGATGACGGTGGTGTTCAGCGCCTCCAACCGGATCAGCGAGATCAAAGCCGAAGGCAAGGTGTATATTGTCCAGGATGACAAGCGCGCCCGCTCCGAAGTGGCCCAGTACAATGTGGATCAGGGCATTATTGTCATGACCGGGAAACCCCAGGTCACCCGTGGCGAAGACATCCTGACCGGCGACAAGATCACCTTCTGGCGAAACGAGAACAAGATGCTGGTGGAGCCCCGCGCCCGCCTGGTCATCAATCCGCAGGACGGGCAGGCCCGGCAATTGATGGGGGATCCGCGTGGACAATAACTCCCTGGTCCGTACCGAGGAATTGGTCAAGGTTTACCACAACCGCCGGGTGGTAAACGGAGTCAACCTCGAGGTTAAGAAGGGCGAAATAGTTGGCCTGCTCGGGCCCAACGGAGCGGGCAAGACCACCAGCTTCTACATGACGGTGGGGCTGGTGAAGCCCACGGAAGGGCGGGTCTTTTTCCGGGGCGAGGATGTGACGTCCGCCCCCATGTACCAGCGCGCCCGCATGGGCATGGGGTATCTGTCCCAGGAGCCCTCCATTTTCCGCCGCCTCACGGTGGAGCAGAATGTCATGGCCATCCTGGAGACCCTGCCGGTGAGCGGGCGGGAGCGGCGCAAGCGGCTCCACTACCTCCTGGAAGAATTGAAGATCAGCCACCTGGCCAATCAGAAGGCCTTTACCCTCAGCGGAGGAGAGCGTCGTCGCCTGGAAATCACCCGAGCCCTGGTCACCAGTCCGGCCCTCATTCTGTTGGATGAACCGTTCAGCGGCGTGGACCCGCTGGCCGTGCACGATGTGCAGCAGATCATTGTGGAATTAAAGGAACGGGGCC
>CAYTVN010000334.1:0-3420 GCA_964441655.1 uncultured Verrucomicrobiota bacterium | reverse complement strand
TGCCTCCGGCAGGAAGTCCCTTGCGTCTGCCATTTCGCCACCCGGGCTTTGATGAGGCGCGACCGGCGCCGGTCTTGAAGAAAAGCTCTCATCGACGTGCATCGGTATACTGGTCAAAATACTCCACGTAAACCAGTTTCAGCGGATGACTAGACCGGGTGCAGGTTATCCGTCCGGCAGTATTCTAGGATCGCGCGTGATCACATGTAATGAGTAATTTATACTGAAATAGCCATGTTACAACGACGCAGACCAGATTTGGAATCTTCCGTGGGACATCTTCTTCATCCCAAACATGTTGGTCGTTGTATGCCAGCGGCCATTTGCGGTTTATGGCTGCTCGGAAGTTTGCTGACCGCTCATGCGCACCCGCCTTCACGCAGCCGCATTTTGTTTGTGGGCAATAGTTATACCCATGGATCGTTTGCCCCACTCATCAACTACAATCATTCATCGATAACCGATGCCAACGGCACCGGACATGGCGGAGTGGCGGGCATGTTTAAACAACTCACCGTGTCCGCCGGATTGAATTACGAGGTCACCATTGAAGCCGTCAGCGGCGAGTCCCTCTCCGGGCACCTCGTCAAAAAATCGAACGTCATTTTCCAGGTTCACTGGGACAAGGTAGTCCTGCAGGAGATGAGCTCGGGGCCGCTCCCGGCCGCGCGCGGCGGAAAATTCTCGGCTTTCCAGTCTGCGGTGTCCGCCTTGACCCAGGGCATTCATGCGGCCAATCCGCAGGCGGAGGTTTTCCTCTATGAAACCTTTCCGCGCTCCGGATTCACGTATGAAAGCGGGCGGCCTTATTTCGGGGAGCCAATCGAGACCATGGGGAGCGACCTTCATGCCGGCTATTTCAGTATGCTCGAGCTTGAACCCTCTATTCATGCCGTTTCGCCGGTTGGAGATGCATGGCTGCGAGCCATCCAGCAGGAGGTGGCTGATCGGAATCCGTACGATGGGATTGATCCCGGCAAAGTCAACCTGTGGGCGGCCGACAACCATCATGCCAGCGAATATGGATGTTATCTAAATGCACTGGTCTTGTTTGGAACGGCCACCGGCCTGGATCCTCGCACTCTGGGCTACGAACAGACCGCAATAGAATTGGGAATTGCCTCCAACACGGCCATCCGCCTTCAACAGATCGCCGGTCAGACGCTGGCAGCGCCTTCCTCAACCAAGCTTGGTCGCGGCGGCGAACATCTCGACCTCGGGGTTGGAACCGACGAAGTGCGCCATGGGACCAGCCGCTAGCGGTTGGCGTCGACCAGCAGTTCAATGCCGCCGCAGGTGGCGTTGTCGCGTACGCGTGTGAAGCTGATGGTGATCTGTCCCAGCGTGTCCGCCTTGGTGCGAAATTCGCGGACCAGGGCCTTGTGACGCCCGCCGGCCAGCGTCACCAGATCTACATCAGCCATGACCGTTTCTCCGTTGATGGCCACATTAAAGACGCGTCGTCCGGGCTCACGGAAAAAGATCTCCGCGAAGTGCAGGCGAACCAGATATGTGGTGCCCGCATCCAACTGATCAAATCGGTAGCTGAATTGACCGTTGCGTTCAGTCTGGTAAACCGACTCCGGTGCAGGCGCATTCACCCCGGATGTGCTGATGCTGTCCTTGGTTGGATTCCCGACCCCGCCATCGATAAAGTGAGCGTCATCTGCAAATTGACCTTCCGCTTCGCCGCCGCAGTTAACCGCAGCCACAAACGCGCCCGGACGCGCTGATACGTCCACGGAGGGCGCACTTTCCCCGAGCTTGTTCAGAGCACTGATCTGGTACGCATAGGTCGTGCCGTTTTTCACCTGTTCGTCCGTGAAGCGGGGTTCCGTTGGCCGCGCGACCACGGCGAAGGGCTGGCCGGGGGCAGGGGACCTCTTCACCACATACCCAGTGGCCGATGGCACAGCCGTCCAAGCCAGGCTGACCCGGCCATCCGCGGGCGTAACCTGCACCCGGCTTGGGGGCGCCGGGAAAAACACCCGATACAATTCGATGCCTTTGCCTGTGCCCAGGTTTCGGCTGTACTGCTGTTCTTGTGCGTTGTTCCAGTGCTCGTGCACCCCCAGGCTGACCGGACCATAGGGTTTCCCGGAGGGAGGCTGATGGGCCAGCGCGGCTTCGTGCAGGTAGTTGTCGGTGAACGGATCTACACCCCACTCAGCATTGACAAAGTCGAAGCCGACCGACTCCAGAGCAATGGCGTCTTGCGATACGAAAAGGCTGGCGGGCCAGCCGGGCGCAGTCTCCGTGCCGAACGGCGCGAGTCGCCACTTGCGGGGTGTCGCGTCCGGCCCATCTGCCGCATACAGCGCGTCGATCAGGGAGAGCATGGTCTTTTCGCCCACGTGCGGGTGAGCCATCAGATCCACCATGGGATTTGACTCGCCCATCTGCTTCGGAGCGACGGCGCCATGGTTCAGCCCATGCACGGTGCCGAAATGATTCTTGGCCAATAACGTGGGCCCCACGTCGCCATGGTTTTTCATGATGGCCATGTTGATCATGTAGCCCGCATCGACGATGAAGCGAGGGAGGCTGCGGCCCAAGCCGCGCCCGGGATCTTTATAGGTGACGGCGTCCTGGACCCATTCCCGCTCCGGTGGAACCGCTTCCCGTCCTTCGCCGCCGCCCTTGTCCACCTCCATGAAGTGCAGGGCCGGGAACTCGCGATGGCAGGGCACAAAGATGTTGTCGGGGAAATAGCGGCTGATGTCGTAGAGATAAATATCGCCCGGGGCCACCCCGGCGTTGTGCACCAGCTGACGCAGCAGGGCTAGGATCAGGTGCGGGTTGCCGTTGATGCTGTTTTCGTTGCGGGGATTTCCGTTATAGGCGTGCCCGTCGCGCGCCGTGTTCTGGTTGATTTTAATGACAATCTTTTCGCCCGGCTGGTAACCGGTCCCAGTTTTACCCCGGGTACGGTTGTGGCTGATGAACAAGGCGCGCCATGCTTTGGCGTCATCCGCCTCACCGGTAAGATTTCGAATGGATTGGGCCATCATGGCGTCCACGCGCGCCTGGTCGGTAGCTTCCGGGTCCCACCAGTGACCATCGTTACCGTTCCAGCGTGTGGCGGAGGCGTCACGCACCCAGACCACCCGGCCTGGATGAATGCCTCGTGGCACTCCGATGGGTGAATTGGGCTGGTCGGTCGGAGTCCACATGGAAGCCGCGCGGGCCGTGGGCGCTGAATAATCCCACAAGGAGATTGCGATTAACGCCGCCATCATCGCGCAAGCGGCCGCCAAACCATAGCGGGCCTGCCACAGGAATCCCCTCGCTCTACGAAACAACGTGACGGCGGTGGCCCATCCGCCCAGATAGCCGAGAAAACCGAGGGCCAGCGGTGCGGCCATACGTTGGCATGGATAAGCTGCCCGACTCGGTTTTGGTCCCACACGCAGGATGTAC
>CAYTVN010000333.1:0-3438 GCA_964441655.1 uncultured Verrucomicrobiota bacterium | reverse complement strand
TGAGCGGCCACACCCATGGCGGCCAGATCCGCTTGCCGTTTGTGGGCGGACGATGGACCGCGCCGGTTCGCGATGACCGTTACATTGAGGGCCTGCTCCCCTGGGGCGAGCGACACTTGCACATTAGCCGTGGGGTCGGCTGCCTGCACGGGTTGCGCATCAACTGCCCGCCCGAGGTGACCTTGCTGGAACTTTCCTAGGCATCGTGTCACACTGCGGCCCATGCGCATATACAACCTCTTCCCGCGGCTGGCCGGCCCGGTCAGTCAATGGGAGCCCAATCTGGCCCGGGCCGCCGACCTCGGCTTCAATACCCTCTTCGTCAACCCGGTGCAAAAGGCCGGCTATTCGGGGAGCCTCTACTCGGTCGTGGATTACCAGGCCCTGAATCCGCTTTTCATAGACGCCTCGGCCAAGACGTCGCCGGAAGAGCAGATGCGGAAGGTCCTGAAGCGGGCCCGCGATCAGCACGGATTGACCCCGGTGGTGGATCTGGTCATCAACCACTGCGCCTTTGATTCCACCATCCTCAAAACCAATCCCGAATGGTTTCACTGGGAAAACGGTCAGGTGGTACATCCCTCCTGCTACGAAAACGGGCATCGCGTGGTGTGGGAGGACCTGGCCCTGTTCAATCACCGGCCGGACCGCAACGCAGAAGGCCTGCACGACCTTTTTTACCGGGCCGCCAAATACCTGCTCGATCTCGGCTTCACCGGCTTCCGCTGCGATGCCGCCTATCAGGTCCCGCGTGCCACCTGGGAGCGCTTGTTTGCCCGCCTGCGCCGGGATAATCCCGAGGTGATCTTTCTTGCTGAAACCCTGGGCTGCACGCCTGACCAGACCCGCGAGACCGCCGCGGCGGGCTTCGATTATGTTTTCAACAGCAGCAAGTGGTGGGATTTCCAGGGGCCGTGGATGATGGAACAATACAACCTCATCCGCGAAGCCACACCCTCCATCAGCTTCCCGGAAAGCCACGATACCCCGCGCCTGGCCGCCGAGGCCCAGGGGAACATCAACATACTCAAGCAACGCTACCTGTTCGCCGGCCTGTTTTCCGCCGGGGTGATGATGCCCATGGGGTATGAATTTGGCTTTCGCAAACCGATGCATGTGGTGAGTTCCACCCCCGCAGACTGGGAAACCAACACCGGGGTGGACCTCTCCGACTTCATCCGCAAGGTGAACGTCCTGAAAGCCAACCATGAAGTCTTTCAGGGCGATCATCCCACCACCCTGCTGCACACCGACAATCCGAATGTGCTGCTGATGTGGAAGGGCTCCATCACGACCCGCGAGGAAGCGCTGGTCATCCTCAATAAAGATGGCTGGAACTGGCAGCATTTCGGCACGGACTCGCTGCGCCGCCTGGTCCAGTCCGGCGCGCCCCTGGACTGCGTATCGCCCGCCAACCCCATGCCCTTCGTGGCCGAGCCCTTTGCCTACGACCTGCAACCGGGCGAAGCCATTGTGCTGATCACCCGGCGCTAACCATGACCCAGCCCCTTCACATTCTGTTCGTGTGCGGAGAAAGCTGGCGGCGCAGCTCCACCGCGGAAAAGATTTTTGCCATGGATCCCCGCTTCAGCGCGCGGGCCGCCGGGCTCGGGGAAACGGTGACCCGGCGCATCAAAGACGAGGATGTGGCCTGGGCCGACCTGATTCTGGTCATGGAACGCAAATATCTCGGTCGCCTGAGCCAGACTTTCCGTCACCTGGAAACATTGCCCCCCATTGACGTGCTGGGCATACCGGACAAATTCATTTTCATGCATCGCACCCTGGTGGAACGACTGCGCGAAGAAGTGGATGAAGCCCTGGAAAGGTATTACGTGGATCACGACCCCGCGGCGCCGGCGGAGTAAGTTCCCCTGTCCCCAAGTTGCCTATGCGCGTATTGCTGCTCCTACCACCCATGACCCAGTTGAACGCGCCCTACCCGGCCACCGCGTTCCTGACCGGCTTTCTGCGCGCGCGCGGGGTGGATTGCGTCCAGGCTGACCTGGCCATGGAGCTGGTGCTGCGCCTTTTCTCGCGGCCCGGTCTGGAACGCATTCTGGCCCGGCTGGCGTCCGCGGACACCCCTGCTGTGCAACATCTGCGCAAGGAATCGGAACGCTTTCGCGCCACCCTGGAACCCACCCTTGCATTTCTGCAGGGACGCGACCCGACCCTCGCACTGCGCATCGCCTCCCGCACCTATCTGCCCGAAGGGCCGCGTTTCCGAGCCCGCCAGGAATCGGGAGCAGATGAAGAGGAACTGTTGCACTGGGGATTCGGTGCGCTGGGCGTGCAGGACAAGGCCAAGTACCTGGCCACCCTGTACCTCGAAGACCTGGCCGACGCGGTGCGGGACGGCATTGATCCTCACTTCGAGCTGGCCCGCTATGCGGAGAAACTGGCGGTCAGCGCGCCCACCTTCGACGCTCTGCACCACGCCTTGCAACAGCCAACCACCCTGGTGGATGAGATGCTGGCTGAACTAACTGCGGAGAAAATCGCGCGGGTGAAGCCCGACCTGGTGGGCCTGACCGCGCCCTTCCCGGGTAATGTCTACGGTGCTTTTCGCATCGCCCAAACCGTGAAGCAGTTGAGTCCGGATACCAAGCTGGTGCTGGGCGGTGGCTATGCCAACACGGAACTCCGTTCCCTGGCCGAACCCCGCGTCTTTGACTACTTTGATTTCGTCACGCTGGATGCCGGGGAACCGGCCCTCCTCGCCTTGCTCGAGCATCTGGCGGGCCAGCGCCCCCGCCACCTCTTGTACAAATCCTTTGTGCGCGAGAACGGTGTCGTGGTCTATCACCACGATCCCACGGTTCCGCTTCTGCCGCATCACGCCACCGGCACGCCCACCTACGATGGCCTGCCGCTGGATGGCTATCTTTCCGTATTCGACATCCTCAACCCGATGCATCGCATCTGGTCCGACGGTCGGTGGAATAAATTGATGGTGGCGCACGGTTGCTACTGGAGCAAATGCTCCTTTTGCGACACCAAGCTGGACTACATCGAGCGCTATAGCGTCGCGCCGGCAGATTTGCTGGTGGACCGCATGCAGGCCCTGATCCGCGAGACCGGGCAGACCGGCTTTCATTTCGTGGATGAAGCGGCGCCGCCAGCCCTGCTCAAGAAGCTTTCCGATCGCCTGATCGAGCGCACCGTCACCGCCACCTGGTGGGGCAACATCCGGTTCGACACCTTCTTCACCCCGGAGGTATGCCTGCGCATGGCCAATGCCGGCTGCGTGGCGGTCACCGGAGGACTGGAAGTCGCGGAGGACCGCCTGCTGGAACTCATGCAAAAAGGTGTCAGCGTGGCCCAGGTGGCCCGCGTCACCCGCAACTTCACCGAGGCCGGGATCATGGTGCATGCCTACCTGATGTACGGATTCCCCACCCAGACCGTGCTGGAAACGGTGAATGCCCTGGAGCT
>CAYTVN010000332.1:0-3460 GCA_964441655.1 uncultured Verrucomicrobiota bacterium | reverse complement strand
AATGACCGCCTTGCCGCCCGCGCCGTCCACCCCCTGGGCCGCATAACGGGCCAGCTTGTCGATGTGCATGTTGCAGGGCGTGACCATGCTCCACGTGGAGGCCACCCCGATCTGGGATTTCCGGAAATCGGCATCGGTGAAGCCCACGGCGTGCAGCATGGCGCGGCTGGCCGCACGCTCCACGCCATCGGTTACCGTCGAGGAATGGCAGCGGGTGCCACAGGTCGAGGGACAAGACGAGTTGGTAGACGGACATTTTTTCACAGTGGGGCTCCTCGTGTGCCTTGGTGATAGACGCCGCCCGGCCCTCCGTCAAGCCCATGAAGAGCCTTCACAGGGAGCTCCGAATAGGCTAAAATTTAACCATGAAGAAACGGAATCCTGCCGGGTTGGGCGGCTTGGTGATCCTGTTCGTCGCATTCGCCGGTTTCACCGGCCTGGTTTCCTGCAGCAAGAAAACCGAGGCGCCACCAGCCGCGCCCGCGCCGCCGCCGCCCGTGGTGGAGGTCAAGCCCGCACCACAAAAGGAATTTTCGGACCCCGCCCAGCAGGCCGGTTACGAATCCGAGTTCCACCGCCTGGTGGATGATTTCAACCCGCCGGCAACCGGAACCCTGCAGGCCGTCCGCCTGAGTGATGGCTCGTTTATCGGTGGCGCCCTCTCCAAGTTGAATCCCACAGGCATCGTCCTCAAAGTTGGCAAACAGGAATATGTGGCCAGCCGGGACGATATTGATCCCGCCTTCCAGGCCGACCTGTACCGCGATGCCTTTGCCCGGCACTACGGGATAAGCGAAATTCAATATGCCGCCAGCACCAATCTACCGAGCACCCCCACGCGCTATGCGCTCAAGGATTCGCTGGACACCTATACCGGCCCCGGCCCGCGTTTTCCGCGACGCGACGACCTGCTTATTCCCAAGGGGGTCCGGTTGGATGTGAAGCAGCGGCGGGGGCGCTGGATCGAAGTGACAGCCCCCACGGTGAAGCCCGGCGTTTCCTTCTGGACGGACTTTTTCCAGACCATCCCGCTGAACGATGACCCCAACGCAGACCTCTCTCCCTATCTGCTGCTGCTGTTGGAACACGGCTTGCTGGTGCGCATCAATCCCGAGCAAGGCGAAGCCTTCGTGAGCCAGGAAGCCTGGGCCGGAACCGAACCCGCGGTACAGGAAGGCATCAGCCGCCTGCTGGCCGCCCACTGCGCCCAGATCAAGAAAAGCGGGGTGGTCTGGGTGGATATCAAAGGCGACCAGAACAACCAGCGCCTCGCCCGCTACTCACGCGCCCAGGGTTTCCGCAACTTCTAGCACTAGCGACCCGCGCTCAGCATGGAGAGGAAACGCCGGTACCGCTGGGTGATGTCCGCGGATGTGAGCCGGGCCAGGCGGTCCAGGCTGAACGCCTCCACCCCGAATGAAGCGACCACGCTCCCGTAGTGCATGGCCTGGCGAATGCTTTTTTCATCCACGCGGCCGGCCCGGGCCAGGGCGCCCATAAAACCACCCGCAAAGGTATCGCCGGCGCCGGTGGGATCCTTGACCACTTCAAGCGGATAGGCCGGCATCAGGAATATGCCGCGCTTGGAGAACAGGATGCTGCCGTGTTCGCCCTTCTTGATGCAGACATAGTCCGGCCCCATTTTCAGCAGGGCCTGGGCGGCCTTGACCAAGCCATGCTGGCCGGTCAAATGACGCGCCTCCGACTCGTTCAAAGTCAACATGTCGACCCGGCCAATGACCGACACCAGGGCTTCCTTGGCCACATTGATCCACAGGTCCATGGTGTCCAGCAGGACAAAGCGGGGCTTGCGCACCTGATCCAGCACATGGGCCTGCAGGGCGGGCGCGATGTTGGCCAGGAACAGATAGGGCGCGCCGCGATACGACTCCGGCAGGTGCGGGGAAAAATTGGCGAACACATTCAGGTCGGTAGACAAGGTGCGCCGGTTGTCCATGTTCGCTTCGTACACGCCGCTCCAGCGAAACGTCTGACCGGGCTCAACCTGCAAGCCCTCGGTGTTCACCTTGAACTTGTGATAGAGCCGCCGCGCGGAAGCCGGGAAATCCGTGCCCACGACGCCAACCATGCCCACGCGGGCAAACTGGGCCGCCGCCACGCAGGCGTAGCTGGCGGAGCCGCCCAACACATCCACCCGGCGTTCGGCCGGGGTCTCAATGGTGTCCAGCCCAATGGAGCCCACGATGACCAGATCTACCGGCGATTTTTTTGAGGCTGGCATACCCATCCTACCCTTCCATGATTTCTTCCAGGCGCTCACACAGCAGATGGAACAACAGCTGGTGACCCTCCTGGATGCGTGGCGTGCTGCGCGTGCACGAAACGGAAAGCGCACAATCCACCTGGCCCGCCACCTGCCCGCCCGTTCCGCCGGTCAGGGCCACGGTATAAATGTTCATGGCCCGGGCCGCGGCCACGGCGCGCAGGACATTGGCCGCATTGCCGCTGGTGGATATAACCAGCAGCACGTCCCCCGCCTTGCCCAGGCCCTGCACCTGCTTTTCAAACACCTGGTCAAAGCCGTAATCGTTGCCGATCGCGGTCAGGGTGGAGGTGTCGGTGGACAACGCCAGGCCCGCGTAGGGTCGTCGCTCCTTGAGGAAGCGGTTGAGAAATTCGCCCGCAATATGCTGTGCATCCGCCGCGCTGCCGCCGTTGCCGCAGATCATCACCTTGTGGCCGGCCTGAAGGCGCCGAGCGATTTCGCCCGCCAGTTTTTCCACCGGGTCGTGCAGCTCGTTAAACACCTGGTCCGCAACCGCAAGATAGTCCGAGGCGATGGTATTCCAATTCATGCCGGGCCCGCTCCTGATCAGCTGAACGATTCGGGGCGCACGTCCCCGTGGTTGGTTTCGCTGCCGGCGGTGGTGCCGATGATCTCCTGGACCCGCACGCGCACTTCCTGCACATCGGAGATGCCCACCTTGTCGCGGATGGTGGCGCGCGCGCGCTCCTGCAGCATGCGGCAGAGTTCGGGAATTTGCGCCCCCGCCTTCACCTTCACATCCAACTGCACCTGTAGAATGCCTTTGCCGGCCTTCAGGGTCGGCTCCAGCGATTCCACCGCGGCGAATTCATCACTCATGCGGGCCAGGAAATTCTCCACCGCTTTCAAACTGATGCTTACCGTGCCACCCTCGATGTCGTAGGCCAGGTACTGGGAGGATTCCGGCATGCGGATGGCGGTGAGGGCGTACAGCAGCACCGTCAACACCAGCCCGAGGCTGATCAGGATGGCTTCCACCCGGCGCCCGTCCAACTCCAACACCAGCTGCTTCCAGGCTTCATCGCCCTGAAAAGCCATGGACAGC
The DNA here is from genome assembly GCA_964441655.1 of uncultured Verrucomicrobiota bacterium. GTDB lineage: Bacteria > Verrucomicrobiota > Kiritimatiellia > CAIVKH01 > CAIVKH01 > CAYTVN01. The sequence goes on along the minus strand of CAYTVN010000332.1, from coordinate 128 downwards.
AGGCCCAAGCCGGAAGCCAGCAGGACCAGAAAGAGAACCACGCCGAGCAGGATGTGCAGGGATTTCATGCGAGGAGCACTTCCTTGCCGGCATTCTTTTCCGCCGCGGGCAGGCGGATGCCCTGCACG
>CAYTVN010000331.1:0-3484 GCA_964441655.1 uncultured Verrucomicrobiota bacterium | reverse complement strand
AGCCGCGCCTCCGAAGGATGCCAGCGCGCGATGGTCAGCACGGGATGGGGCAGCAGCAGCAACAGCCCGCCCAGGGCGCGCACCGCCAGCAGCTCATCCAGAAAGTTGATGAGCAGGAAAAAACTGAGCGGGGTCACCAGGTAGAGCGCGGGCTTGAGGTACTCAAAGCGGCCCAGGTTGGTTTGGTTGATCAGCCACGCCACCCACAGCAAATCCACCGCGGTGAGGACCCATGCGGTGGTCGTGTGACGGGGCAGGGCGTCGAGCATGCGCCGTACCTGGGCGGGGGCGAACCATTGCCACAGGCTGGCCGCCACACCCAGGGCGCCCAGCAGCATCGAAAGTTGAGCAAGCGTCATCGCGTTCATACGTGCGCCCAATCCATCACCAATCCGCCCCATTGTCCATCGCCATCGCGCACGATTTCACGTCCGCCCAGGGACTGATAGGCCTCGGCCACCCCGTCCAATTCGTGTTCACGCAGTCCGCTCAGCACCAGGTATCGCCGGGCCGCGCGCGCCAGCACGGGGGCGGCGTCCATCAGCACCCGCCCGTATACGTTGGCGCACACGATGTCGAACACGCCGGACGGCGGATCCTGCAGCAGGTCGTGCGTGCCCAGTTTGACCCGGCCCAGCACCCCGTTGCGCCGCAGATTGGCCCGGGCATGGATCAGGCATTGGGGGTCGTTGTCGTAGGCGACCACCTTGCGTACACCGAGCCGGGCCGCGGCCAGGGCAAGCAAACCGCTGCCCGTGCCGACATCCAGCATGGAGGCGGGGCGGTGTGGCGGGCGGCACAGGCGATCCAGGGATTCCAGGCAGAAGCGGGTGGTGAAGTGTTCGCCGGTGCCGAAGCTGAGGCCGGGATCGAGCACGAGCCGGATGCGTCCGCGTGCGCGGTCGGTGCGGTTTTCCCACACCGGCACGATGCGCAGGCGGTCCCCCACGTCGTGGGCGTGAAAATGATGACGCCAGAAGGATTGCCAGTCGCGGGCCGCGCAGCCGCGCAGGCCGGTGCCCAGGATGCCGGGCAGGCGGGCCAGCGCGCGCTGGGCCAGCAGGGCTTCCACCTCTTCATCAAAATACAGTTCCAGCCAGGTGGTGGTGGACCCGGGGCGGAGTAACTGGATCACCGGCCGTTGCAGGCGGGCCTCGATCTCGGCGGCCAGGAGGTCGGCCTGTGCGCCGGTGGTTTCCAGGGTGAGTACGGTTTGCTGGGCGGAGCTGGTTTTCTTTTTCATTCGAAGATGAGGAATAGTTCCTTGGGCAGGTTGACGGGCCGCCACTGGGGTTCGTTCAGGGTTCCGCTCAATTGAAAAACCAGCAGCTTGGTGACCGGCATGGTAATGAAGCGCAGCACCCGGGCCAGCGGTCCCTTGCGCAGCAGCTGCACCTCCACATTAAAGCGCACCTTGCCGTCAAAAGCATAGTAGCCGCCCAGCTTCATGCTGATGACCGTGCCCTCCAGGCGTGCATTCTCCGTCACGATGCGGCCGTTGCGCAGGTGGAAGTCCGCGTGCAGATCGTTCTGGGACGCGAAGCCCAGGCCGGGATAGATGGCGGAGAGCAGGCGGGACAGGCCGCCAAAAACCGGCAGCCGCATGATCTCGCCATCTTCGATGTGGACCGCGCCGGAGCCGGTCATCAGCCGGAAGCCGGGGTCGTGAACGGGTCCCTCGACGCGCGCTGTCAGCCGCACGCGGCCGGTGCCCTCGAATACGACATTGGAGCGAACCTGGGAGACGACGCGGGTCAGCTCGGCGTTCGTCAGTTGCGCGGTCACCTGATAGAGCAGGGTGGTGCGATCCGCGCCGGGGCCGACGCGCACCTCGGCGGTAAACGGGCCTCCGAACGCAAGGCCGGTCACGTTGGTGGTCACATAGGTATCCCCCAGCACGTGCAGATCAAGTTGAGCGGAATCGGCAAGCCAGTTGGTGACGCCCAGGCGCTGGCCTTCCACATGAACACGCAAATCGGTGCGGCGATCGGCATGCCGTCCATCCACCACGCCGTAGGCATGCGCAAAAACAGGTCCCTCGTAGCACGTCGGCGAAAGGACCCGTTGCAGGCCGGGACTCACCAGGCCGGCCACCGCGTGTGGCGACATATCACCTTCAAGGTCCACGGTGATGAGGGATTGTTCGGTGTCGTAATGCAGTTCGCCGCTCACGTGGCCTTCGGGCCGGCGGAAGACCCACGGCTTCAGGGAAATTACGTGTTGGTCCACGGTGAGGGTGGCCACGATGGAGGTGAGGGCAACCTCTCGATAGGTGCAATCCGCGGCGTCGATCTGGCCGGTCACGCGCAGGGTGGACTGGGTGCCGCCGGTGTGATGGAACTGCCCGTCGAAGCTGGGCGTGCGCCCGGGGAAGGTGAAGCGGCGCACCAGGCGCGCCTGGTTGGAGGAGAGGATGGGCAAGGCCAGGTTGGGATCGAACTGGAGCTTGAGTTCGCCGGACACGTCGTGGGTCGCGCGTTGCCAGGTGAAGCGTCCCTCCAGCGGCCCGCGGCCGGCCTCGCGTCCCACCACGGCGGAAATGTCGTCCACCTGCACGGTGTCGCCATTGACCCGGATGGAGGCGTAACCTTTTTCCAGGGGGATGCCCCGGATGGCGGCCTTTTCCAGCGACATCCAGCCGTGCAGGTTGCGGGCCAGTTGATCGAGGGGCGCGGGTCCGATCCAGACTTCGCTACGCATGGAACCATCGGCGCGCAAGCCCACACTTTCCAGCTCGTCCCGCCAGGAGCGCGGCATCATGGCCATCCAGGGTTGCGGCGGGAGATCGCTGTACAGGCGGGCCTCCGTCTGGCGGGTGGCGAGGTTGAGCCGTCCGCTCAGGATGCCGCGTTTGCCGGCCGCGCCGAGGGTGATTTCGCGCAGCTGCAGATCATAGCCGGCGATGAGCAGGTCGGCGTGCAGGGAATCGAAGGAGGCGCCCCGAATTTCTGCCTGCTGGCCCGAGGCCTGTACGTGCACGGTCCAACCCTGGTTGGTGGCGGTATCGAGCAGGAAGCCCACCTGGGCGCGCGGCGCTGGCGCAAAGCGCAGGGCATTGAGTTCCGCGGCCACATCGGCCACGGCGGGAGGCGCGCGGCCCACCGCATCCAGCGCGTCTTTCAGGTGGGACCAGAAACCCGCGCCCTCGCGCCGGGCCACGAACGAAACGACTCCCGTGCTTTCCCAGTGGATGCCGAACATGTTGAGCTGGAGGGGCGCCAGCTGCACGCGATCCGGTTGCAGATTGATGCGGCCCGCGATATCGCGCGCGGCCACGCGTACCGGCGGCAGATTGGAGCGCGGCAGCGGGGGCAGCCGCAGATAGCCGCCTTCCACGGTGACGGCCTTGAGCGCCAGGTGTCCGTGGCGCAGGGCCCGCAGGTCCGGATGCAGGATGGCGCGATGCAGGCGTGCCATGGGTTCGCTGAAGTCGTCCCGGCGGTACAGAAATACGCCGTCGGCAACCAGGCCCGCCGTGGGGTCA
>CAYTVN010000330.1:0-3491 GCA_964441655.1 uncultured Verrucomicrobiota bacterium | reverse complement strand
ACGAAATGCTGCTGATCGTGGTGCTGGCCCTGTGCTTCGGGGTGGCTCTGCTGACTGTACGCATGGGCTACAGCGCAGCCTTGGGGGCGTTCCTCATTGGGGCCATCCTGGCCGAAACCCGCGAGTTGGGCCGGATCGCCCGGCTGGTGGAGCCGTTGCGTGACATGTTCTCCGCGGTATTCTTTGTGGCCATCGGCATGCTGATCGATCCCCGTCACCTGGTTGACTATGCGGTTCCGGTGCTGGTCATCACGCCGCTCTACCTGCTGGCCAAGGTGGGGGCCTGTGCCTTCGGGGCTTTTATCGCCGGCTGCGAGGCGCGGGTGGCCATGAAGGTGGGCACCGGGCTGGCCCAGTTGGGCGAGTTCGCGTTTATCCTGGCCACGCTGGGCCTGTCGCTGGGCGCCATCGGTCCGCAACTCTATCCCATCGTGGTGGCGGTGGCGGTGGTGAATGCCATGGTCCGGCCGTACTTGGTTGAAAATGCCGATCGTCTGACCTCGAACCTGGCACGCCTGGTGCCGTCGTCGTTCAAAACCGTGCTCAAGCTCTACAGTGAATGGGTGGGTCAGCTGGGGCAGGGCCGAGCGGCCAATCCCGCCATGCGATTTGTGCGCAGCCTGGTCTGGCAGCTGCTGCTCAACGTCACCATGCTCGCTGCGACCTTTATCACCGCCGCGTTCTTCGCCCGGGCCGGTCCGCACCTGGAGGGGTGGATTCCAAGCTGGCTGGGCGGATGGCCTACCCTCTGCTGGTTGGCCGCCGTGCTGATCATGTTGCCGGTCTATGTGGCGACGGTGCGCAAGATGCAGGCCCTTTCCATGATGCTGGGCGAGATCGCGGTCACCGGCAATCACGGACCGCGCATGGTCGCGCTGCGCACGGTGCTGAGCCGCACCATCCTGTTTGCCCTGCTGGTGGGGCTGGGCCTCTTGACCTGGCTGCTCAGTCTGCCCTTGTTGCCGCCCGTGCACATGCTGGTTATTCTGACCGTCGCGCTGGCCCTGGCCGTCATCTTCTTCAGTGCCTCGTTTAATATCTGGTACTCGCGGGCCAAATTTTCCCTGGTTGAGTTGTGGCGCCAGCCCCCGCCCGAGGCGGAGGAAGTACTGCCCCCGTTGCCGGCTCTGTTGCGTGAAGCACGGCTGGAGACCTTTATCGTGGGCGAAGGCAGCACCTGTTCCGGGCGTCTCATTCGCGAACTTGAGCTGCGGGCCCGCACCGGCGCCAGCATTGTGGCCATCGAACGGGTGGGCAAAACCCTGGTGAACCCCGGCCCCGACGACGAAGTGCTGGCCGGTGACAAACTTCTGCTCCTGGGCAGCGCGGCCCAATTGACTTCGGCGCGACCTTTGTTGACCATGAAGCGTGGCTGATAAACTTGCGGTAATGAGGAAAAACCGTATACTAATTGAAATTTAGTGATCGCATTCTAAGTGCTTGGTGGAGAACTTCTTAGTGAAACTGGCCCGTGGTGCTTCTTCTCATCTTATCGTGGTAACGCTGGTGCCGGGCGCGCTGGCGGGACTTTTTTTCTATCTGGGATGGGCCTGGGCGGCCTGGGCGGCCTTGCTCCTGGCCGCGGTGCTGATTGCGTTCATGGTCTATTTCTTTCGTGATCCGGATCGCCCGCCCCTGGCCGATGGCGGAGTGGTGGTTTCCGGCGCGGATGGCTGGGTGCGCTGTGTCGAGGAAGTGCCGGAACCCCGCTTTCTGAAAGCCGACTGTCTCCGCATCAGCACGTTCCTGACCCCGTTCGATGTGCATGTGAACCGGGCGCCCATCGGCGGCACGGTCCGCCACCTGGGCTACACCCCGGGCAAGCATCTGCTCACCATTCAGGAAGCCTCCGCGGAATTCAACGAACACAGCACCATCGTCATCGACGGCCCGCGCACCCGCTGCCTGGTCCGCCAGATTGTCGGCCCGCTGGTGCGGCGCGTGATTTACTGGCTCGACGTGAATCAATCCCTGAAAACCGGCGACCGGATCGGCATGATGAAATTTGGCTCGCGGCTGGATGTCTACCTGCCCGCCGAAGACGTTGAGGTGTTGGTCAAAAAAGGGGATCGGGTGTTTGCGGGCATCACCGCCATCGCCCGGATTAAAAAGGGAGTACGGCTATGACCATGTGGCGTAAAGTCATTCCGAATCTGTTCACCCTGGGCGCCATGGCCGCCTCGGTCATGAGCATCATCCACGCCGGCCACGGCGAATTTATTATTTCCGCCCAACTGATCATGCTGGCCCTCGCCTTGGATGGTCTGGACGGCAATGTGGCCCGCTGGTGCAATGGCCAGACCAAGTTCGGAGCCGAACTCGACACCTTCATCGATATCACCGCCTATGGCATTGCTCCGGCGGTGATGGCGTGGGAGATGGTGATGAAGCATCACGGTTTCCTCGGCGTCGCCTTCGTATGTTTCACCGCCATGTCGGGGGCCATGCGGTTGGCCCGGTTCCGGGTAGTGGATACCCATCGCGGGCAGCAGGGTTTTCTTGGGTTGCCCATCACGGTCAACGCCGGTTGGGTTGCCATGTTTGCCATCATCACGAATCCCGAGGTGGGCGTATTTGATGAATCGTGGATATCCATTTCCAACGGGCCCATGGCGGCGGCGGTCTGGACCTGCTCGTTCGCATTTCTCCTGCTCCAGGTGTCCAACGTCCGCTACAGCAAGCCCACCAAGGCTCCCGCGGTATTTGCCGCCGGCCTGCTGACCATTCTGATGTTGTTCATGAAGCAGGAAATCATGACGGCGGCTGCGGTGGCGTTTGCCGCCTATGCCATCTATTACGGATTCCTGACCCCGTTCTTCCCCAAACACGCCGCCCTCATGGAGACGGCGGGTGAAGAGGAAGACGAGGAAGAGCCGGCCGACCTCCGGCATTCCTGACCCAGACGAGCCCGCGACCAGCCGTCTCATCTACAGGGTGGCGTAATAATGGAGCGAATTGATTCTTCTTCGCTGTAGTCACGACCGCGGGTCGCGTTCTTCAATCCGAGATTACGCGTGGTAATCCTGCAGCGCGCGCACGGACCAGTCGTTTTTCAGCACGTATTCGATGGAGCCCACGGTGGCGCAGGCCCCGTCCTGGGTGGTCACAATGGCGATGCCACGGCTGATGGCCTCGCTGCGAATCTTGATCTCATCCGCACGAGCCACCAGGCTGCTGGGAGTGTTGATGACCAGTTGGATCGCGCCCTGCTTCATCAGGTCAATCACGTTGGGACTCTGGTGTTCGACCAGCTTGTGTACGATCTGCGCCTTCAGCCCGGCCTCTTCCAGCGCTTTGGCGGTGCCTTCGGTGGCCACGATCTTGAAGCCCATGCGCGCCAGCTGGGCCCCGATCTCCACGATCCACGGCTTGTCGGAATCGCGCGCGCTCAGGAACACGTTCCCCTTGAGCGGCAGCTTCTGGCCCGCCGCAATCTGGCTCTTCCAATAGGCCAGTTCGAAGCACAGGTCCAAGCCCATGACTTCGCCGGT
>CAYTVN010000329.1:0-3496 GCA_964441655.1 uncultured Verrucomicrobiota bacterium | reverse complement strand
CCTCGTCGGGCGCGACCTGGTGACCGAGGTGAGCACGAAGAAGCCGTACGTGTTCCCAGGATCCGAGAACGGCACGCGCAAGATCGCGGTGCTCGATTGCGGCATCAAGACGAACCAGCTCCGCATCATGCGCGACCTCGGCTGCCGGCTGCATGTGTTCCCCAACACGCTCAAGGCGGATGACATCCTCGGCCTGAAGCCGGACGGGTTCTTCCTATCCAACGGGCCGGGTGACCCGGAGGGCGTGCCGCACGTCGTCGCGGAGCTGCGGAAGATCGTGAACACCGGGCTGCCCACCTTCGGCATCTGCTTCGGCCACCAGCTGCTCGGCCTCGCTTTCGGCGGGAAGACCTACAAGCTCAAATTCGGACACCGCGGCGCCAACCAGCCGGTGATCGAAAGCGCCACGGGTCGCGTGGACATCACCTCGCAGAACCACGGCTTCGCCGTCGACATCACGAGCCTGCCGGACGATGTGGAGACCACGCACATCAACTTGAATGACAAGACCAGCGAAGGCCAGCGCCACAAGAAGCTGCCCGTGTTCTCCGTCCAGTACCATCCCGAGGCCGCGCCCGGCCCCAACGATGCCTTCCACCTCTTCGACCGTTTCGTGAAGATGGTGGACGAAACTTGATCCGGTCTGATCTGTCGAACCTGTCGGACTCGTCTGACAGAAGAATATGAATCTGATCCCCAAGCACGGTGGCTATCGGAATCTGAAGAGCTTTCAGATTGCCGAACTGGTTTACGACGGCACGGTCACTTTCTGCGACCGCTTCATTGATCGGCGATCCCGAACCCACGATCAGATGGTGCAAGCCGCGCGCAGCGGCCGGCAGAATATCGCCGAAGGCAGCATGGCCTCGGCGACTTCTAAAAAAATGGACCTCAACCTAACGGGTGTCGCGCGGGCCAGCCTGGAGGAGTTGATTCTTGATTTTGAAGATTACCTCCGCCAGCACCGCTTGCGCACAGGGGACAAGAACGATCCGGAGGCCCTCGCGGTGCGGAATCAATTCCGGTCCGAGCAGGCTGACCCCTTCGACCTCGCCACCGTTTCTGCTGAAGTCGCCGCCAACACCCTGCTCTGCTTGACCAACCAGGCCAGTTTCTTGCTGCGCCGCCAGCTGGAAAGTCTGGAACAGAAATTCATGCAAGAAGGCGGATTCACCGAACGTTTATACGCCTCCCGAACCCAAGCGCGCCGATTCACACCGGCAGATTGAAGCGCCATGGAATCCGATAAAGAGCTCTACCGCCGCCTGCGTGGAATGTCGCCGGATCAGCTCTGGCGCGACGAAGTACCCCGCTTCAACAAGGCGTCTCCTGCGGAACGCATCAAAGGGGTCTCGGTCATACGTGCGGTGGGCGTGGCCTTCGCCGGTACCGGCTCGGCAGAACAAAAGGCCGACGTGCGGGCCTGGCTGGTCAGCCTGCTGCACGATCCGCAGGAAAAAATTCGCCGTTATGCCACCGCCGCCCTGCCCAAAATCGGCGGCGGATCGGACGCGGAACGGGAAATGCTGTCCCTGCTGAAATCCAGCGCCGTGGAGCGCGAAAGGAAATCGCTGGGCCGCGCGCTCGATAAGATCGGCGGCGCCGCCACATTGGAAGCATTGAGCGGCACCCCCGCCCTGCCCGCGCAGACCCAGCAGAAGGTCATGGCCAGGGTCAGCCGGCAGGAACAACCCAGCACCATCCTGCTCGACGCCAGCCTGCAGCAGTTCCAAAAACTTCGGATTCATTTGCGCGGACGCCGCGGCTTGGAAGATCTGGTGACGTCCGAGGTGCAGGAGCAGTTGGTCAACACGGGACGCTTCCGCCTGATCGAAACCCGCCGGGGCTGCGTGGCCATCACTCCGCTCGCGCCGTTTCGCCTGTCCGATCTCTACCGCCTGCGCTGCTTCGGCACGGTGGGACTGGTGCTGGAACTGGTCCGGCATCTCGATCCCGCGCGCTCGGTGGCCAAGCTGGCGTCCGCCATCACATCACCGCGCGCCCGCTACCTGCTCTCCACGCTGACCGAAGGCTCCTTGCGGTACCGTCTTGATTTTGCCGACAAGGGCCACCAGCGCGGCACGATTGAAAAAATCGCCAACCGGGCCTTCGCCCTGTGCCCCGATCTGCTCAACGATCCGCGCCAGGCTCCGTGGTCGGTGGATCTCCACGAAACGCCACACGGCATCTCGGTTGAACTGCGTCCGCGCCTGAGCCCCGATCCGCGGATGTTCTACCGCACCGACGATGTCGCGGCGGCCTCTCATCCGCCCCTCGCCTCCTGCATGGCACGCCTGGCGGGCAAGTCGGATAACGAGGTGGTGTGGGATCCGTTCTGCGGCTCGGGCTTGGAACTGATCGAACGCGCGCTGCGCGGCGGCGTCCAGCACCTGTTCGGTTCCGACATCAGCCCGGATGCGCTGGCCATAGCCCAGGCCAACCTGACCGCAGCCAAACTGGGAACCCCGTCCACCTTCGCCTGCTGCGATTTCCGGGACTTCGCCAAGGTGCCCGGACTGGTGCCCGGCAACGTCACCCTGGTCGTCACCAACCCGCCCCTGGGTCGACGCATACGCCTGGCCAACCCCACGGCTTTTTTCAGCGACTTTTTCGCGGTGGCTTCCTCCGTGCTGCAAACAGGCGGACGCCTGATTTTCACCAACCCGCTGCGCCTCGATCCCCGCGACACGACGCTCCGGCTGGAATCACGCCAGTCCGTGGATATGGGTGGCTTCGATTGCCGTCTGGAAGTCTGGCGCAAAGTGGCCGCGCCTTCACCGGTGATCCCGCCCAAAGCCGCGCCGCCGGCACCCGCGCCCAAACCCAAACGCACGCCGCCCCCGGCCCCCTGGTACAAAGCGGTGGCCAAGCGCAAATCGTTCCGTTAATTGACACGGTGCAGCGAACGGGAATTTCGTCGTTCTATTCGGATGCCCACGTGGACTTGGAAGCATGGGGCGGACGGCGATGCGGAGGTCCACCGTGGGGACGCTTGTGAAAGCCGCCCGGCCGCGGTCCACCCGGGCCGCGGGCATGGCCACGCCCCATGCCATGTGTGGGGTCCTGCTCCAGTACCGCGCGCACCTGCCGACCGTGGAATTCGGCCTGATTCAAGTTCGGCAGAATCACCTGCGCAGTGTCCGACGCCACTTCAAAAACACTGTCCTGATCCATGATGCGGATGCGGCCCACCTTCAGTTTGGGGCCCGGCGTGGCGCGATTGATGACTGCGATCAGCAGCGGCGGGGTCAGCCCGTTGCGACCGCCGATGTTGACGCGCAGCCGGACCACGTCGCCCGCCAGCGGTTCCCCCACCGGCGCGGTGCGTTCCGGGCGCGGACCGCGATCCGGACGATCCGGCCGGTCCAAGCGGTCGTGCTGGTGCGGAACATTCAGGTCCGCCGACGTGCGGTAATAGTCCAAAAAGCGGGACAGGTCGCGCAGGGCAAAGCGCTTGATCAATTCCTCGCGGGATAGATCACCCAGCACCTCGTTG
>CAYTVN010000328.1:0-3610 GCA_964441655.1 uncultured Verrucomicrobiota bacterium | reverse complement strand
GGGATGACCAGTTAGTCCCGCGTGTGAAGAGAAAATAGTTGGCGTTGCCATTGTTCGCCATGACGAACAGGAAATTATCCAGCGTAGCGATACCCAGGGCCAGGCTCTTGCCAATCTTCTCCTCCTCTTCGCTGAAGGGCTTCTGGGGCGTGGGGAGAGAATAGCCCGGACCCGCCTCGTATTTGATCATTTCGAACTCGCGTCCCTGCGTTTTTCTGATTTCGTCCCGCATGGCTTCGATCTCGGCCAACTTGGGTTCAAATACCTGGGCCGGGTAGAAAAGATTCCCCTGAAACAGCTGGTCGTCCTTCTGACCCACGGCGGTGAGACCGTCCCATCCCCCGATGTAGCCGCTGGGCGCCGTGGCTACCGCATCCATTTCCCGACAGTTCTTGATGCAGCGGAAGGTCCAGTTTTCATAGCCGGTGAAGGCCCCGGTGTCCTTGTCCTTGCTCCGGTAGAGGGAATGGGCCCAGCCGGGGGCCACGCCCATGATGTTCTTCCGCTTGTTGTACGGGCTGCTTTTGAGACCTTTGAACAGGCGCGAGGCCAGCTTGCCGCACAACTCCGCGTCGCCCGGAAAGGCCTGCGGGGTGAAGAGACCGTTCCACATTTCGTTGGCGCATTCGATGTATATTTTATCGAACACCTCCGTCCACGGTTGCGGGTGTCCGTGCGCGGCGCGGAGCTTGCCATAACCGACCTCGGCCGGCGCGCCGAGGTATTCCATCAACTGCTCGATTTCCTCATCCGTGGGCAGAATGAAGGTCATCAGGTAGGGCGCCGCGCCCGACTTCTCACATAGTTCGAGCTGGGTCTTCAGTCCGATGCCACCGCCGGTCTTCAAGCCATCCTTGGGCGTCCAGGTCATTTTCCGGGCGAAACCATCGGTCAACTGGACATCCAGCGCCATGAGGTAGCGTCCGTTCATGGAGCGGATCTGGCCCGGTTTCCAGGCGACCAGTTCCTGCTCCCAGTCGGGATAGATGGCAAAGGGCGGCAGCCCCTTTTCGTACACAATCAGGTTGTCGATCCACAGCGTACCGGCCGAGGGTGAGCCGATGAAAAGGGATGGCACGCCCTGGGAAATGGGCTTGGTGTTATCAAGGTCGAGGCTGTACTTGGCCCAGTCCGTGCCCACCTCGAAACGCTGGGAACCACGGTCGCCGACCTGCACCAGCACCGGCTGGGTCACGTCCTTCTGCTTCATCCAGACTTCGCAGACGTATTCCCGGCCGGGACGGAAGGCGAGGTCTTTCCCGCCAAAGCGCAGATATTGCTGGCCGACGCCCCATGCTTTTCCGGGTTCCGTCTGGCCGGGAAGGGACACCATCAAGCTCGCCGTGCTCCCTCCTTCGGGCGCATACGTGGAGGTATCCATGATCCACGGCACGACCTGGTCGGGATTGCTGTAGCATTTCTCCGGTGTTCCACTGCTCAAGGGGCCGGTCCGCAGATGCTCGGCGTTGGTGCGGATCTGGTCTACGGGCAGATCCAGACCGACCCGGTCGAGCAGGTAGAGGTCGCCGCGTTGTACCGGCTCTCCCTCGCTGGCCAGGTAGATGCGCTGTTCCGAGTCCTTGGCCCCGGCGAACCGTTTCACCGTGTCCTTGCGCACCAAGCGTAGAGAATCCTCCGTCTCGCGGTAGATGCGGATGGTTGCCCCATCCCAGAACCCATCCTGCATTACGCTCCAGAACGCGGACCCTGGCGAGGTGCTCTTGTCGGCGGGATTCAGTGCGCAAGGTTGGCCGGCGATATCTTCCACATAGGTTGAGGAGCCGCCCGTGGCGCGGCCGAGGTGGCGGAAATAGATGGGCTCCATCGAGTAGGCGTCGTTCCAGTAGTTCTGGAAGCGGGAGCTGGTCCATGGCGTGAAGGAGGGCGACTCAAAGTTGACGCCGAAGTTCTGGGGCTTGGCGAGCCGGCTGACCTTTTCCACGCGATAGGTGCTGTCCCCGGCAAAAGCCAGACTTCCCACCAGCAGCAATCCAGCTGTCCATCGGTATGTTTTCATCGCGGTCCTTTCCGGGGAGTCCCGTCAGGGGGCGATTTTCGCCCGTAATTGGTAGAAACCCTTCTCTTCTGCTCCATGCAAGGTGTCGGTATATGAACCTGCGGCCAGCGCATCTGCCACGGTCGTGGTGTAGGGGCCGCTCGGCGCCGGTGCCCACAGCAACGTGTAGTGACGGCCTGGGGCGGAAGGCCAGATGATCACGGGAGCAGGCCCAGAACGGCTGAACCAGGTGACGTTGAATGTCGAGGTGGCGTTGCCAGGGTCAACACCGGCGATATAACTCTCCCACGCGGCCATGCCGTTGGCGCCGGTCTGTAGTGCACCTTCGTCCGAGGTGGGGAAGCCGTTGCCAGCCAGCCACCAGTGCGGAGTGCGGTTGGTGGCCAGCGTCTCCGCAAACACTGCCCAGACGGCCTTGTTGGTGTTCAGGGTCAGGTTGGTGACGGCCTCGATGCTGGTGAAGTCCCCGGTCCAGTTCACAAAATGGAAATAGGAGCTGGCGGTCGCGCTGATGGCGACCACGGAGTTGGCCAGATAGGTTCCACCGGTCGGGCTTACGCTGCCGCCCGGCCCGCTGTTTACGGTCAGCGTGAATGATTCAGGCGCGCTGACCTGAAGGGGTGGTTCTTCTCCGGTGATCCAGTAGGCCTGCGCGAGGCGCAACACCGTCCCCGTGCCATAATTGTCCTGCCGAACAGCGAACGATATCCCGCCATCACCTGTCGGCGTAATGTTGGTCCACATGGCCACATAGCCGCTGGCTGTGTTGTTGAGGGACACCTCGTAGGTGGCGGGATCTGCGTCACCACAGTCCCCGATGCCCACGCTGCCGCACGCCGTGAAGTTGGTGGCATGAAGCAAGGTGAACTTGGTGCGTGGCGGAAACGCTTGACCCCGGTTGTGATACAGGGCGATGCCATAAACCCGGTCAGGCGCCAGGCCGCCGATGGTGGTTACGGCATAGTCGCTGGTCGCGGCCAGCTGATAGACCACGTCGGGCTGGATATGGTTGGTGAAAAGACGGTTGGCATCCGTACCGTTGGCCGGGAAGGCAACGCCGGTCGCGCTCTGGCTGACCGAGGTCGGCTTGGCGACGCCGTTCTTGTCGTAGTAACGAAGCGTGAGCGTGATGTTGGTGATGGCCTGGGTGGTGATGGAGTTGATCAGTTGGTAGGGAACGCCGTTGCTGAAGCCCTTTGTGACGTAGGTGGCATCGCCCACCGCGTTGGTGCTCATATCGTGGTAGGCGACCCAGTTGGTCCAGGCCGCGTCGCGTTCGGTGGCGGTCACGGTTACGGAGTCCACGCCTGCGGCGGCGACGCTGAATGCGGCGGCTCCGTCAGTCGTGTCGGCATCCGCCGCCGCCGCGATGTAGACGGTTTGCCAGGTGTCCCAGTCGGTCGTGGAGAAGACGAAGGACGCCGCGCCCACAACCGTCAGGTCGGCGTCACCGGACGTGCGGATGACGGTCACCGTGGTGGCGGCGGTGGGCAACTTGGTGAGGCGGATCTGGAAGCTGTTGGTGTTCCCTTCGCGCACGATCAGGTTGGTAGTGGACACCTCGGGGCCGACATCGTTGTCGATCTGCGATAC
>CAYTVN010000327.1:0-3615 GCA_964441655.1 uncultured Verrucomicrobiota bacterium | reverse complement strand
AATCGCATCCTGCAGGATCCAAACTTTGTTCCCGCATGAAATACCATTGCTCCCATACCCAGTACGGGAGGGACGGAATCGATGCGTCGGCGCAGCGTTCCGTCCGCATGGCACGGTCGCCAAGATTAAGTTGCATCTACCCTGCCTCACGGTTCGGTTACCCACAACCGATAGATGCGCAAGGCGATCGGCTCGGGGTCCAGCAGGATGAGGTCGGCGCCGGTGCCCGGGATATTGACCTGGCCGGTGATATTGCTCCAGGTGTTGCCATCGGAAAGTCCGGTGCTGCCCTGCAAGGTATACAGGCGGCCCAGGGCGGAGGGCACGATGAACTGGTCGGGGCGGCCGGGCATCGGGATCATCAGATGGAAATAGGAAAGCGAGTTGGTGGGATCGGTTGCTGCGATGGCTTCGCTCAGGTTTGAAAAGCCGTCCAGATCCTGATCGAGATGAGGCTGGCCATTGGTGGCTCCGCCGAAATGACGTACTTCAAAGTCGTCGGTCAGACCGTCACCGTCATCGTCCATATCGTCGCAATCCGGAAGCCCATCTTTGTCGGTATCACACAGGATGATGATGGCCAGATCACTCATCAGGCTGGATGCGCCATGTTGGTCCCAGGCCATGGTGTGCAGGCGGTTCGTGCCCAGGGAAAGACTGACGACCGATGTGGTGTAGGGTGGGGTGGTCCACGTCGCCACAATGGTTTGACTCACCATCAAGACGACCTGGGTGACGCTGTCGTCGCCATCGGCGGCAAAAATCTGGACAGGAACCGGATGTTGTTCGACCCACTGACTGTCCTGCAGCGGGCTGGCAAAATGCGCGGAAGGCGGTGCATTGCTGTCATTGTCTACAATTTGAACGGGTGTCGCGGGTGCGTCCAAGCCCTGATAAGCAGGATCGGAACTGCTGCCGGCCAGAGCCACCAGCGAGGTGTGAATCGGGAGCTCGATCGCGGTGTCGTTCGCGGCTTCCACCGTTACCACGCGACCGGTGAGCCAGTCGTTGGGCGCCAGCGTGACAAGGCCCGGCGTGACGCGAACCTGGTTGGTATCCCAAGTCAATTGGATGCTCACATTGGTCTCGGGTCGGCTGCCCAGCCGGATCACATAACTGTCCGCGCCGCCATCCTCCGCCACTTGAACCGACCCGTCTACGTTGTCCACCACCAGCGTGGGTGTCCCGGTGAAGCCAAAGTCTTTATTCCAGGCCGAGGGACCCACACTCACCGGGGAATCAAAGGCGGGGGTCAGGATTTGTCCGGCCAGTTGGGCGTTCACCGTGAACGTCGCCGCCCGAAGGTTGGCCAGGGTGTAGCGGCCCTGGGAATCGGTATAGGTCGAGTTGGTGTAGGCGGTATAGACGCGCACATTTTCCACGCCTTGTCCATTGTTCAGCACCTGGCCGCTGATACGGTAAACCGTGGGGTTTCCGATGCGCACCACCACAGAGGTGCTGGCCCGCCCGCCTTTCATGTCGCTGACCACACAGCGCACCACATACTCACCTGCCGTGCCCCAGCTGTTGGTCACCACGGCTCGATTCAGGCTGTTGCTGAACAGCAGGCGAGGTTGTCCGAAATCCCAGGCATAGGCCAGTTCATCGCCATCCGCATCGCTCCCGATGGCGCTGAAAACCAATGCCCCGCCCGTGGCGGCGTTGGTGGCGCTGGCTGCCAGTTGCAACGAGGGGGCGCGATTGTTGGTGAAACTTCCCACGAAGATGGCCACATCGATCCACTCGTCAGGCGCGGTGCCGCCGCGGTCCAGCGGTGTGACGTGGATGCCGGCGGGCAGGTCGCTGGCCGTGCGACCAATGAGCAGGGTGCCGTCGAGTTTGTCGTTGGTGTCGTCCGTGTAGGTGAGGCCCGTATTGTCGTCATTGGAGTAAGGGGTCATGTCCAGTTGGATGGCGCCGTCACTGCCGTAGGTGGAGCGAACCCAATCCACCTGCAAACCGTGGGTCAGCCAGCCGTTGGTGGTGTAGGCGCAGCGATACCCGAGCCAGTAGCGGCGCTGATTGCCGGTGTAATCCGAACTGGGCAGGTTGATCTGGATGGCCTGCGGGACTTCCAGCGCATCCGGGTGGTCGTAGCGGTAAAGACGCACCGTCTGGCTATTGGTCACACGCAGAACCTCATCCTCGTCCAGCCAGTCCAGATGCCGTTTTTCCACCGGGGCAAAGTGGGCGGCCGGGGTCATGTAGGCGGCCGCCTGTCCGCTCATCAACGTGAACTGGTGGCCGTACTCGATCCACTCCGCATTGCTGCCATCGCCGGTATAACCACCCGGCACCATGTCCCGGCCCACGGGCAGGTCCGAATCGGTGCGCCAGTAGTTGGCATGGCGCAGGCCGAAGTTATGTCCCAGTTCGTGGCCCGCCGTGCGCAAGGTGTAGTTGGCTTCCACCAGGTGGCAGCCCTTGCTGCCGATCCACGCCTTGCCCGCGTAGGAAAAATTGATGGCGCCGCTGTTTTCCGGCGTCAGTACCACATAAAAATCATAGTCATCGGTATTGTAGCCCGCGGCCAGCGCAACCGTCTCTGCGTCCGCCATCAAGGTGGAGAAGGCATTGGTATAGAGTTCGCCGTTTTTCGGGAGCCGCAGCACGCCCGGCACATAGGTTGGCGTCATCCGCATCTTGCCGTAAGACGCCTGGTAGAAATAGGACGTCACCGTATTCATGGCGTTGGAGATGGCGCTGCGCGTGGCACTGATTCCGGCGAGATTCGGGAAATCGCAGAGAATGTAGAGCAGGCGCTTGTCGCCTTCCGTGTAGTTGGACAGCAGGCTGGGCCCCGCGCGTGGGGCGGGATCTTCCGCACCGCCAGGACCCAGGGCGCCCTCGTCAGCGAGCAGGGAGGCCATCCATTCCGAAATTTCGCCGGGCTGATGAAACACGCGCCGTTCGCCCATGCCCTCGGCCATCAGAGCGCCGGATGCTGCGCCGTACGCCGCGGCTTCGTCAGCCTCCAGCACGCGCACGGGCACGTCTTCCAGCGCCATCACATCATCTACCGCGATGCCCACCAGCGACATCACCTGCTTGGTGGCCACATCGAGGCGCGCGCCAAAGGTGAATACGCGCACAGTGCGATCAGCCCATCGCGCAAAACGCTCCACGGCGTCCGTGTGTCCTTCCTCGCCAAATCCGCAGGCGATGGATACCTGGTAGACGCCCGCGGTGTTGACGGGTTCTTCCAATAATTCCTGAATCTCTTTGGGCAGGTGCTCGCGCACGTCCATGGGCACGCGATGGGCCAGGGCCGTTTCGGGGTCCACTTGAATCAACGCCTTGAGCGCTGCGCGCCGCGCGAGGGCGATGGAGCGGCCCTCCTGTATTTGTTCACTGCTGCGCCCTGTCGCACCTTGCGTCACAAAACGTTCGGACCATTCGGCAAACGCATCAAACGCGGGACTCTGCGGAGTCACTTCCTGCGTGCTTTGCTGGTCGTGGGCTGAGGCGTGGTCATGCGCATGGATGTCCTCCACATGCGCAGACGTATTCGAACTGGAGACAGGGCGGCGTGACAGGTTGAACAGGCCGAACCCAAAAAGGGCCAGGCCCAGCACCCAGTACAGACCGCGGCGTTGGGGAATAAAAATCACTCGT
>CAYTVN010000326.1:0-3628 GCA_964441655.1 uncultured Verrucomicrobiota bacterium | reverse complement strand
AAGTGGCCGACGATGCCGCGCGCCTGGTGGACCCCGCCATCCGGCCCGACCTGGTGCAGGCATTAGTGGAGGTACTGACCCAGCCCGCCCTGGCCGACGACCTGCGGCAGCGCGGTTTGATTCGAGCCCGCCAGTTCACCTGGCAACGCACCGCGGAGCTGACCCTGAAAGCCTACGAAGAGCGGATTTGAATCGGGATCGGAATCCGACATCCACAATTCGGAATTCGAAAATCGAAAATCGAAAATTTTCCTACACCCGGCTGACCCGGATCAGCGTGATGTCATCCGGCAGATGCACGCAACCGCTGTAGGCCAGCATTTTTTCTTCCAGCACCACCAGGTCGGGAACGCCTCCCGGGGAACTTTGTGACACCAGCTTTTGCAGGCCTGAAATACCCAGCTGGTGCTCCTTGCTGTCGTCAATTTCCACCGCCCCGTCGGTGTACACCAGCAGGTGATCACCGGCGGCCAGCTCGGAATGAAATTCCCGGTACTCAAAATCTCCCACCATGCCCAGCGCCGGATCGCCCTGCTCCATCAATTCGTGCAGGCCGTTGCTGCGCATGATCAACGGAGCGGGGTGCCCGGCCCGCGCATAGGTCATGTGCCCGGTGGCGGCATCGATGGAAAGATAGACCGCGGTGGCGAAGTAGCCCTCCTCCGGCGCGATGGCCCGCACGCGGCGGTTCATGGCGGTAAAAATGCGGCCGGGGTGCGCAAACTCGGGGCGCAGATCCTCCCACAACGCGCGCAACTGCATGGTGTAGAGCGCAGAGGAAACGCCGTGCCCGGCCACATCCGCCGCCAGCACCGCATAGCGCGAGCCCCTGGTGTGTTCCACCCGGTAGAAATCGCCACCCACCAGATCGCGCGGCATGTAACGGATTTCGAAACTGATGCGCGGATCCTCGGGCAAGGGACAGCGCAGGGCATTTTCCTGAATTACCTTGGCCCGCTCCATCTCAGCCACGGATTCGCTGGCATCGCGGAACAATTCAACTCCGCCCACCACCTCGCCCGCCGCATTGCGCAGGGGAGCCACCGTGACCTCCACGGGAAGCCTTCGCCCGCTGCGGGTTTTGGCATACACCAGCAAAGGCGCCTCGCTGGGCCGCTCCGTGACGATGCTGCGGTGCAACGGGCAGTACTCCTTGCCACACAAGGCATGGCCATCCTTGTCCACATGGCACAGGATGTTGTCGAAACAGGTGCGTCCCACCACATCGGCCGCCGCCCAACCGGTGATGCGTTCCGCGGCCTTGTTCCAGAAAACAATGCGGCGCTGGGTGTCGGTGATGTACGCGCCTTCGGCCAGGGTATTCAGGATTTCCCCTGCGCCCAACCGGGTCAAATCAAACGTGGATGCCGCCTTCATTCCGCGCCCCCTTACTTTGCTTCTTCAGCTTACCTCAACCACGAAGCGCTGGCGACACCGATCCAAGCCTCCCGCTTACCGCAAATCGCCGCTGCCGTGCAGCTTGCCGGTGGCCTGGCGGGCGGCCAGTTTGGCGAGGTTGCCGGTGGCGACTTCGTCGAGGTTAAGGCCCAGCTCGCTGCACAGGGTGGAGACGTACCACAGCACGTCGCCCAGCTCCTTGGCCAGCAGGGCGCGCCGCTCCTCGGTCATCTTGCCACCGTCGTCGCGGATGGCCTTCTTGATTTTTTCGCAAATCTCGCCCGACTCGCCGGCCAGGCCCAGCGCGGGATAAATCCAGTTCCCCTCGCCCCGCCCCGGATACACCGCCGTCTTCGCCGCCCCCGCCTGATAGTCACTGAATTTCATAGTATTTTTTCTCCCACGGAAACACGCGGAATGCACGGAAGGTCAAACTTTCCGTGAACTTCCGCGTCCTTCCGCGGGCTCTTAGAACTTCATCCACGAGCCCTTGGGCGAGGTTTCCTTCTCGTCCCAGTTGCGCGGCTTGGTCGCCGTCACGCTCTTCACTTCCTTCACCGTCATCTGCACTCCGCGCGCCTGGGCGCCCTTCACTTCGGCGTCGCGGGGATGGAAAATCTGCTGGTTGATACGCTGGCTCTTGGCCGGGGCAAACACCACATACAACTGCTCCGGGTCGGCATCGGAGAAAAACAGCACCTTCGCCTCCGGCAGCGTGCACAAGTACTCCTTGTGCATGATGGCCCCGCCGAACGCGAACCGCTTGAGGTAGGTGATCCCGCCCGCCACGTACACGATGGTCATGACCTTGTCCCGGTCATACAACTTGAAGTGCAGCAGGTTCTGATCCACGAACAGCTTGTCCGGCGGCGGCATCATCTTGTAGCGGCCATCGCCCCACACCAGGATCACCTTGTCAAGCGACGAGCAGGTGAACAAATCCTCGCCGGTCACCGCGTGGCCCACATAGCCACCCGCCTTGTCGTGGCGCAGGGTCAGCTCGTTGGCCGTCAGTTCGCGCATCTCCACCGCCTCGAACCGCTGCACCTTGGTGCGGCGCGGGAACTGCTCGCCGTAGCTGCGCAACAGGCCGCGCAGGTAGCGGATGGTGTACGGCACCAACTCGGTCAGGTTCTTCTCCACCTCGTCCAGCTTCTTGACGATGTCATCGATCTCCTGCCGGTTCTTGGACATGTCATAAAGCGAGATGCGCTTGATGCGCACGTCCAGCAGCATCTCGACATCGGTCCCGGTGACATCGCGACGCAGCAGGTGGCGGAACTGATTCACCCCATCCAGCACGGCCTTCTGCACCTCGGGCAGGGTCGGGCATTCCTCAATGCGCTTGTAGATGCGGTTCTCCACGAAAATCTGGACCAGCGTCTTGTTGTGCAGTTCGTCGAGCTGCTTCTTGCGGTCCAGTTGCAGTTCCTTGCGCAGCAGGGTGACCAGCCGCTCGGTCTGATAGCGCAGGATTTCCTCCACGTTCATCACCACCGGGCGACGGTCCCGGATGACCACGATATTGCTGCTCAGCGCCACTTCACACTGGGTGAACGCGTACAAAGCCTGGATCGCCTTGTCCGCGTCCTCGTCCGGCTGCAGCTGCACTTCGATCTCGATGTTTTCCGCGGTGAAGTCCTGGATGGACTTGATCTTGATCTTTTTCTTGCGGGCCGCGTCCTCGATGGACCCGATGAGCGTGTCGGTGGTGGTGCCGAAGGGGATTTCGCGGATGGCCAGCGCGTCCTTGCCCTTGGGCTCGATGACCGCGCGCACGCGCACCCGACCCTGCCCGCGGTCGTACTCCGACACATCCATCAGCCCGCCCTGCTGGAAGTCGGGCAGCACCTTGAACGGCTTCTTCTGCAGGATGGCGATTTGGGCCTCCAGCAACTCCGTGAAATTATGGGGCAGGATGCGGGTGGCCAGGCCCACCGCGATGCCGTCCGCGCCCAGCATGAGCAGCATGGGCAGCTTGCAGGGCAACACCACCGGCTCCTGATTGCGCCCGTCGTAACTGGACACCATCTCGGTCAACTCGTCGCAGAACAACTCCTTGCGCGCCAGCTCGGTCAGGCGGCACTCGATGTACCGCGGCGCGGCCGCACCGTCGCCCGTGAACAGGTTGCCGAAATTGCCCTGGCCTTCGATGAGGTACTGCTTGTTGGCCAGCCCCACCAACGCCTCCCCGATCGAGGCGTCGCCGTGCGGGTGGTACTGCATGCAG
>CAYTVN010000325.1:0-3648 GCA_964441655.1 uncultured Verrucomicrobiota bacterium | reverse complement strand
CCTACAGCGAAGACAAGGCTCCGGACGAAAAGGGCAAGGAAGAGGTGCGCACCGTGCTGCGCTTCCACCCCAAGGTGGCGCCCATTAAGATCGCCATCTTCCCCCTGTTGAAGAACAAGCCGGAGTTGGTGGAGAAGGCCCGCGCCATCTACCAGGAACTCGGCCAGCGCTGGCTGAGTTTTTATGACGAATCCGGCGCCATCGGCCGCCGCTATCGCCGCCAGGATGAAGTGGGAACCCCCTTCGGCATCACGGTGGACTTCCAAACTCTGGACGACCAGACCGTGACCTTGCGCGAGCGCGACAGCATGAAGCAGGAACGCGTGGCCATCGCCGACCTGGCCAGCCGCCTGGCCGTCCACCTGGGCTGATCCCTGCCCGAACGAACACGCCAGCGGTGGCATGCGTCCCCGCTGGCCTCGCCCTCAGGGGGTTACCACCCGGAAAATCCGGCGATCCAGGACAGGCGCATTGGTGCCCAGAAACAGCAGGCCACCGGTGCCCGTCTGGGAATCGACGTGCTGCCAGATCACCGGTTGGGCGGCCAATTCCAGGGTGGACTCCAAGGAATAGCTCACCCCGCTTTCAGACCAGATGCTCACGCCCGGCGCCGCACCCGGCGTGGCGGCGATGGAGGACGTGACCACCGAGGGCGAGGCGGCGAGCAGAATCAGCATCGGCTGGCTCATATCAAAGCCGAGGGCCGCATTGGTGGTATAACAGTGGAATCCAAATTGGACCAGGTTGGTGGCAACATGCTCGTAAGTCAGGGTCATGACCCCGTTGCTGAGCACCGGGTGTTGATACTTCGCGCCCACAAAAGAACCCCAATCGTTGTCACGCTCCCACACCTTGATGAACATTTCCGCCGCGGTATCGGTGAGGTTGGTGATCAGCGCCGACCACTGATAGGTGCCCGACGGCAAGAGCCCGCCGGCCACGGTAAACGTCTGGTAAAAGGCCTTCTCGCCGATGTTCGTCCAGCCATATCCGCGTACCAGAGCGACACCGCTGCTGACCGTGACAAAATTCGAGGGAGCCAACGAACCGCCACCAGCCGCGTTATAGAACGCCTCCCAACCCTGGAGCCCATCCACTCCCTGATCAAAGAGGGGATTCGCCATGAAATTGGTGGCGGCAGAAACGCCGTGGGCGAGACCGAGGACGAGCAGGACCAAACGTACTATCTTCATGTTGGTTTCCCTTAGCCGGACATGGTCAGACGGCAACCCGACATGTCCCCCATCGTATTTTCCCCGCCTTACCCACCGAGCGAAAGATCGCTTTATGTATAGTAGATGCGGAGACAACGCCGATACGGACCGGCCCGCCGGACGCCGCGACCGAGCGGTGGGCGTTGCACGACGCGGACACCGCTCTGTTCATCCGGAGTGAGATCGAGTTGTAACGCGGCGCGTTTCCGTGGAAAGTGGGCCCGTGCGTTTGTTGGATAACAACCTTGAGCAAATAGAACAATGAACACCACCGTTCCACCCCGTCTCGTAACATCGCTCTCTGGAAAGTGGGCCTTGGTAACCGGCTCCAGCCGTGGCATCGGCCGGCAGATCGCCCTCGGTCTCGCGCAACGGCACTGCCATCTCATTCTGCACGGTCGTGCGCTGGAGCACCTGCGCGACACCCAGGAAGCCGTGGCCGGGCACGGCATCGAAGTCCGGACCGTCGCAGGCGATCTGGCCCAACCGGAAGGCGTGGATTCCGTGTTGCAGCAGCTACAGGCCGGCCCGGCGCCGGATATTCTCTACAACAACGCCGCCATTATGAACGTCTGGAAACCCATCTGGAACCTCAGCCCGGCGGAATGGCAACTGGTCTTCCAGGTCAATGTGTGGGCGCCCATCCGTCTATGCCAAGTTCTGGCGCCCGGCATGAAGCAGCGCGGTTTCGGTCGCATCATCAACATCTCGTCCGATATCGCGAACACGCCCAGTCTGGCTCCCTACGGGGTTTCCAAGGCGGCGCTGGACAAGTATACCCTCGACCTCGCCTGGGAATTGCGCGGCTCCAACGTTTTGGTGAACGGGCTTTTCCCCGGCTGGCTGCGCACCGACATGGGCGGGCCGGAGGCGCCCCTGGCCGTGGAAACGGTTCTGCCGGGAGTGCTGGTTCCGGCGCTGCTTGCCGACAATGGCCCGAGCGGCGTGATATTCAACACCCAATCATACACATCTCTCGAGACGTGAGACCCGGTACGGAAGCCACCGAACTGGCGCCGGCCACGCGGCGTCCGCATCCCGACCATCAGGCAATATCTTCCCGCTTACTGCACGCCACTCCACAGCTCATCCGGCTGGGCCGGCCGGGCACAGGCCTCACGCCCGGGAACTTCGGCTGGGGCCAGCTGAAACACCGGTAGAATATCTTTCCCGTCCGCATCTTTCCCATAGACAACATCCTGCTGCTGGATCATCAGCCAGGCGGCGAATTGACCGCCCGGCCGCTCCCCGATGACCACATCGAGATCGATGACCTCCCCCTCCCGCGCGGTAAACCAGTCGCCAGCCACCGCCAGGCCGGAGCCCGTTCTGATCTGGTCTCGCGGGGCCTCACGCCAGCCATGGTTCTTGAGCCGCGAACCACCGTGCTCACCAATCAACACCGTTTTCCCGTTCACCGCCACAGCCAGCAGGTCGTCGGAGAGCCCCACGAATCGGAAGGTGCCCGCATGGGGCGGACGCACCTGGCCTTTGTAATGAACCACCCATTGCCGGGGCCGGATGATGTCTTCCACCCCGAAGGCGCGCGGGGCCGTGTCCGCCCCGATGATCGGCACAAACACCTGGGTCGTGTAGAGCGGACGGGTGGCCCGATAGTAGTCATTGAGGATTTCCTCCTCCCACCCTTCGCGCACAAAACGGCCGAGCAACTCCTGGAAATCCGCATTTTTCGGCCGCCGTTCCTGGTCCTGCTTGAGATCGTAAAGAATGCCGATCAACGCGGCTTCGCGGCGCTCGGTGGAACCAAAGTAGTCCGCAGCCCGCGTCACCGAAGCGAGGTTGGCCAGCAGAATCAATCCCGCCGCCAGCCGCACAACCTTGAATCTGTGTTCTTCCGTGTCCATTGGTGGTGTCCAGCATCTGGATGCGTTAGTCACTATTTCCGGGCGTCACACCCTCAGCAAGATTCTTGAAGTACTGGCCTACTTCCGGCGCAAACTCCGCCGGTGGATGGACGGACTGCAACTGGGCCGCCGCCGCGCGTTCGCTTGGGTTCAGGCCGGACACGACCTGCGCACTTCTAATCGCGCCACCCGAACTGGCCACCTCGCCCTCGGACTCGCCCAGACCACCCCCCTGGGCCTGCCGCGAAGGACCTTCGCTGGCCGTGGGTTGGGAAGATGGAGAGGCGCCCGCCGACATCCCCGAATCGGGTCGGCCCGGCGCGGGTGTTTCAATCACCGTGGCGCTTTGGCCCAGCGTTTTGTTCCCGGCGGACGGAGATTGGCCGGCCATCGTCTGCGCCAATTCGCTGCGGGCCTTTTCGGTGGCCGCCGCCGCCGCCTTGGCCACTTCCGCAAATTGCGGAGGCACCGGTTGCCCGCTACGCGCGGCCGCGGACAGAGCGTTGGCCATGGCCTCCGTCCGTGCACCTGTTTCCTTCTCCTGATCCGCCGCCTGCGGGATGAATTCG
>CAYTVN010000324.1:0-3651 GCA_964441655.1 uncultured Verrucomicrobiota bacterium | reverse complement strand
GTAACGCAGCAAAAACAGATGCCGTTCCCGTGCGTCAGTGAATTCTGAGCCTGCACCATGCAAGGTCGCTCGTGGATCGTTGATAGTCATGGGCTGATGTACGGTGTCCTTTGCCTGATACCAATTACCGTACGGCAAGAATTCAGCTTGAACCAGCGGTCAAAACGCAACCAGGACTTCCAAAAACCTTAGATCGAACGGGTCGCGGAGTCGGGCGATCCCGGCGGGTTTCCGAGCGGAATACACAAGGTGATCCGGGTGCCTTTTTTGGGGGCGGACTCAATATTCATCGTGCCGCCCAGTCCTTCGACTCGTTGGCGGATGTGGAATAGTCCGAAGCCGTTTCCGTCATTCTGGCGCTTGGCATGCAGATTATGCACATCGAACCCCTGGCCGTGATCTTCCACGGTGACGGTGGCCCAATATTTATCACCGTTCAGAATGACATCGAAGGAATAGGTTTGGGCATGTTTGATGGCGTTCAACAACAGCTCGCGCGTGCACTGGAAAAGCAGCCCGCGGTG
The DNA here is from genome assembly GCA_964441655.1 of uncultured Verrucomicrobiota bacterium. Classification (GTDB taxonomy): domain Bacteria; phylum Verrucomicrobiota; class Kiritimatiellia; order CAIVKH01; family CAIVKH01; genus CAYTVN01. The sequence continues at coordinate 3,127 of CAYTVN010000324.1, read as the reverse complement.
TTTATGGTCGAGCGGCGGGTGTGGAGAATGCACCTGCACAGAGATGGCGACTTTGTGTTCCTGGGCCAATCGTGTGGCCAGATCCTGCAAGGCCGGCAGCAGTCCCACCTCGTAAAGGATGGGTGGGGCAAGGTCGGAGACCAGCGAGCGGCTTTGCCCGATGGCATCCCGAAGCAGGTCGCGGATTTGGTTCACCTCCTGCGACTCCTCGTCCAGCTGTGCATCACGCAGGATTTGGCTGGTCGAGCCCAACCGGATACGGGCCAGGGACAGGGTCTGTACGATTGAATCATGAACCAACTGGGCGATGCGCAGGCGCTCTTCATCCTCGCTGGCCAGCAGCGAGGAGGTGAGGTCACGCAAAAGCTGATTGGTATAGCGCAGATCTGCCGTGCGGTCGGCTACCCGCTCCTCCAGTTCGATTTTAGCCTGCTGCAGCGATTGCTCGATCTTCTTCCGCTCTGTGATGTCCCGCACCAGGGCCCACATGCCGACGGGCCGTTTGTCTTCATCCAACATGAGCACCGTTCGCAATTCCACCGGGACGATCGTGCCGTCTTTCCGCTGATATTCCTTTTCGTACACATCGGAATAGCCGCGGAGCAGAACCTGTTCGGCGATAATCTTGCGCTCGGAGGCGTGCCACTTCGCAAGGGTTAACGCATAAAACGTCCGCTGCTGGAGCTCCTCCATGCTGTAACCGAGCAAGCTACGAAAGGCGGAGTTGGTGTCAATGATCCGGCCTTCCATGTCCGTCTGGGCATACGCATCCCGCATGCTTTCATGCAGCAAGCGGTATTTGGTTTCCGAGCGCTGCAAGGCCTTCTCAGTCTGTATCCGTTCGGAAATATCGCTGAAGGTGACCACGATCTGCACCAGGCGATGCTGGTCATCAAATTCCGGGAAAGCGTTGATCAAGCCCCAGGCCACGTCCCCGGTGAGCGGCCGGTTGATGCCGGCAATAAGATTGTAAACGGGTTGACCGGTGGCCAGAACCCGCATGACCGGATAGTCAGCCAGGGGGACGCGCTCGCCGTTGGTCCGGAAGAAATACCAGTCCGGGTCCATCGCATCCTTGCCCAACATTTGGTCCAGGCTCAACCCCAGCAGTCGGCAGGCGATGGGGTTGGCATACCGGATGCGCGAATCCGGCTCGTGCACCACCACCGCCACGGTGAGATGCTCGATCAATTCGCGGTAATGTTCGTCGCTGGCCCGCCGGGCGGCCAAGGAATCTTTGAGTTCCGTAATGTCCTGGATGGAGCCGGACATGCGGGTGGGCTGCCCCGGTTGACCGGGAAACAACTGGCCACGCGATACAAACCACCGGTAGGCCCCTGATTTGGTGCGAATTCGATATTCCGATCGAAAACGCTGGGTGGACTGCATGCGTTCTGCCAACTCGGTGTGCATGCGCGCCACATCATCCGGATGTATATGAGCCATGAAGTTGTCCGGGGAAGGAACAATTTCACCTGGTTGATAGCCCAGCAGGGTGAAGAAGCGTGGCGACCACCAATTGTAGGGCTGGCTCACATCCGGCCAATCCCACAAGCCTTCGTCCGTGGCTTCAATGGCGTGGTTGAGCCGCTCCTGGCTTTCCTTCAGCGCGTCCTCCACCCGTTTCCGGGCTGTAATGTCGCGTACGGTGCCGAGCATCCTGGAGATGACGCCCGCCTCGTTGCGAATCACCTTCCCGTGGCCCAGGAGCCAGCGACATTCGCCGGATTTCGTGATGATACGATATTCCACATCCACCGGCTCCGACTGCTGTAGATTGGCCTGTATCTGTGCCCGCAGACGCTCCACATCGTCCGGGTGCACGAGGCGAAGAACCGAGTCCAGGGTTGGCTCCAACTCGTCCGGCGAATAGCCTATGATTTCGTAGTAGCGGTGCGACCACCAGAAGCGGGGCACCGTGACGTCCGGCCAATCCCAGATCCCCTCGTTCATGGTGTCCAGGGTCAGCATCACCCGTTCCTGCATTTCCTGTTCCGGGGTTTTCATGACGCGTGTGCGCTCCGCTGCCTGTCCGGACCGCCGTATCCATAACAAGTATTGGCAACTTGCTTGACCACGGTCCCTAGTGAACTAAAATAAGCTTCAAGCGACAAACATGAACGTCAAGCTTTTGATCGTCGACGATCACCAGATGATCCGGGAAGGGCTCAAGTCCCTGCTGGAACGAGAATCCGGCTTTACTGTGGTGGGGGAGGCGGAGGACGGTCGGCAGGCCATCACCTTGGCCGCTCGCTGTGGACCCCACGTGGTGGTGATGGATGTCAGTATGCCGGGCCTCAACGGCATTGACACAACACGCTACCTGTTGCGGGCCCATCCGGCCATGAAGGTGGTTGCCCTGTCCGGGCACGGGGACCGAAATTATGTCAGCGAGATGTTGAAGGCTGGCGCCTCCGCTTATGTCCTGAAGCACTCGGCCTACGAAGAGCTGGCGCGTGCCATTCGCGAAGTGCTGGCCGGGCGAACGTATCTGAGTCCCGAAGTAACCCGCGAGGTGGTGGACGGGTTTGTGCGCTCAACCCCGAATGCCGAGAAAATATCGGTCTTCGCTGCCTTGACCCCGCGGGAACGGGAAGCCCTGCAGCGTATGGCGGAGGGCAGGTCCACCAAGGAAATCGCCGCGGCCATGCGCATCAGCATCAAGACGGTGCAAACCTACCGGCTGAACATGATGGCGAAGTTGAACCTGAACGGAGTGGCCGAATTGACCAAGTATGCCATCCGCGAAGGCATCACCTCGCTGGAGTAGCGATCAGGTTGGCCGCAGTGCCCGCTCAATGAAGTCGGGCTTCAGGGTGGTGCGCGGCACCTTTCCTTCGAACCAACTGCGCACCTCCTGATCCAGGCCCACCCCGTGCATGAAGTTGTAGAGCGCCTTGCGCAGGCCGCGTCCCAGCGCATCGTGATCCACCCCGGTACGATCGGTGAAGGGGATCTCATTTTGCGCGAACGGGCCTTTCCATTTTCGCCCGATGCGGAGGCCCAGCGCCTGGCGCTGCTCATAGGCCGGGCTGTGCACGGTGAGGGCGAACCGGTGCCAGTAGGCGGATTGCAGGCAGCCGGCCGCGAACAATTGCCGCACCAGCTCCAGGGCATTCACCGTTTC
>CAYTVN010000323.1:0-3694 GCA_964441655.1 uncultured Verrucomicrobiota bacterium | reverse complement strand
GCCAAGTATTTTGGTGGAGGTTGACACACCCAAACTCTGCGTCTTTGCGCCTTTGTGAGATGAAAAATACCGGCTACAGATCAATTTAATCTGCTCTAAACTGGAGGGCCTGGCCGTGAAACAACGATTGGTGCTGGTGTATCTGACCGCCCGGACCGCAGCGCAGGCCAAGCGGATTGCCGATGCGCTGGTGGAGGAGCAACTGGCGGCCTGCGTCAATATCCTGGGCCCCATCACCTCCGTCTACCGCTGGCAGGGGCGCGTGCAGCGGGGGCGCGAGATTGCCGTGCTGGCCAAGACGCGCGCCGCGTTGTTCCCGCGCCTGCAAAAGCGGGTGTGTGAATTACATGACTACGAAGTGCCCTGCGTGGTGGCGGTGACCATCGCCTCCGGGCAACCTGCCTTTCTGGACTGGCTGGCCCGGCAGACCGCGCCTAGTCGTGGCGTCGTCCGCCGAGCAGGCCGGACCGGATCAGGAAGTACATCAACTGCATCACGGCGGTGATGGCGCCGGCCACGTAGGTCAGGAAGGCCACGTTGAGCACCTTGGCGGCGTGGGGATACTCGGCTTCGGTTACGATCCCGGCATCGGTGATGTAGCGTTTGGCGCGCGCGCTGGCGTCCCATTCGATGGGCAGCGTGATGATTGAAAACAGCACCGCGGCGCCGAACAGCAGCACGCCGAGTTTCACCAGGCCCATGGAGTTCATGCCGAATCCGATGGCGAACAGGATGGGCGCGATATTCTGGCCGACAATGGTGACCGGCAGCAGGGTGGCGCGGAGGCCCATCAGCGCGTAGCCTTGCGCCTGCTGCAGGGCGTGTCCGGCTTCATGGCAGGCCACGCCGAGGGCGGACAGGCTCTGGCCGTGGAATACATCGGGAGACAGATGAAGCGAGTGGGTCTTGGGGTTGTAGTGATCGGAAAGGAAACCCTGTGTTTCGCTGATTTCCACGTCATCCACGCCCTGGGCATGCAGCATCTGGCGGGCCGCCTCCGCGCCGGTCAGGCCGGAGCGGGCGCCGATCTGGGCGTACTTCTTGAAGGTGCTCTTCACCATCATCGAAGCCACCATGCAGAGCACGATGCCCGGCAAAGCCAACATCCAATAAAGAGGATCTATCATGGTCGTGTTCCTTTAGGTCATCCAATGTACGTCGGTTACATGGACACGCAAGCGCAACCGGCGTTGAATGAAATCGGCGGGATTTCGGCAGAGCCCGGGAGGGACAGCATCGGCCCCTCCGCGGGGACGTGCGGTCCGCGGCGATCATCGGACCGAACCGTGGCGGATTCGGTCCCTCCCTTTGAAAATCGAAATCCGGCACGGTAGCGGTTCAACTTTTGGCCGGGTTGACCAGCGGTGATACGAAGGCGCACACCGAGCGGGCCTCCACCGTCACGTGGCCCTTGGCGCGGATCCAGTCCGGTTCGGCAAGCTGGGTGGTCAGTTCGATGCGCCACGGTTTGCCGGGGGCGGGCGGAAGATGGAAGGTGGCCGGCTTGTCAGCTGCGTTAAAGATGAGGAACAGGGAGTCGCCATCCTCCTCGGCGCCGGTGCAGGCCCGGTAGCCGGGGAGCAGGCAGGCGATGGCGTGGTCGTGATGCCATTCCGGTTCGCGGCCTTCGCGTCCGTGCCAGACGATGTCGTGCGCGGGCCCGCAATTTTTCCCGGTGAAGAAGCGGCGGCGCCGCAGGGCCGCGTGGTTTTTACGGAAGCGGATCAGTTCGCTCACGAACGCCTGTAGGTCGGTGTGCTCCTTCAGCAGGGACCAATCCACCCAGGCGATTTCGTTGTCCTGGCAGTACGCGTTGTTGTTGCCCTGCTGGGAGCGACTGAATTCATCGCCGGCCAGCAGCATGGGCACGCCCTGGGACAGGAACAGTGTGGCGAGCAGATTCTTCTGCTGGCGTTTGCGCAGGGCGTTGATATGGGCATCCGTCGTCGGTCCCTCCGCCCCGTAGATGCGGCCGAGATTATGCTGCTCACCGTCCCGGTTGTCCTCGCCGTTGGCCTCGTTCCGTTTGCGTTCGTAGGTCACCAGGTCGGCCAGGGTGAAGCCGTCGTGACAGGTGATGAAATTGATGCTCTTGAGGGGCGACTGGCCGTCGCGGTCGTAGAGATCCGCGCTGCCCGCCAGCCGGGTGGCGAACGTGCCGAGCAGGCCGGCGTCGCCCCGCCAGAACTTGCGCATGTCGTCGCGGTAGCGCCCGTTCCATTCGGAGAATCGGTCGCTGGGGAAACTGCCCACCTGGTAGGCCCCGGCCGCGTCCCACGCTTCGGCGATGATTTTGGTGTCGCGCAGGGCGGGGTCTTCCGCGATGTGCTCGACGATGGGCGGGTCGGGCAGCAGGGCTCCATCGCGGCCGCGGGTCAGAACGGAGGCGAGGTCGAAGCGGAAACCGTCCACGTGCATGTGCAGGACCCAGTAACGCAGGCAGTTCAGGATGAAGTCGCGCACCACCGGGTGGTTGCTGTTCACCGTGTTGCCGCACCCGCTGTAATTCAGGTAGTGGGTGCCGCTTTCGTTCATCAGGTAGTAGATGGAGTTGTCGATGCCGCGGAAGGAGTAGGTGGGCCCGCCGTCGCCGCCTTCCGCGGTGTGGTTGTAGACCACGTCCAATATCACCTCGATGCCGGCCTGATGCAGGGCCATTACCATTTTCTTGAACTCCTGGACCTGCTGGCCGTGGGTCCCGGCGCTGGCGTAGCGTCCGTTGGGGGCGAAGAAGGCCAGGGTGCTGTAGCCCCAGAAATTGCGGAGATGTTTCCGCTTCATGTTCTCCTGGACGTACTCCATCTCGTTGAATTCCTGGATGGGCAGGAATTCCACGGCATTGATGCCCAGCCGTTGCAGGTAGGGAATCTTTTCCTGGAAACCCTGGTAGGTGCCGGGATGGCTCACCCCGGAGGAGGGATGCACGGTGTAACCGCGCAGGTGGGTTTCGTAGATGACGATTTCGTTCAGGGGGTGGCGCAGAGTGCGGTCGCCCGACCAGTCGAACTCATCGCGCACGATGATGGCTTTGGGCACCTGGGGCCCGTGGCGCGCAGGCTGACCGGGGGCCAGTCCGCTGGCATCGCCCCAACCGGCGGGGCGGGATACGGCCTGGGCGTATGGATCGAGCAGCCATTGCTCGGGATGAAAGAAGCTCTTGTGGCCGGCCGGGCTGGCGCCTTCCATGCGGTACAGGTAATACTGGCCCACCTTGGCGGTCCGCACGTGGACGTGCCAGATGTCGCCGATGCGATTCTGCTCCTCGGTCAGCTCGAACTCCTCCACCGGCTCCGCGGCGTCCGGGGCGTCAAACAGCATCAGCCAGACCCGGGTGGCATGGCGGCTGAACAGGGTGAACTGCACGCCATCTTCGACCACGTGGGCGCCATAGGGCACGGGCAGGGGTACGCTGGGCAGCAGATGTCCGCGTTCGCGGGGTACACGTTTGGATTTCATACAAGGTCAGGTGCGGACAGAACGTTAATCATGAATGGGGGTCGGTTGGCGGGTTGGCATAGCGGATACGGTCGCGGGACCGGAGCAAAAAGCCGAACAGCCCGCGTCGTTTCCAGGGCCGGCTGGGTGAAGTGCGCGGCGTGTATTCCGGCGCGGGGGCTGCTTCCAGTCCGGCTTGGGTGCGGCGCGACAGTTGAGCCGCGCGGGACGGGTCCTGGATGTTCAGGCCCTTGACCAC
>CAYTVN010000322.1:0-3699 GCA_964441655.1 uncultured Verrucomicrobiota bacterium | reverse complement strand
CGGTTCCAGACCGTGGAGGAATACGCCGAGTACGCGCGGCGGCTGGGCAAGCCCACCGAGCACAAGGCGCCCGACCTGCTCACCCAATCCATGTACGGCGTTCCGGAACTGCGGCGGAGCCAGATCAACCCGTCCGTCAAACTGATCGGCAATCCCGGCTGCTTTGCGGTGGGGGTGGAGATCGGCCTGGCGCCGGCCATCGCGCACAAGCTGGTCCAGTTCGACAGCATCATCTGCGACTGCAAGAGCGCGGTGTCGGGCGCAGGCAAGAAACCGGCTGCGACCTTCCACTATCCGGCGCGGTACGACAACATGAACGCCTACCGGCTCACCGGTCATCAGCACGTGGTGGAGGTGGAGCGGGAATTGCGGCGGATCGCGGGCCAGCAGATCAACATCCTGTTCACCACCCAGGTGGTGCCGGCCTGCCGGGGCATCCTGTCCTGCCTGTACGGCACCCTGCAACCGGGCGTGACTCCGGAGTCGGCGCTGGAAGCGTACCAGGACTATCACAAGGGCAACTGCTTCGTGCGGGTGTACGACCGGACCGCGACCATCGGCACCTCCAGCGTGCGGGGCAGCAACTACTGTAACCTGATCGTGGATGTGGATGTGCGGACCAACAAACTGCGGGTCATTTCGCACATCGACAACCTGATGAAGGGCCAGGCGGGCAGCGCGCTGCAGAACATGAATCTGATCATGGGCTTCCCGGAAAATATGGGACTGGACCGGCCCGGGCAGTATCCGTGAGGTGATAGGAAGATTCACCGCAGATGCGCAGAGGACGCTGAGTTAAGCGGGTGTGATGTTATGGGCTGCGGACGGATGGCCATCTTCTCTGCGTACTCGGCGTCTCTGCGGTGAGTAAAATTTCAGCAAGATGAATGAAGCAAAGGGAGAATGACCATGGCCAATGAACCGAATTCGCAGTCACTGATTGCGGCGGACGTACAGATCACCGGCACCATCAAAAGCAACGGCTCGGTGCGCATCGATGGCAAACTCGAGGGCGACCTCATCTGCGCCTCCGACGCCATCATCGGCAAAAGCGCCGTCATCAAGGGCAACATTACGGTCAACACTGTGACCATCGAAGGCACCATCAACGGCAACATCACGGCCAAGGACAAGATTGATATGAAGTCCACGGCCAAGGTGAACGGGGACATTGCGGCCAAGCGGCTCGCGGTGGAAGACGGCGTGACCTTCATCGGCCGTTCCGAAGTGAATCCCGCCGGGTCTGGCGCAGCTGGCAACGCGGCACCCGCGACGTCAGCTGAACCGCCGCCCGCCAAGGATGGCAGCGGCTCCTTCTTCGGACGCCGCTAAGCGCGCACGGAGACGGCATTGGCCGCGTTGCGAAAATCCAACGAGGTGGACGGCTTTTCCCTGGTGAAAGCCGTCCGCCACGCCAAGGCGGAGGGGCACGAGCCCAAGCCCGCTGCCGCGGCGCCGCCCGCGTCGGCCCCGCCGCCGCCGGTCGAGAAAGCGCCCGCGCGCATCGGGCGTACCGCGCTGCCCAGCAAGAACGAGATCTTCTGCTATAACTGCGGCTACACCTTCCAGATCACGGGCCAGGTGCAGACGTTGTATTGCGCGAAGTGCCGCACCATCCTGGAGAAAAAGGACTTCGAGGTGGACGGCGAATCCACCGCCGACATCACCACCACCGGCAACATCCGGGTGGGACCGCAGGCCGTGCTCAAGGGTGGCTCGCTGATCGGGCGCGATGTCATCCTGGCCGGCCGCATGGAAGGCGGTCACATCAAGGCTTTCCGCCGGGTTGAGCTTGAGCCGGGTTCCGCGTGGGTCCAGGAACAGATCGTCGCCACGGATTTGCGTGTCGCCGCGGGGGCCACGGTGGAGTGGAAGGGCAAGGTCCTGTTTCGAAATGTGGATGTCTACGGCGAGTTGAAGGTGGATCTGGCCTGCAGCGGGTTGCTTTCCGTTTTCCCCGGCGGCCATTTCCGCGGCAAGCTGCAGGGCGCGCACCTGATGGTGGAGGAGGGCGGCGGTCTGAACGGCGAATTCCGGGTGGAGCCGGGCGCGGTGGAAGTACCGGAAGCCAAGCCCCCTCCCGGTCATCCGCCGAAGCCCGCCGCACCTCCGACAGCTGCGCCTGCGGCTGGGGCGGGCAAAGAGCATCGCCGCGTGGTGAAACCTCAGGAAGGACGACCGCCCCATGCCCGATAAACCGCACATCCACGTCTCCGGAGTGGCCGGGGTCGGTATGAGCGCGCTGGCCGAGGCGCTGCTTGATCAAGGCTGGGCGGTGACCGGCTCTGACCGCTCGCATGATCAGGGTCTGGTCCTGGAGGTGTTGCAGAAATTGCAGCGGCAGGGCGTGACGCTGGTTCCGCAGGATGGCTCCGCGCTGACCGCGCAGACCACCGCTCTGGCCGTCAGCACGGCCATCGAAAAGGACAATCCCGAGGTGGCGGCGGCGAATCGGTTGGGCGTGGAGATTGTACATCGCGCAGAAATGCTGGCCCGGCTGGCCGCGGGGAAGCGGGTGGTGGCGGTGACCGGCACGGCAGGGAAGACGACCATCACCGGCCTGCTGGGCTTCCTGCTGGAGCAGGCGGGACTCGATCCCACGGTGGTAAATGGCGGGGTGGTGCTGGACTGGTCGGGTTCGAACCGGCTGGGCAACGTGCGGCGGGGCGCGAGTGACCTGTGGGTGCTGGAGGCGGACGAAAGCGACCGCTCCCTGCTGCGTTTCCACCCCGAGCACGCCATCCTTTCCAACGTGTCGAAGGACCACTTCGAGCTGGCGGAAGTGCAAAAACTTTTCCGCACCTTCGCCGGCCAGGTACGCGGCACCATGGTGGCCGGGCCCGGGGTGGGGCGAAGTCTTGATATCAAGACAACCGACGTGGAGGTTGAGCCGTGGATTGCCGGCGGGCGGTGGGCGTTCCGGTGGGCGGGTCGCGATTTTGTGGTGAGCCTGCCAGGGCGGCATAACGCGGAGAATGCGGCGCTGGCTGTGGCCATGTGCGAGGTGCTGGGCGCGGACCTGGACCGGGTGGCGGCCGCGCTGCCCACGTTCCGCGGGGTGCATCGCCGGCTGGAGCGGGTGGGCGAGCGCAACGGGGTGGTGGTGATTGACGACTACGCGCACAACCCGGCCAAGATTGCCGCCTCCTGGCGCGCGGTGGCGGAGACGGCGCGCCACGTCCACGGCTACTGGCGTCCGCACGGCTTTGCTCCGCTGGCCCTGATGAAGGACGAGCTGGCGGACAGTTTTGCCGCGGTCTGCAAGCCGGGCGACCGGCTGTATCTGCTGCCCGTGTTCTACGCGGGCGGCACGGCCAACAAGACCATCACGGCGGAGGAGTTTGCCGTCCTGCTGCAAGCCCGGGGTGTTCCTGCCGAGGCGGTGCCGGATTATCCGGCGCTGGCGGAACGTCTGGCCGACGCGCAGCCGGGTGACGCGGTACTCGGCATGGGTGCCCGCGATCCTGAACTACCGCTGTTTGCGCGGCGCTGGGCGGCGGGCCGGTAAGATCGAGGGGTCTACCCGCGCGAAAAAGTTCCAACGATTGGAAAATGGCCATTTCCGAAGTTCCAACGATTGGAAATTCCGGGCCGTCGGGTGGCCGGAACGCCAAAATACAGGGAAACCCCGATGCCGGTTCGCCTTGACCCGGAGGAGGGTCATCCCTATACCAGCGGGGTTTATTTCACCCCTAAACG
>CAYTVN010000321.1:0-3743 GCA_964441655.1 uncultured Verrucomicrobiota bacterium | reverse complement strand
GTACCAGTTCCAGGACATCTGGATTCTTTTTCTGGGGCATGATGCTGCTGCCGGTGCAATAGGCCTCAGGCAGAATGAAATAGGCAAACTCCGGCATGGTGAACAGCATGAGATCCTGCGCGAGGCGGGACAGGGTCAACATGATCTGGGCCAGGGCGGACAGGATGATGGATTCCACCCGGCCCCGGCTGTTATTGGCATAGAGCACGTTGTGGCAGGGCCCATCCAACGCGAGCAGATCAGCCACCAATTGGCGGTCGATGGGGAGCGGCACACCATAACTGGCCGCGGACCCCAGCGGGGACCGGTTGTTGATGGCATAGGCTCCGCGCAGCAGGGCCAGTCCGTCCGTCAGTTCCTCGGTAAAGGCGGTGGCCCACAGCCCCACTGAACTGGGCATGCCGGGCTGCATATGCGTACGACCGACCATGGGTATCCGCTGGTGGCGCTTGCCAAAGGCTAGCAGCGCCAAGGCTAGGGCAGCGGTTTCTTCCAGCGCGCTCACCAACTCGCCACGTGCATACAAACGCAAATCCAAGGCCACCTGATCGTTGCGGCTTCGCCCGGTATGCACCCGCTTGCCCAGATCGCCCAGCCGCACGGTCAAGGTTCGCTCCACCGCCAGATGCACGTCCTGGTCTTCGAGCCGAATTTTAAATTTACCCGCCCGCGCCGACCGGGCAATTTCGCCCAGCACGCCCAGCACCTCCCGACACTCGGTGGCGCTAAACAGGGCCGGTTTCATGGGCATGCGACTTAGCATGATCACATGAGCCGCCGAGCCGAGGCAGTCCGCCTCGGCCAACACCAGATCCAGCTGCACATCCTTGCCGGCGGTGAAGGCCAGCACGTCGGTATCCACAACACCAACCGTCGTTTTGCGTGTAATTGATTTCTTCATGGGTCCCGTGATGAATGGGCTGACAACCTAACGTTTCTCCGGCGCAGGGTCACGCCAAACTCATGGCGATTCTTCCGCCTGCTGCTGTTCGATGGCATCCAGATAGCCCTTCACTTCTGCATCAACACCGTTTGCGTGACGGCTCAGTTCCTCCGCATCCAGATAGGCCGTCCGAGCTTGAATCTCCCGCCGCAAACGCTCGCGCGCCTCATCCGCCTCCACAAGCAGGGCCTGTAGCTGACGTGACGACGCACCGCGCCCGAACAGGCCGCCCCGATAGCCTTTTCCGCGCCCGGCCAGGGCATCCAGGAAATGCAAATAGCGCTGGGCTACGGCCTGCCACTCGGCCCCCCGCCCCAACATGGCCATCTGCATCTGCCAGCCCCGCCGTGTGGCCAGGGCAGGCACCCAGGGCGACCGGCGCAGGGCAATCAGATCGGCCAGGGTCAGAGGAGCGCGCACATTTGCCTGAACCGCCTGTAATTCGGGGTCTTCGATCCGTGACAAGGCATCGAATTCCGCCACCTGCTCCAGATCCACGCCCGTCACCACCCGCTTGCGATCTTGCTGGGCGGCCAGCCAGACTTCCCAGGCCGATGTGGCTTCCGCCCGATTGGCGACCCCTATCACGTGTTGCGCCACTTCATCCGCATTCATGCGATGACCGTGGGCGCACTTCTCCCATAGGGTGTCAAGGCGGGCGCGCCGCTCCAGCAACCAGGCAACAAAGAGACCGGCTTCGGCCTTGGCCGCCCACCGGCCGGCAGGCATAAATTCACCCTCCACCAGTTCGGGCCAGGCGGTCAGGCGGTCTTCCCGCCAGCGCGTCTGGATGGTGGCGGCATTACGGGCGCGCAGCTCGGCATATAAATTCTGGGCCACACCCACGGACAACCAATCCGGCACCGTGGCCAGCTCGCGCGTGCGATCGGCCCCGGATTGCCGCTGGATGGGCCACCGGTTCAATAGCAGCCAGACCAGCCCCTCCAGCGCATCTTCCTGATCGAGTTCGTCGCCGCGCCCCAGGATCAACCTCTGTTGCAGCATCCCATCCACCCAGCCCTGGGCCCGCGACACCTGCGACCCCGGAACACCCTGAAGCTCCACATACCAGCCCCGCTCCCATGGACAGGTCCCCAGAAGCTCCTCCAAGCGCTGCGCCACCTCCTCGGTCCAGCGTGCGAGATCGGCGGCAGCGGCGGGCGGGAAACCGCTGATGACAAAACGACGGGAGGTACTGAATACGGTACGGATGGTCGCCGTCTCGGTGGCGGGCGGTGGCGGGGTGGAGTCCCACTGCGCCCAGCAGATCGAGGCAGCCAGCAGCATTTGGGCCAAAAAAGGAGCCCGCAAACGGCGCGCCCCAGCCGGCGGGCGCCGGTCAGGATGCAACGCGTCCACAACTCTCCAGAATCAGGGTGACCGGTCCGTCGTTAACAAGCTCCACTTCCATCATGGCGCGAAACTGGCCGGTTTGCACATCCACCCCCAAGGCACGCAGAGCCGCCACGTAGGCCTCATAACCGCGCTGGCCCTCCTCGGGCGACGCGGCTTCGATATAGCTGGGACGGTTCCCCTTGGTGCAATCGCCATAAAGGGTAAACTGGCTGACCACCAGAAAAGTCCCGCCGACTTCGCCGGTGGACAAATTCATTTTGCCCGCCGCATCGTCAAAGACGCGCAAAGGGACGGTCTTCCGGGCCAGGTACTTTGCATCTTCCAGGGTGTCACCGCGGGCCACCCCGCACAGGATGAACAGACCCCGATCCATGGCGGCTATGGTCTCCCCGTTCACCCGCACCGCGGCTCGGCGCACGCGCTGCACCACGAGCTTCACATCGGCCTCCGGTCAGGTGGATACGCGGGAGATGCGCAGGGTGGGCAGGCGGTTCAGGGCGGCGGCAATTTCATAGCGGCGGGGACGGGCCAGGTCGCCGCGCAATTCGCGACTCAGACACTCCAATCCTTCCGTGCTGAGGTCACGGTCCACCAGGTCCAGGATTTCACGGATGGGGCGTCCCTCATCCATGTACCGGGTTTTGGCATAGTAGAGCACCAGTCCGATGGTCGAGGTCTGGTGGGCATCCGCAAGCTGCACAATACCGCGCAAATCCAGATCGCATCCGCCAAAATGCAATAGCTCGGTGGATGCGGCTACAATCACCGCGTCGTGGCGACCCTGGCTGGGATCAATACTGCTGGGCACCACCCAACGGGAGCGTTCCGCCAGCCCGGCCACATCCGCCCGATCCGCCTGCAAGTCGTTCATCTGGATGGCCAGTTGCTTGGCCTCGCGGGTGACGTCGCTGATTTTGAAGTTATCAATTCGCAACACCGTATCCGCCACCGGGATGAATTCGGTGACCGATGAGGCACCCGCCACCACGAGCGAAACGCCCAGTTCGTCCGCAATCTGGCGGGCCCGGGCGGAGAGCGGAATAAAATGCACATCGGCGCTGGAGGAAAACCCCTTGAGCCGGGAGTCGAGACAGAGGAAACCCGAATTGGAATCCGCCTCATCAAACAAGAGGGCGCGGGCCCCGATTTCCAGCGCTTCCGCGGTGGCCGCGGCCTGGGCCGCACAGGGGTCGGCATGGGAGGTGGTGTATTGCTTCACATCCCGGCCCGCAGGATTCTCGCGCACAAAGGCGGAAATATCCACGCGCTGCACGCTGCGCCGGTCCTCGGCCGCGACATACACCGTATCCGGCATGGAGACCACGTGCTCGCGGCCATCGCCCGGCACATGATTGTAGATGCCCGCGGCCAGAGCCTTCATCAGTTCCGTACGCCCCGAATAAGCATCCCCCAGAATTACGGTAATTCCGCTGGGAATGCCCAT